>SLKS01000010.1 GCA_007134465.1 Kiritimatiellia bacterium | reverse complement strand
CTTCACGAAGGCGGAAGCCCGACCCTCCAGCATCGTAAGAAACGCTTTGTTTGTAACAATGGAGGGACGACCTCCCGTCTCCGCCCTGCGGGCTATGCCGTGGCAAGCCGTGTCGTCCTTTGTGAAAACAGACTTTCCGCAAACCGACACTGATCACCCTAAGTGGAGCAGTTGATTTACCGCAAAGAGCACAAAGATCGCAAAGAAAGACAGTTGTGCAGTTTTCTGGCCACACCAATCGGGTGTCAGGGCGCATCTCTGCAAGCTGTTCTCCATCTTTGTGTTCTCTGTGTTCTTTGCGGTTATCTGCTCTTTCCAGGATCACTGTTTACTGGTCACTGCTTACTGGCCACTGTTTACTGGCCACTGGCCACTGGCCACTGGTCACTGGCCACTGTTCACTCCTCCCCTCGGTCCATATGTCGGCCGGCGTCGGCGTATTTCTTGGCCGTGCGCCGGTCGAGTTCGGCGCGGCGGGCGACGCTCTCGAAGCTGCCGAGCCGCTCGTGGAGGCGGGCGCAATAGAGCGACAGCAGCTCGTGGGCGGTCAGCCGTCCGTCGGCGATGCCGGCTTCGAGGCGCGGCAGATTGCCGCCGGACCCGGCGTCGAACTCGGGCGTGTAGGCGCCGTCGAGCAGGATGCGGCGGGCGGCTTGTTCCAGCTCGCGCACGTTGCCGGGCCAGGCGTAATCGGGCGGCAGCGACTTCGCCAGCGCGCTCTCGATGCTGTCGGCCACGTCCGGGGCGGCATGGCCCAGCAGCCGCTCGACAATGCGGCCTAGCAGCAGGCGCCGCTCGTCCGGCGCGTCCCGCAAGCGCTCGCGCAAGGACGGCATCGCGATCGTCGCCGACGACAGCCGGTAATAGAAATCCTCGCGCAGCCCGCCGTTCCGCCGCCAGTCGGCCAGCGTCCGGTTCGTCGCCGCGACGACGCGCCCGTGAAAGCGGCGCCGTTCGCGGCTGCCCACCGGCGTGAACTGGCGGTCCTGCAGCACGTGCAGAAGCTTGATCTGCACGCGGGGCGACGCCTCGCCGATCTCGTCGAGAAACAGAACCCCGTGCGGACGCGTGCGCGCCAAAACGCCTTCGGAATCGCCGACGGCGCCGGTGAACGCGCCTTTGCGATGCCCGAACAGCTCGCTTTCAATCAGCGACTCCGGGTATTGCGACAGATTGATGGGCGTGAACATGGCCGTGAAGCTGTGCGCGAAACGCTGCCGCTTCGCGTCGTAGGGGATCAGACCCGACCGCCCGATCGCCGCCGCCGCCGCGCCTTTGCCTGTGCCCGTCTCGCCCAGCAGCAAGGTGGAGAAATCCTCCATGCGGTTCCATAGATGCGTCGCGTACCGTTGCGTGTCGCCCGTGAATACGCATTGCCACAAGCGCAGCCGCAGCTCGCGCATGGGCCGACTGCGCCCGACGAGCCCCTGCTCGATCAGAAAATAGGCCCGGCGAAGCTGGTAGAACAAGCTCGCGCTGTCGGCGGCCTCGGCGGCCGAAAACCCGAACGACAGCAGCTCGGCCAGAACCTTGCCGACGAACGGGCAGGGGATCGGCTCGTCGCCGGCCGCCTGCTGGCGCAGGACAAGATCGTCGAACCGGTCGCAATAACGGTGAAACAAGTCGAACAGCAGGGCGGTGCGCAGACAGTCGCGGTCGGGCGCGACGAAACGCTTCCATTGCGCGCGGTCCGGCAGGGCCGACGCGAGCCGCGAGGCTACGGCGGCCAGCACGCCTTCCAGCAAGGCGTCCGGCGAATGCGCGGGCGCACCCGGATAGATCTCGCGGTCGAGCGTTTGGCGCTCGGACCCGAACGGATTGCTGAACGCCGCGCGGTGCACGCGCTGGAAAAACAAGCGGTTGCTGCGGCTCAACGCGGTCGGCTTCTCTTTCATGGCAGGCTCCTTATGTGTTTATGTGTTTATTGTGGCTATGCGAAACTCGCTTCGATGGATAGGCGCTCTTTTTCAGAGAGGATAGCCACAAAAAACACAAAAACACAAAAATCACATGATGAGTTTTTTGATCTCAATTTTGGGTGCGCCAAAATTAATGAGAAGGCCATGTTGTAGACCAGAAGCGCGAAGATAGCCCAATACTTGAGCCCAATGTTCCTGAGCCAGGTTTCGGACAGCTTTCAGTTCAATGATCAAACAATCCTCTACCAGAAGATCGGCATAGTATTCGCCAAGTATTGTCCCATCGTCATCCTTTACCGTCAATGGGCATTGTTGTTCGAACTTGATGCCTGTCTTTCGCAAACGATTTGCCAAGCCGTTTTCATAGACTTTTTCCAGATGACCGTTTCGCAAATATACATGCAAATCGAAAGCGGTTTGTCGAATTGTGTCGCACAGCTTCCATATGTCTTGTGTTGCTTTCACTTCAGGCTCCTTATGTGTTTTTGTGTTTCTTGTGGCAATGCGAAACTCGCTTCGATGGATAGGCACTCTTTTTCAGAGAGGATAGCCACAAAAAACACAAAAACACAAAAATCACATGACAGACCACCGTTCCCCTCTGCATTTCAACTCGCAACCTACATCACAGCTCGCAAAGACGCAATGCAAAAATTGAATGCCGTGCGCAAAAATTGCATGGGGGACGACCGCTTGTGTTGGCGATGGATGAGAAGCGGAGACGCGAAGGCAAACGTATGACACAGGCGCGATACAGGCCATTTTCCATGTGGCAGGGGCGTCCGCCTACGCCTAAAGGCTCCGGCGGACACGTTTCGCCCGTGTTGTTTCGCCAAACGCCAGGAGGAAGGCCCGCGCCGAAATCGCGTGTTTCCGTCAAGTTGGCACGGCATGTGCAATAGAGTAGTGGCGCATGGCTCGCGGGAAGAAAGAGTGAAAGATGATAGGAGAATCGTCCTCGTCCTCGGTGAGCGCAGCGAACGGCGCTCGTTCTCGTCCTCGACAAGGCTGACGGGAGAAAACGAGGAAGAAATCGAGGACGAGAACGAGAACGACGACGAGGACGACGACGAGGACGAGAGGGCAAAGGCAAAGAATCATGAAAACGTTGCTATTCAATGCGAAGGCGATGGGGCTGCTGCTGGCGGGGCGGGTGGTGACGCCGGCCATGATTCGCGAGGATTACGACCGGCTGTCGGCCGGGTACGACGAGGCGTTCGGTCGGCACATGCGCAAGCATGCGCTCGAACTGACCGAACGTCTGCGGTTGCGGCCGGGCGATCGGGCGCTGGACCTGGCATCCGGCACGGGCAATGTGGCGCTGGCGCTGGCGGCGGCGGTCGGGCCGACCGGCAGCGTGACGGGTACGGATTCGTCGGCGGGCATGCTGGCCCGCGCCGAGACGCGGCGCCGCGATTACGGTAACGACTGGCTGCGCTTCCGGGAAGCGGACATGCGGCAGGCGCTGTTGGCGCAGCCGGACGCTTCGCTGGATGTGGCGACCTGCGGGTGGGCGATCGGATACGAAAGCCCGCCGTCCATTCTGCGGCTGATGGCGCGCAAGCTGAAGCCGGGCGGCCGGGTCGGGCTGATCGAAAACGCGCGCGATACGCTGGCGCCGATACGCGACGCTTCCCTGACGGTGGCGCGCGCGTATCCCGGTCAGGTGCGCCGGATCATGGATCTGCATCGGCGGCTGCCGCGCAATGTTCGGCAGATGGGCCGCTGGTGCCAGGCGGCGGGGCTGACCGTTCTCGATGTCTGGGAAGGCAGCGAGGAGTTTCGGTTCGGGTCGGGCGCCGAGGCGCTGGCCTGGGTCTTGCGGACCGGGGCCGGCGCCGGTTTCTGGCGCATGATGGACCCGGCCAGGAAGTCCGAATGCGACGCGTTGTTCGCGCGGTATCTCGACGAACGGTTCGCGGACGAGGCGGCCATACCGGCCGCCCATCATTGGCTGGCGTGCGTGGCGCGAAAGGAGGGCGCGCCGTGTATCTGAACGGTTGGGCTCGACAGGCAACGCTGTTGCGCATGTGGCGCGGCTCGTCCTTGCGGGAACTGCCGTTGCCGGTTCTTTGGCGTTTGCGCCGCATGCTGAGCGGCGAAAAAATGGTTCGGATCGGCGACCGGACGATGGTTCATTCGTTTCTGCCGCCATTTCCGAGCCGGGCGTTCGAGAGCATGGCGCACGGGCTGAACGAAGTGCGCCGGGGCCGCGCCGTGCCGGTTTCCGCCTATCTGGCCGTGACGAACCGCTGTTCGTACGCCTGCTGGCATTGCAGCAAGGCGCATCGCGCGGAGCGGGATCTCCCGCTGTCGTTCTGGCGCCGGGCCGTGCGCGAAACGCAGGAGCTGGGCGTGGCGATCGTCGGCATCACGGGCGGCGAACCCTTGCAGCGAAACGACCTGGAAGAGATCGTGCAGGCGGCGGATTCGCGGTCCGTAACGATCCTGTTCACCTCCGGCGCAGGGTTCGACGAGGCGCGCGCCGCCGCGCTGAAGCGCAGCGGTCTGTTCGGCGTGGCGGTCAGCCTGGACCACTGGCAGGCTGGCGCGCACGACGAACGGCGCGGCCGGCCCGGCGCGTTCGACACGGCGCTGGCCGCGATTCGTCGCGCGCGCCGACTGGGTTTCTACACCATGATTCAGCTTGTGGCGACGCGCGACATGTTGCGAACCGAAACGCAGGCGCGCTACCTGGATCTGGCCCGCAAGCTGGATGTGCATGAAATCCGGCTGCTCGAACCCATGCCGGCCGGCCGTCTGCTGGAGGCCGAGCAGGCCGCCTTGCTGTCCGCCGCCGAACGCGCGCAACTGCGGCAGTGGCATCTTCGGGCGAATCGTCGGCGCGGACCGACCAAGACCACGGCCTTCGCCCACATCGAGGCGCCCGACATGTACGGCTGCGGCGCGGGCAGCCAGCACCTGTATGTGGACGCGTCCGGGCATGTCTGTCCCTGCGATTTCACGCCGGTTTCGTTCGGCAACCTTCGGGAGGAACCTCTGGCCGATGTCTGGCGGCGGATGGGCGAGGCGTTTGGTCGGCCGTGTTCGTCCTGCTTCCTCCTGCGCCATGCCGCGCACCTGCGCGAAGCGTTCGACGGACGCTTGCCTATCCCCTACGAGCAGGCGAAGGCGATCTGCGCCCGCGATCCGAACGACCCATTGCCCGGTTTCTACCGGCGCCTGGGCAAAAGGGGCCGCCGCCAAACATCGCAGGCGGAATCAAGCTTAAGGCGGGCTGTGCCCGCAACCCAATGATTAACCACGGATTACACGGAATACACGGATAACATACATCCTTTATCTTCGTTGCGGAATCGGATTGCCGGCCGAATGGCGGTATGGCATGGTGTTGAAACAGGAAACAGAGGAGGGACGGCATGAAAACAACAATGGTTCTCTTGACAGCGGCATGGCTGGCGGCGAACGCGGCGGGCGAACAGACGATCACGCATACCGGCGCCTGGCGCGAGCACGAGGCGGCCGGGTGGATTGTGCAGGGTCAGTTCGAGTTGCCCTCCGCCGGGCTATGGAGCATCGCCCCCGATCAGGCGCCGGAAGCGCCGCGCGAAATCTACGTGCGTCCTCCCGACGACGTGCTTCATGCGCTGACGGGAACGCGCATGGCGCAAGTCCAAGTGGAACGCAATCTGCGCCAGGGGCAGACGACGGTGCGGCAGCTTTACTGGCCGTGTGTCGAGTATGCCAGGAAACACGATGGGGCCGGTCCGGCGACGATCTCCGAGCTCGATGCGGTCGCGCACAGCGGTTTCGCCGAAAGAATGAACCGGTCTCCCTGGCCCGAGCATCGTCCGGCGCTCGAAGGCCCGTTCGTGTTTCTGATTCCGCAGGTTCCCTTCCGTTTCGAAGGCGAGGATCGCAGGCGCATTGTTCCGGGCCAGCGGCAGCCGCTGGCTTTCGAGTTGCGGCCGTTCGAGGACGACGGCATGCATTGGGTATTGTTCACCGACGGGCGCGCATCGAGAGAAACGATCGATCCGGCAACGATGGCACGCTACGGGCAGACGGTTCGGCCGGTATCGAAGCGCAGCGAAAAAAAGGAAGCCGCAGATCATGCCGTCTATGCGTTTATGGCGCTGGTCGGCGCCGATACGCCGCCGCGTTTTTCCGTGCGCGTCCGCAATGCGTTGGCCGGCGATACGCGCGTGTTGGACTGGACCTGGTCGAAAACGCCGGTTGATGAAGCGCTTGCCGCCGAATGGACGCAAGCCCGTCTGGCCGCCTGGCAGGCCCATGCGCAGACCGAACCGACATCCGCGACGGGACATTGGTTCGGCCTTCTGGGCGCGGGCGACCGCCTTGCGCTTGGGCGCGACGGAACGCGGTTCGCGTCTGTCTTCTCGTTGTTCGGCGGCCGCCCGGCCATTGCCGAGACGCTGCAAACGCGGCTGTTGAGCGACAATGCCGTCGCGCCCGGCCCCCGCACGATAGACATCGCAACCGTAGAAGGCGTCGAGGTCAAGTCGCATCCCTACGCCGCGATGCTCGGCGACCGCGTCGTGGCTGCGCCCGATTTGATGCGGCTTGCGCCCCAGGACCGTTTGGCGGTGTATGTGTCGCGGCCGTCGGCCATTCCGGGCATGCTGGACGGCGGGGCGGCCTTCTTCGCCGAGCTGGGCGAGGGGTTCAGCGGCGGCGGCGCGCGCTACGATGCGACGGAACGCACGCTGCGCTTGCTCGGCATGCGCCGCGACTGGCTCGACGCGCTGCTGGCTTCCGGGGCCGTGCGCGATGCGGTTCTGATCGCCGACGACATGTTTTTCGTTGACGGCACGGATGTCGTGGTTGTTGCGCGGCTGAACCGCTCGCCGGCCCTGGACGGATTGCTCAAGATGGTCGGGCTTGCCGACCCGAAGAAGGACGGCCTGATTCCTGTGCCGACTGTCGAAGGGCGGCATGCCTACTGGATTCTGCGCGAGGACTGGCTGGCGGCCGGAACCTCGCGGCAAGGCGTCGAACGCGTGCTGCGAACGCAGGCCCATCCGGACGAATCCCTGGCCCGCTCCGCGGAGTTTCGCTATATGCTTTCCAAGGTGCCTCTCCAGGAACGCACGCGCGCGCTGGTCTACTTCTCCGATCCGTTCATTCGTCGCTTGGTGGGGCCGGAAACGAAAATCGGCCAGCTCCGCCGCGCGGTGGCTAAAGGAACCATGGAGCATGTCATGGCCGCCGCGCTGCTGGCGCGCTTGAACGGATGGCCCGCGCCCATTACGCTCGCGCAATTGCAGGAACGCGGCTTGTTGTCGAAGCAGGCCGATGTTTCAACGATTGCGCTGCGGCCGGACGGTTCCGCTTCCTGCTCGATTTATGGCAGTCCGGCATGGCCGGTTGGGCTTGGCAGCGTGCCTGTCGCCAAGGTTTCGGAAGAGGAAGCCGACGCCTATCGCGACTATCTGCGCGAATACAACCGGTTTTGGCGCGAATTCTTCGATCCGATCGCCATCCGCCTTGACGACCGGCCCGAAGGCGGCCTGGAAGCGACGACCTTCATTCTGCCTTTGCTTGACAATTCCCTGTACAACGGGTTGCGGGAGGCGCTCTCGAAACAAACGGCGCAGCCCTTGCGCGTGCCGCAACTGGTTCCGGCGCCGGTGCTGACGCTGTCCCTGAATCTTCCCGAAGTGGCTTGGAAAGGCATCGTCGAGGGCTTGACCGATCTGTTTGCCATGGGGTCGCCGATCGCCCCGGCCGCCTTGGACGATTTAGGGCCTGCGCTGCATTTGGCGCTGTTCGATGCCGATCCCGTCATCGCGCTGGGCAGCGGCGATATCTTCGGCGCGTTCGGCGGCAATATCGCCGGCATGCGCAATGCCGAGATGCTGGCCATTCCCATTGCGCTGTCCGTGCTGACCCGGCCTTGCGCCCTCGTTATCGAAACCCGCGATCCGGCGCGGACGCTGCAATTTCTGAACAGCGCCGCCGGCGCCAGTCCGCCGTCCCGCCGCCGGCGCATGGACGATATCCGTTACGAATTCTACCGGACCGGCGACCGCGACGAATGGGTCTATGCGCTCGACGTCGCCGGGCTGCTCAAGTTGCGGTTCGGCATCGCGGTCATGGGCGAACACGTGGTTGTCCGCAACATTCCCTGGTCGCGAACCGACGCCATTGCCGGGCTGACGGACAGCCCGCTTCCGACCGCGCGGCTGGCGGTGACGCCGGGCGCCGGCCGTTTGCAGCTTCCGGGTCTGCATTCTTCCGCCATGGAAAAGAAGCGCGCGACCGCCATGCGCGGACTGGCGCGCCTGTATCCGCTTATGCTGGCCCTGAACCTGTCGGCGGACGAGGCCGCCGACCGGCATTTCGACTGGTTCGGGTTTCGGCCCGCGCATCCCGACGGCGGCGCCTGGACCGGCGACGCGCGCCGACTGGAGAGCGCCATGTTCGGGCGGCCCGACCGTCCGCGCCAGCCTGCGCATGCCGAAGGCGACACCAGTTTCGGCATCATGCAAGCCATCGAAAGCATGAATGTCTCCATGCAATTCGAGGACGATGGACTGCGCACGGTTCTGCAATGGAAGACGCGATGAACCCGAAAGAATATCATTCGCAAGGAGAAGCCGCCATGAATAGCGAACGAGAAATGCCATCGGCAGAGAAGACGGACCGACGATGGCGCCGATGGAATGCGAGGCTGCTCGCCGTATTGCTTCTGGCCGGCATCGTTCTTGCCGTGCGCCTGACGATGCTTGTCGGCACAACCCATGAGGTGCTGCTGGCCATATCCCAGGACATCCGAACCGTATCCGCGACAGCCGGTAGCATATCGCGGGACGTGGAAGGCTTGCGCAATCAGGTGGTGGAGATGCAGGAGAAGGTGGACGGACGGGAATGCGAATGAACAACTCTTCGACAAAGCCCGCGGCCGGCAAACGCCGCCGCCGGACGGTTCGCCCACGCGGTCGCGCTCGGTTTTCTGCCGTGCTTACGCTGGCGGTCGCGACGCTGTTGCCGGGCGCGGCTCCGCCGCCGCGGAGCGCCGACGAGAGCGACATCGTCGTGCTTCTGCACGGACTGGCTCGCGGCCCGGCTTCGCTGGCCGGGCTGGAACGCGCTCTGACGCGGGCGGGCTACCGTGTGCTCAACGTGCCGTACCCGTCGCGCCGGAAAACCATCGAGCGCCTGGTTGCCGAAGACCTGGCGCCGCTTCTGAAAAACGAGTTGGCTCACGAAACGCGGCCGGTCCATTTCGTGACGCATTCGCTGGGCGGTCTGCTCGTTCGCGAGTATTTGCGAACGCCGCCCCCGTTCGCCCTGGGCCGCATCGTCATGCTGGCGCCGCCCAGCCAGGGCAGCGAGCTGGCCGACAAGCTGGGCGGCTTCGCCCTGTACCATTGGATTAACGGGCCGACCGGCGCGCAACTGACCACCGGACAGGACGGCGCGCCCGCGCGACTGCCCGTTCCGGATTGCGAGATCGGGATCATCGTCGGCACGCGCAACGTGAACCCGCTCTACGCCCGCCTCATTCCCGGCCCCAACGACGGCAAGGTTTCGGTCGAGCGCGCCAAGCTCGATGGCATGGCGGATTTTCTGGAAGTCCCCCACAGCCATACCTGGCTCATGTGCCGCCGTTCCGTTCAGGCGCAGGTCGTGGCATTCCTGGCCTCCGGCCGTTTCAACCGGGAAGAGCCGAAGCCTAAAACTTAAGGCGGGCTGGCGCCCGCAACCCAGAGGTCGGAACACGACTACGGCGACGACTACGGTGGACGACCTGCCCGCAGTGCTACAGCGTTGCAGGCGGGCTTCCGTCACTCGTGATCCGTCCCGACCGCGAAGCGCGTCGGGATCGCCGTAGTCGTCCACCGAATCCTCTTGTTTTTTGACGCAGTTAGGAAATGCGCTTTTTTGAGTGCGCGTGCAGGCACGCGCACTCAAAACGGAACTTTTCGCGTATTTAGCGTGTTTCGTAGTTAAAACAAATTGGGTTGCGGGCGAAGCCCGCCATGGGTATCTTGGAGATGAAGACCATGGGCGGCCAAAACACGAGGTGCGTATTGTTGGTTGCGGGAGCGAGCGTGAAACTATTTGTGTCGGGCCAAGTCTTCTGCCGAAATCACGGCGCCGGTTCGGCTTCCGTCCGCTCCGCTTCGATCGCGATGGCGCCGGTGGCGTTCGTCAGGATGCACGCCTGCGCCTTTATATCGATTCGGGCAAGCACGAAAACATTCAGAGCACGTATGGACGCTCTCCGATTGACTCGAGTACGAATTGCTTTGCCGCCTGATCTGGCTGCTCTGCAACGCAGACGCAGACCAATCCTATCCAGAACACAGCCGCGCGTTTCTTCATGCAAGGAACCATGGGGCGATCAACGGCGGAAAGTCAAGCGGGAACAATGGGAAAGAAAGAATGACGGGAAGAATCGTCCTCGGTGAGCGGAGCGAACGGCCCTCGTTCTCGTCCTCGACAAAGCTGACAGGAGAAACCGAGGACGAGAACGAGAACGACGACGAGGACGATAGGTCAGCCAATCGGGGCTGCGCCCGTAACCTAGATGTTGACTTCACAATCCAAGAGCGCTATGTATCCTGTTCAGCCATGGAACCGAAACAGCACATTCTGGACGAACTGGTGCGGCGCATCCGCGAAGTGGTCGAGCCCTTGCGGATCATTCTTTTCGGCTCCGCCGCGCGCGGCGAGATGCGAGCGGACAGCGACCTCGACGTGCTGGTCGTCGTGCCGGACGGCACGGACTGCCGCGCAACGGCCATGCGGCTTTATCGCGATATCCGCGGCATTCGCGAACCGTTCGATCTTATCGTTGCGACTCCCGCCCTGCTGACGAGGCACGCGCGGACCCCGGGATTGGTGTACCGACACGCGGTTGAGGAGGGAAGGGAACTCTATGCCGCCTGAACGTTCCCATCTCGATCAGGCGCGGAAGTGGCTGCGCTATGCACGCAACGATCTGCTGCTGGCAGGGATAGACCGGCCTGCGGAACTCATGTGGGAGCCGCTGGCGTTCCACGCGCAGCAAGCGGTCGAAAAGGCTTTCAAGGCCGTGCTGGCGAGTCGTGCCGTGGATTTTCCGCCGACGCATAACCTGACGGTGTTGCGGGAATTGATGCCGACGGACATCGTCTTGCCTGCGGCTGTGTCCGATGCCGTAGAACTGACGGTGTATGCCGTTGCATCGCGTTACCCCGAGGACATGGACGATGTCACGGAAGCCGACTATCGCAAGGCCATCGAACAGGCCGGGGCCGCGCTGGAATGGGCGGAACGGATGCTTGGGGAGTAGGGGTTGGACGTGGGCGGCAAGATACACGTTTTTGCGTGTGTCTTATCCGTGTATGCCGAGCAATCCGTGGTTGGCCAAGGGACGCCCTCTAATTTTTCGCCTTTCTCCCAAAAGATTTCTTTCCCATGGTTCCAAGCTCCGCAACCGAAAGCTGGAGAGTCGTGATTCCGCCGAAGGGCCAACGGTCAACGGGGGTGAGAGTGCAGTGGCCTTGAGGGGCATACGTGTTAAGCCAAGCGCAAATCAAAATCCAACAGCCAACAAGGAATTTCCAATAACCAAGTGATTGCCGGTCAATCTTTCTGTCCTTGTTCGGTTGGATATTCCTTGCCATGCCTCGCCGTAGGCCTTACGTAGGCGGGTTGGACATTGGATGTTTAGGGTCTCCGAACGCAAGCTTCTCTCCATAATATCTTTGGCCTAAAACAGCGCCAAGTCATTTTTCCGCGAGGTCAGGAAGTCTGAAAGTAGAGCGCGAAAAAAACAGCGCGAAAAAATGTTGACCTGCAATCGGAAACGCGGTATAGACACTCGCTTTTGTTCCAGGAAGCCTTGTCCCGGCAATGGAAAGTTTCTGTCATGCCTGGTTTCGACCATAGTTTTGTGTCGCTTCAAACAAGAGCGCCGCTCGCTCGCTCGCTCGCTCACTCACTCACTCACTCACCTCCTTCGCTTGGAGGCCAGAAAAGGAGTTTGCTGAATGAGCCTGCGCCTCCGCTTTCTTTCCGGTCAGTTCGAAGGCCAGACTCTTGACGTTTCCAAAACCGTTGTTCTCGGCCGCCAGCCCGCCTACGGCATTGCCGTGCCCGATCCCGCCGTCTCGTCCGAGCACTGCCGGATTGACTTCCGCGACGGCGCCGTATCCCTTGAAGACCTTGATTCCACCAACGGCACCGACGTCAACGGCCGAGCCATCGCCGCTGCAACCCGCCTGAACGTAGGCGACAAGATCCAGATCGGCGATACCCGCATCGTCATCGAGTTCTCCGAAACCGAACACGCCCCGCCACAACCCGCTCCGAACAGCATTGACATCCAGAGTCCCCTCTCTGTCATTCCGAGCTTGCCGAGGAATCTCGCCGAAGGCGCGCCACCCCGCACCAAAATCAAGCGCTCCGGCGCCTCCCACGCCGACTCCGCGTCGCCTGAGAGCAAAATTCCCGCCCCCAACGCGCAAAACAACCGCTCCCGCCAAGCTTCCCCG
>SLKS01000030.1 GCA_007134465.1 Kiritimatiellia bacterium | reverse complement strand
GTTGCACAACCCCTTCGGGGTTGAAGATGAGGGATGCGCGAACAGGGTAAAAAGGGGGCTTGCATGCGAGGGCTGGACGAATGCCATGCGTATCGGCTGATGCTGACGATACGCTGTTTCGAGGAAAAGGTGGAGGCGTTGTTCGCCCGGGGTCTGATCCACGGTACGGCGCATGCCGCGATAGGGCAGGAAGCGGCGGCGGCCGGCGCCTGTCTCGCGCTGCGGCGCGGCCGGGACTATGTGACCAGTACGCATCGCGGACATGGCCATTGTCTGGCATGCGGCGGCGATGCGCGTCGGATCATGGCGGAGCTGTTCGGCAAGGAAACCGGCTATTCGCGCGGCCGGGGCGGCAGTCAACTGATGGCCGATTTTTCGCTTGGTTTTTTGGGCTCGAACGGAATTACCGGCGGCGGCATTCCGGTGGCGACAGGCGCGGCGCTGTCGTTCAAGCTGCGCCGGGCGCGGCGGGTGGCGCTCTGCTTTTTCGGTGACGGCGCAGCCAATCAGGGCGTGTTTCACGAGGCGCTGAACATGGCGGCCCTCTGGAATTTGCCTGTGGTGTACATGTGCGAGAACAATCGCTATGCCATGTCCATGCCGGTGGAACGGGCAATGGCCGTGTCCGGCATTGCGGAGCGGGCGCCAGGCTACGGCATGCCCGGTCTGACCGTGGACGGCAACGATCTGGATGCGGTCTATCGGGCTGTGACGGCCGCGGCGCAGCGCGCGCGACGGGGCGAGGGCCCAACCCTGATCGAATGCAGGACCTATCGGCTGTCCGGTCATTCCCGCGGCGATCCGCGCTGCTACCGCACGCGCGAGGAGGAGGCGCAGTGGCGTCGTCGGGATCCTATCCCGGCCTACCGGGCCCGGCTACGCGAGCGAGGACTGTTGTCCGCCGACGAGGACCGGCGTCTTCGTCGCGAAGCGCGCGACATCGTGCGGGATGCGGTGGCGTTCGCGAAACGCAGTCCGGCGCCCGATCCGGCGACGTTGGAGCAGGGGGTGTACGCATGAGAACACTGACCGGTTGCGAAGCCTTGCGTGAAGCGTTGCGCGAAGAGATGCGGCGCGACAAGACGGTGTTTTGTCTGGGCGAAGACATCGGAGTGTACGGCGGGGCTTTCGGAGTGACGCGGGGACTGCTCGACGCATTCGGGCCGGAACGCGTGCTGGATACGCCCATTTCCGAGGCGGGCTTTACCGGCGTGGCGATTGGCGCGGCGCTGGCCGGATCGCGACCGGTCGTGGAAATCATGTTCATGGATTTCATCCTGCTGGCGTTCGATCAACTGGCCAATATGGCGGCCAAGTCGCGTTACGTGTTCGGGCCGCACGCGGCCTGTCCGCTGGTGATCCGGACGCCGGGCGGCGGCGGACGCGGTTACGGGCCGACGCATTCGCAGTCGCTGGAGGCGCTGTTCGCGCACATTCCCGGCCTGAAAATCGTGGCGCCCTCTACGCCGGCCGACGCCAAGACGCTGCTCAAGGCGGCTATCCGCGACGACAATCCCGTTCTTTTCGTGGAGCACAAGCTGCTCTACAGCCTGCGTGGCGAGGTTCCGGCGCGAGCGTCCAGTCGGGTCGAACGGCTGGGCAAGGCGCGCGTGGTTCGCAAAGGACGCGATGTCACGATCGTCGCATGGTCCTGGATGACCGAGCTGGCGCGGCGCGCGGCGCGCGATCTGGCCGAAGCGGGCGTGGATGCCGAGGTGGTCGATCTGCGAACCTTGAGTCCGCTGGACAGCGAAACGGTTATGACTTCGGTAGCCAGGACCGGTCGCCTTTTGATTGTCGAGGAGGGATGCCGCACCGGCGGGTTCGCCGCGGAAATCGGGTTCCAGGCTTTTGAAAGCGTTTTTGACCGCTTGGATGCGCCGATTCGGCGAGTGACTTGTCCCGATGTGCCGATCTCGGCCAGCCCCGTGCTGGAGCAGGCGGCTTTGCCCTCGCAAACGGCTATTGCGGCTGCGGCTGCGGCGCTGATGACCGACGAGATATAAACAAGAAGTCTGACGTAGGACCGACATTTTGAAGGGTTGTAGTGTGACAGTTAACATTGACAAGAAGCGCTGGTTGGTCTTTGGGACGGTCTTCGTGGCGTTGGCGATCGCGGGCATGGCTGTGATGTTTTATTGGGGCTATCGCAGGGGATCGACCCGTGCCTTCATTCGCGATCAGCGTCTTGCGCGCATGCCCGACCAAAACAATTTCACGCCCGCCCAGTGGGACGACACGTTCGTACGGCGGGACGATGCGTTCGCCAGGCTGGACGATGCCGAACCGCCTGCTCGGTCCGATGACGCAGGGGTTCGGGAAACGCTTGTTCTCGAAGAGTCGGACGGTCCCGAAGCGTTGCAGAAAGAGGCCGAGTTGCCAAACGACGACTTCGAAACGATGCCGGCGGAGGCCGAGTCGGCAAGCGACGACATCGAAACATTGCCGGAGATACGCGACCCCGACCCTGACCCCGACCCCGACCCTGAACCCGAACCCGAAATCGAAATCGAGACGGAGCCTCTTGAGGACGCAAGCGTCCTTGTGCCGGAAGAAGCGGGGTTGGTACATGCCGGATCGGAAACGACAGAAGTTGTTCGCGCATTCGTGCCGCAGGGTGCGTTTTTGATGGATACGGCACGTCCTGCTCGTTTGACTTGGCCGCTGGATATTGGTCCCGATCTTTCGCCTGATCGGCCGGATCGGCGTCTGTGCCTGCGGGCTCGGAAGGGGGCCGGCCAGATACAGAACCCAGGCACGGCAACCGCGCTCTATCCTTTTCGCGTTGAAACAGCGGGTCGCTATCAGTCCTATTTTCGCGTTCGTTGGGTTTGGGACGGTGTGGACAGCGTCCAATGCAACAACAGTTGGTTTGCCGGCTTTAACGACGAGCCCCTGTCCGTGGTGGGCGGCGAGGGGAGCCATACCCATTGGTTTTGGGAAAAAGGGCCGGAGACCCGTTTGGAGGCGGGCGTGCAGTGGCTGCGCGTTGAAATGCGCAATGATGGACCGGTGATGGATCGGGTGTGGATTGCGCCGGCAGACGAGATGCCCGACATGAAAAAGATGGACGCCATGGAAACGGTCGATTTCTGGGGGTTTGCCGGAGAAGCGCCGCCGCAGGCGCCGCATGCGCCGTTTAACGAAACCGAATTTTACGCTGTGCCCACCCGTTCGCTGGTGATCGGGGCGACTCACACGAACGAGCTGACGGTGGTCGCGTCTTGGCAGGGCGG
>SLKS01000008.1 GCA_007134465.1 Kiritimatiellia bacterium | reverse complement strand
CTGGTCGCCGCCGGGATGGCCCAGTCCGCCGCTGTCGGAATCGGGTTGCAACCCGGCGCCCCCCACCGAATCCGATCCGCCGCCCGCGCCGCCGCCGGAGCCGCCATCCAGCCCCGAGCCGCTATCGGTCGAACCTGCGCCGCCCCCGCCCAGAGCCACAATGCCGCCGAACGAGGAATCTTCTCCAGATTGCCCCGGATCATTGCGATCATCCTCTCGCAAGCCGCCCGCGCCAACCGTTACATCGTACTCGCCGACGTCGAGCGAATTCGTTCCATGAACAACGCCGCCCCCGCCGCCGCCGCCCGCGCTTTGATTGCGCAAGCTGGCGCGGGCGCCGCCCCCGCCGCCGCCAACAACCAGATACTCCACATCCAACGGCTCGTGCAGCACGAACGAGCTCGCGCCCGTCACGTTCGTGAAAACATGGATGCCGTAAACATGGCCGTGCATATTGGTCGTGTAGACATGATCGCCACCCGAGGCAGGAAGCATAAGTCCTTCTGTCCCGGCTGGATCGGCCGAAAGCGTACCGGGGAAACCGGTCCAGCCAAGCCCGAACAGCACGCTCAAGAGAAAAGCGGAGGTTTTTCGCATGATATGGTTCCTCGATTGGCGAATGCGCCCGCATTCGACAGGTAGAACAGCGTATTTTCCGACAACTACTGTTCCGTATATCAAATGGAGCAAGACCATGCAAGCAAAGACGCGGTTCAATACGACTCGATAACGTCCATGACCACGTCGGCGAACGGCTTGGCCAGGTACAGAACCGAGCTTTCCTGAAGGCGGTTGCGGTGATCCCACATGGCGCTGCGCACCACAACGACGCGGCCGTCCGAGGTCGTGTTCCAATGTACCCGCGCTTTCGGATTGGACACCGCCCGGTTTTCGGCAATATTGAACAGCGAATGGCCGGGACGCGCTATGAGCGATTGCGGGGTGGCGGGGTTCTCCGCCGTAAGCTGAATGCCCACAACCTGCTGATTCTGATCCGCCAGCACGATCAGCTTGTTGAACCCGCCTTCCCGCAAGGTCGCCGTATGGCGCCGCAGGCTGTGGCGCGGCATGCCGGGCGTGGTCACGGACGCCTGCGAGGACAGGCGCCGGCCCGTCAACGTTTGCAAGGCTTCCTCGACATTCGACAGATACGTCACTCCCTTGTAGATTTCAATGTCCGGGTGCGGGCCCAAATCGGTTCCTGCCGACGCATGCGGGTGCAGCATGCTCCGCAATTCCGCCATCCGGCTCTTGGGCGGCGCCAGCCCGCCCTTGTACATGCGCGCCAGCGCCAAACCCTCCGGCTCCGCATCCTCTTCCTCGGCCGCCGTCGCGACCGTTCCGTGCTCGGTCGCCTTCGGGTCCGCCGTCGCGACGGCAGGTTGTTGCTCCTCCAGCGTTCCCCGCGCCGCGCGCACGGTCTCGCATGCGCCTACGCTCTCCATCTCCTTCCTGACGGCAACGGCTCGCTCGATATGGCCCTGGCGCGTCATGTCTCGCATAAGATTGTCCAGCGCCCGGACATACTGATCGGCAAGGGTGGCGATTCTCCGGGCGCGCTCGGTCTGCGCATGGCCAAGCGCCGCCCGCGATTTTTCCGCCGCGCGACCAACGCTTTCGAACGGTTCCGAACCCGGCGCGGGCAGCGTCCGATCCGTTTGAAACCGCCGCGTCTCCCTCAACACTGCCTGCACCAAACCCAATTCCCCCGCCGCCTGTACCTGCCGGCGAATGGCTTCCAATGCGGCCGCGTAACTGTTCAGCGCCTCTTCGCGCCGATTCGTGTGCTCCGTTTCGATCCGGGCCAGCTCCGCCCGATACCGCGCCCGATGCCCATCCAGTTGCTTCGCGTTCACAACCAGCGCCGCCAACGCAAAAACGACAACAAGCCCAATGCAACGAATCATGATCGTCCCCTCCCCTTCCGCAGTTTCAAGAGACAAACGTTTAAGTGTGTATCTCTTGTCCCAAGATTCTTTAAACACTCGCTACGCTCAAGAGAACAAAGGAAACGAAGCGTACTTGCCCTTCTTTGTTCTCTTCGTTGCCATCTGTTCAATTCTTATGGGTTGCAGGTGTCCGCCCGCCTTAACTTGCCGCTGACGGCGCTTCCGCCGACAGGACCAGCGAACGCTCGGCCGTTTCCCGGCACAGGTTCGAGAGAAACGCGTCCAGCGGAAGGCTTTGCTGGGCGCCGGTATCGCGGTTGCGAACCGTGAGACAGCGCTGCTCGGCTTCGCGCGCCCCGATCACGAGCAAATACGGAATGCGCTGGAGCCGGGCGTCGCGCATCTTCCTGCCGATCTTTTCGTTCCGCTCGTCCAGCTCGCAGCGGATGCCGCATTTGCGCGCCGCCGCCAGCGCCTCGCGGGCGAAGGGAATCTGATCGTCCGTTATGGTCAGCAAGCGCGCCTGTACCGGCGCCAGCCAGCTCGGAAACGCGCCCGCGTAATGCTCGATGAGAAAGGCCATGGTCCGCTCGATACAGCCGATGGACGCGCGATGTATGGCCACCGGCCGCTGCTCGGCGCCCCGATGGTCCACATACGTCAGCTCGAAGCGTTCCGGCAACGCGAAATCAATCTGAATCGTGATAACCGTATCCTCTTTGCCGAGTACATTGCGCATCTGCACGTCCAGTTTCGGGCCGTAGAAAGCCGCCTCGCCCCGCGCGGTCTCGTACGGCACGCCGAGCTGGTCCAGAATCTCGATCAGCGTCTTTTCCGCATGATCCCACAATTCCGGATTGTCCACGTACTTCTCGCTGTTTTCGTCCCGCAGCGACGCGCGGAAGCCGATGCTGTCGCGTACGCCAAGCTGACGCATGACATGGCCCACAAGATCCACCACGGCCAGAAACTCGTCGCGCAACTGTTCCGGCGCGCAGAGAATGTGCGAGTCGGACAGATGAAAGCTCATGACGCGAATGAGGCCGGTCAGGCTGCCGGAATCCTCTTTGCGATACTGGGTCGCCAGTTCCGCCAGGCGCACGGGCAAGTCCCGATAGGAACGCGGCTTGTGCGCATAGATCATGAAATGATGCGGACAGGTCATGGGCCGCAACACGTAGTCTTCGCCGTCCACGGCGATCGCCGGGTACATGTGGGTCTGATAGTGATCCCAGTGGCCGGAAATCTCGTACATCTTCTTGCGGCCCAAATCGGGCGTATAGACATGCTGGTAGCCGCGCGCCAACTCCTCGTCCACGATGAACCGTTCGAGAATACGCCGCAACGTGGCGCCCTTGGGCAGCAGCAGCGGCAGCCCCTTGCCGACCAGGGGCGACGTGGCGAACAGTTCCATTTCCACGCCCAGCCGCCTGTGGTCGCGGGCCATGGCCTCTTCCCGGCGCCGGCGATAATCGGCCAGTTCCTCTTTCGTAGCGAACGCGAGCGCGTAGATCCGTTGCAGCATCGGATTCTTTTCGCTGCCGCGCCAGTAGGCGCCGGCCACGCGGTCCAGCGCGAAGGCGACCGACCGCAGCTCGGCGGCGGAGGCGACATGCGGGCCCGCGCACAGGTCGGCAAACGCGCCCAGCTCGTACAAACCGACCTCCCGGCTGCCGTCCTTCTCGAGATCGTCAATCAGCTCCACCTTGAAGGTTTCGCCCTGCGCTTCGAAATGCCTGCGCGCATCGGCAACGGGCAAATCCTTGCGCACGAACGGCGCGCCGCCGCCGAGAAGCTTGCGCATGGCCTTCTCGATCTGTTTCAGCGTCTCCGGCGTGAAGCTGCACCCTTCGGGCAGAAGAAAATCGTAGTAGAACCCTTCATCCGTGGCGGGGCCAATGCCCAGCTTGGCGCCGGGCATCAACTGCTGAACGGCCGCCGCGAGCACATGCGACAGGGAATGACGACAGGTCTGAATGTCCATAACAGGCTCTCTCTTTCCTTATTCATTGTTTTGCCAGCTTGGCGCACAGGGCGGCTCAGTCCTTGCCGCGCGGCATGGCGAAAATTCCCTTGCCGCCGCTTCGCCGCTCCCGCAATTCGCCAAGCTGGCGCTTTTCGATGTTGTCTGGCAAGTCCCAAATGGGCTTTGCACCGGCGGCAAGCAGCTCCTTGTTTGCGGGATGGTCGAAGGTGTAAAGCGGTTTGTCGGCAGCAAGAATGTCCTGGCAAAGGGCTTCCATCTTGCTGCCGGTTGCGGCGTGAGCAACGACAACGGTGTCCGCGAGCTCGGTCAGCAATCGGTTGCGTATTGTGGCGGTCTCGACGGTGATGCGGCGCACGGTATCTGGGAATGGCGACACCATAACAAGGCGGCCTTCGGCCACAGCGTTCCGGCAATCCACGGGCTTGGTTGGGATCTGTCGGTACGCGCCACGGGCAAGCGCCCAGATGACGGGATTGGGTGAGCGCAGCAGGATGCGCAGACATTCCTGTTCCATCGGCGAGTGAAAGGGACTGATGACCAATACGCCTTCATTCCGAAACCGTTGCGCGAGGTCGTAGGTTTCGAGAATCAGCTTTCCCGGACACTTGACGGAACAAAACAGGGCAATCTTCGGGCGGGCGAGGATGGATGAATTGCCCACCATGTAGACGAGGCGTCCCGCCTCGTTCGAACGAGCCGGGACGGCTCGTCTACTATCATACCCCCCCGGAGATTCGCGTACCGCGTACGGAAGCTTCCCCTGCTTGCGAGCGGCTTTCATGAAGAGTCGTTGCATTTCGACCAGACCGTTCGGTTCATCTTCACGGCGCGGCGAGTTGGACCCTATTTCCAGCAAGGAGTCAACGATGCGCCAATCATACTTTAGGTTTCGCAGTTCCTCCCGGCGCACTCGCTCCAGTTCGGGGCCTGCCTGCTTCCACCGCTCGGCATATTCTCTCCACTGGTCAGGTGTCATTTCCGCCATGGTTTCCCCTCCAGCACAAACGCCACAATCCATAGCCGGAACCGCTGTCGTCCGGAACTGGACAAAAAAGCGGCATATCCGCGCCGGAATGGCTCGCCTCGCTACAGATGCGGCAGGAGCAGGGCTTTGAGCGGGTCGTGGATGCGGCCGTTGGTGGCGAGGAAAGCGAGCCGATGGTCGGCGTCGGGCTTGCGCAAGGCCTCGACAACGCCGCCCGCCCGGCGCACGATCAGGGCGCCGGCGGCAATATCCCACAAAAAGATGGAGGCTTCGAAATAGCCGTCGGCCTTGCCGGAAGCGACCATGCACAGGTCGAGCGCGGCGGAACCGAGAATGCGGGTCTTTCGCGTGCGCAGCGCGAGTTCCCGGAACAGACACAAGGGTTCATGGCCGGGCCGTTCGGCGATGTCCATGGCCGACAAGGTCATGGCGCGCGTCAGCGAGTCCACCGTTGACACCTGAATCGGCTGTTCGTTGCACAGGGCAGGCGTTTCCAGCGAGGCCTGATAGAGCTGGTTCAGGGCCGGCGCGTACACGGCGCCCGCCAGAGTCGTGTCGCGTTTGCGGCAGGCGACGGAACAGCACCAGAACGGCAGGCCATGCGTAAAATTGACCGTACCGTCTATCGGATCCACGATCCACTGATAGGGCGAATCGGCCGCGGCCGGGTCGGGCTCGGTCCCGGTCCGCTCTTCGCCGAGAAAGCGGTGACGGGGAAACCGGGAACGGACGACCCGTTCGGCGACCTGCTGGCATTCGATATCGAGGCGCAGCTTGACATCGTGTTCGGCGCAGGCGACGGTTTCGTGGCGACGCGCCACGTTGTCAAGCGCGTGGGTTCCGGCGCTCACGGCCGCTTCGATGGCGGTATCGAGCAGTTGCTGCGGATCGGGCGCAACGGCGGGGTAGCTCATGCCGCCGGCTCCGCCTGCTTTTCGAAATCCCTGAATTTCATGGACACGATTTTAGAAATGCCCTTTTTGGGCATGGTCACGCCATAGAGCGTGCCGGCCGCGGCGATCGTTTGCCGGTTGTGCGTGATGACGATGAACTGCGACAGCTTGAGGAAGCCCTCGAGGATCTTGACAAAGCGCGAGATGTTGGCTTCGTCGAGAGCCGCATCCATCTCGTCGAGCAGACAAAACGGGCTGGGCTTGCACATGTAGATGGCAAACAGCAGCGCGACAGCGGTGAGTGTGCGTTCGCCGCCGGACAGCAGGCTGATGTTCTGCAAGCGCTTGCCGGGCGGGCGGGCGATAATCTCGATGCCGCATTCGAGAATGTCTTCCTCGTTGACCAGAACCAGCTTGGCGGCGCCGCCGCGGAACAGTTTGCCGAACATGGTCTCGAAGTTCGCGTTGATCTGGTCGAAGGTGCGCCGGAACATCTCGGTGGTAGTCAGATTGATTTTCCGGATCATCTCCAGCAGATCCTGCTTGGCCTTGACCAGGTCCTCTTCCTGGGCCACGAGGAACGCGTGGCGTTCCTCGAGTTCGCGCAGTTCCTCGATGGCGACCAGGTTGACCGGCCCCATGGCGTCGAGCTTGGTGCGCAGCTCTGCAATGTCCGTCTCCAGCGCATCCATGGCAGGCTTTTCGCCTTCCCATTCGGGCTCGGGCTCCGCGAGAATCTGGTCGAGACCGATCCCATAGGTCGCGGACACGCGTTCGAGCAGGTTCTGCTGGCGCATCCGGTTTTCGGCCAGGCGGACTTCGAGACCGGTATCGCGACTCTTCAGCTCGTCCAGCGTCCGGCGCCGGTCGGCGGCGGTCTTTTCGGCGACAGCCAGCGCATCGGCCTGCCGTCGGCTTTCGGCGCGCAGTTCCTCGGCACGCGCATGCGCGCTCGTGTCGTCTTCCTGCAAGGCGGCGATGCGGCCTTCGGCTTTCGCAATTTGGCTTTCGAGTTCGTCGGCGGCCTGCCGGTAGGAGGCGATACTGTCCCGACGGCTGCGCAAGCTGTCTTCCAAATCCTTGTGGCGCGCATGGTGGTGCTCCAGCCGCTGGCGCAGCGTTTCCTGGCTTTGCGCCGCTTCGGAAAAACGGACGCGCGCGTCGCTTTCGTCGCGCTGGCGTTGCGCATGCAGAGCCTCGGCTTCGTGCAAGGCGTCGTTTTGCTCCGCAAGCGCAACGGCAACGGCTTCGCGCCGGTTTTGCATGGCTTCGATCTTGGCGGCAATACGCTCCTTGTCGGCGCCGGCTCCGTTCGCGCCATGGTCGGCGCCGGGCAAATGCGACAGTTCCCAGGAGACGGTCTGGAACCGCTCGCGCGCCTCGCGCGCCTCGTCGGAAACGACTTGGTATTCTCCCTCTTTCTGGGCCATGAGTCGGCGGCTCTCTTCCAGACTGCGACGCGCCTCGTCGGCCGTTCGGCCCAGCGCGGTCCATTGCGCATGGACCTGTTCGGCGTCGTGCGCGACGGCGCGAATTTGCTCGTCCAGTTCGCCACGAGCCTTCTCGGCGGCGTCCAGCGCATGGCGACGCGCCAGCGGATCCTCGGCCGGCGGCTCGGGTTTCCACACTTCGAAAGAGCCATCGCCGCGCGCAACCACGCCGTCCATCGTAACCAGCGTCACGCCCGGCGGCAAAGGCGCGGGAAGCTGCGCAAGAGAATCCACAACGCGAACGGAGCCGAGCATGCGCTCAAGCAACGGACGAGCGGGCTCGGAAATCGATAGATGCCCAAGCAACGGCTTGCCGACCGCGCATTCGGGGATCGGCGCCGGGCTGGGCCCGTCGAGCGACAGCAGACGGGCGGCGCCGTCGTCGCGCTCGCGCAGCAGTTCGGCGGCGGCCCGCGCCGTCTCGGCGTCCGCGACAAGCACGGCGTCCGTCCAGGCGCGCAGCACGGCCCGCAACGGAATGTCGTAGCCGTCCTCGGCCCTCACCATGGCGGCCAGCGCGCCAAGAACGCGTGCGGCATCCAGTCCGAGCGGGTTGGCGGGATCCAGCGCCAATCGGCCGCCAGCGGAAAAGCCGCGCCCGGCCTCGTGCGCTTCGCGCATCAGGGCGACTTGCGCCTCGCGGGCGGCTCGCTCCGATTTCAGATGCCCTTCCCGCTGCCGCAAAGACTGATGGCGCGCCCAATGTTCGCCGCGTTCGCCGGCAAGACGTTCGACATGGCTCTCCTGATCCAGCACATGCGCGCGCATGCCTTCAATCTGGCCCGTCATCTCTTCCTGCCGCTTTTCGTAGGTGTCCGCTACGCGCCCGAGCTGCGCCTTTTCGGCCAGAAGCTTCTCCCGCTGAATCAGCGTGGTCCGTTCCTGCGTTTCGATTTCGACCAGTTGATTGCGCAAGCGCGCGGCTAGATTTTCCGTTTCGAGCGTTTCCTCGCGCAAGCGGCGCATGGCCGCGCGAATTTCTTCCAGCCGCTTCGCCCCGCTTTCCAAAGCGGCGCCAGCGGCCCGCAAACGGATTTCCGTCTCGTCGCGCTCGCGCTGCCGAGCGGCCAGATCGGCCTGCAGGGCGTCTTCCTGCGCCTGGCTTTCCGCCAGACGCTCGGCGATGGACTGGCTTTCGGCGTTGTCGCGTTCGGAAAAGCGGAGATAATCGCGTATGGTCTGCCGGTTGGCTTCGATCATTTCCCGCGTATGCTCGAGCTGCCGACGCGCATGCAGGCCGGCTTCCGCCGCTTCGTTCGCCTGCCGTTCTGTCTGGGCCAGCGCCTGGCGAAGCCGAGCCGTTTCCGACTCCATGGCGGCGACAGCCTCGGCCACCTGTTCCCGTTCGGCGCGGGCGTCGGCCAGTTCCTTTTCGGCCGAAACCCGTTCCTGTTCCCAGCCGTGCAAGCGGTCGCGTGCGGCCACGATTTCCCGTTCCCGCAAACGCGTGCGTATGTCTTTGTAGCGACGGGCTTTGCCGGCCTGGCGCTGCAGCGAGCCGATTTGCCGCTTGACTTCGCGTATAACGTCGGCCAACCGAATCAGGTTGGCCTCGGTATGCTCGAGCTTAAGAATGGCTTCGCGCTTGTCGGCCTTGAATTTTGTGATGCCGCTGGCCTGCTCGAAAATGGCGCGCCGGTCTTCCGGCCGCGAACTCAGCACCTGATCAATACGCCCCTGCTCCATCAGCGAGTAGGACGCCGCTCCGATGCCGGTATCCATGAACAGGCGCTGAATGTCCTTGAGCCGGCATGGCGCCTTATTGAGAAAATACTGGCCTTCGCCGGACCGGAACACGCGGCGGGTCACCGTAATTTCATGAAAATCCATGTCGGCCAGACCGTCGCAGTCGCCGAGGGTCAAACTCACCTCGGCCATGCCGAGCGGTTTGCGCTCCTCGGTGCCGTTGAAGATGCAATCCTCCATCTTGGCGCCGCGCAGCGCCTTGGCGCTCTGCTCGCCAATCACCCAGCGAATGGCGTCGGACACATTGCTTTTTCCGCATCCGTTCGGCCCCACGATCGCCGTCATGCCCGTCTCGAATTCGAGCCGCGTCCGGTCCGCAAAGCTTTTAAAACCGATCATTTCAAGTGATTTCAAATACATGCCAAGAGTCCGAATCCGTTATGGGCAAGAAAAAAGAAAGGACGCTATAGCACAGAGCATGGAGGTTGACAACCCCAAAGGGGGCGCAAATCGTTTCCGCAGTATAATCGTAACGACAAGCATTGCATTTTGGCCGTGCCGAGGTGCATTGTTCAAAACCGAAACACCCAAATACCAAGCACGAAAGAAATCAGAAGCGCGAAGCCCGAAGGCTGTAGACATGGCGGAGAGCCTCGAAAGGGTGGCATGGGCCTTGAAAAGCCGTACGATTCGGATGAGCGGACGGATGTGTTCGGCGAGAATGTGGAGGAATCTCGTTTTTTTTTGACAAGCCCCCGGGGAAATGATGATATGCCGCGCCATGAATACCGGCGTTTTTCTTCGCCGCCATGCGGCGGCGCTTTGGCTGGCGGCAGGCGTGTCCATCTTTCATACGCTCACGATGCCGGCCCGCTTCTATTCCGGCGACAATTTCGCGCCGCGACTCGAGGCGGCCGACTGGCTGAACACCGGTTCGCTGGGCATCGCATACGATTATCGGCCGCGCCTCGCCGGTTTTCTCGAACAGCGCGGCCAGTATTTCTACGAGAACGACACGCGCCAACAGTTCTTTTCCAAATACGGGTTCGGCCATACGCTTCTGTATGCCCTGCCGTATGCCGCGATCAACGCGCTGGGCGAGCCGGTGGGCGCGGACTACGTGATGTCGGGCGCCCGTCCGCAATTGGTGGCCATCAATCTGTTTCAGGTCGCGCTGTCGGCGCTGATCGCCCTGTATTTCTACGCTATGGCCGCCTTGTACGACCGTTCGCCGACCCGCCGCGTTCTGTTCACGCTTTGCTGCTTTTACGGCACCTATCTCTGGCATTACCTGCGCGCGCCGACCCATGAAATCTACCAGGTTCTCCCCTTCGTCGGCTTCTATGTTCACGCCATTCTGTTCTTCCGCCGCCGACAAAGCGCGGAAGCGACGGAGGCGGCCAGCGCCTGGCGCCATGCTCTCGCGGCATCCGCTCATTGCGCCGCCCTGTTGACCATGAAGCTTTCCCACGGGCTGCTGCTGTTTCCGTTTGGCGCTCTCGCCCTGTGGTCCGGCGCAAAGGATTTGACGCCGGCCCGGCGCGCGCTGGAAAATGTCCGGAGGTTCCTGCCGCGGTACCTGGTCTATGCCGGAATCCCTTTGGCATTGGCCGCCGGCCTGATTCTGGCAACCAACCGCTTCCGGTTCGAATCGGCGTTCCATTCCGGCTACGGGCAATGGGTCCTGGCCAACGGGCAAGCGCACGACCGGTTCGCGCTGGAATTCCTGCCGGTCGCCCTGCCACGTTTCCTGTTTTTCGGCGGCAACGCCAATCTGTTCGTCAACGCGCCCATCCTGCTTTTCGCGCTGCCGGGGATTTGGCCGTTCGCACGCAAGCGCCCGGCGGAAGCGGCCTTTCTCGGCGCGATATTCTTCAGTCATATCCTGCTGATTTCCTTCGCCTCTTTCTGGACGGGCGAATGGTGTTACGGCCCGCGCTACCTGGTCATGATCATGGCCATTGGCGCATTGCCGGCTCTGGAAACCATGCGCAAGGCAAGCGAGTTGCGCGGATTCTGGCCCCGGTTTCTTCTGAAAGGCGCGATGGGCCTTGTCATGGTCTGGTCGTTCACGATCCAAATACACGTGAACTCTCTGGACTATTTCGCCTATCACAGGGTGAACGGGCTGTTGCGCCAGATTCCCGACGAACGCATCGCAGCCTATGTCCGTTCCCGAACCGTATTTCACAGGGGAGTTTTCTGCCGGGATCTCGTTCTGTATCGCGACCGCGGCAACCCCTTCTGGCCCCTGACCCGGTTAAAAACTGTCTTGCCCGAAGAACAAGCGAAAATCGTGGCACAGGTCCAAGCCCATCTCGATGCGCTTATCGAGCCCAACTTTCTCATGGGAGCGCCGCCGCGCCACCCGCGAAACTAACGAGGTATTCCACAAATTCATAAGGGACACACAAATAGTTTCACTCCGCCGCCAAACCCATGCTTTACCGAATCCCTCGCAGACCCGGCCGATTCGTCCTGAAATTCCGGATCATCGCGCCCCGGAATCAGCTAAACTGTTACCCCTCAGCCCCCCCCCGTTCCCGCATAATCCCTGCCGACGGCCCCGCCCTTCTTGTTCACGCGAGAGTGGTTGATGCCCTTGCCTGCGCCAATAGGCCGACCGCGCGCATCGCAAGGGATTCAGTCCGCAGGCGCGGTGCGCAACGCGCCTCTCCACCTGACATTCTCTCGCCGACCAAACCCGCCCCCGACAGTTTGTGTGTCCCTTATGTCCCGCTTCATGCCCCCGGCCGCCCGACGCCGTCCGGCTGTGGTTCCGCCGGGCCGTCCGATTTCCGGCAGTTGAAAAGAAGCGATTATCCGAGGGGGCTCAATAACGCTGTTTTCTCTATCGCATTGAAAGTCCATGCTCTGTGTTATTCGTTAAGTGTATTCTTGAGGGCTGTCCCCGAGTTTTTTTCGGGCGGATTCCGGGAGGCGTACAGCATATGCCGAAGCTGTTCGTCATCCGCCCCGTCGGGCAACGGCCAGCCAAGTCCGGCCTGTTCCGCTCAGCGCAAAAAATTGCCGACGGCCACATGGCTGAGGCGAAAACCCGCCCCAATCTGCCGGTTGGACAAACCCGCCTCGTGCTTCAGTCGAAGTATCTCTCGTGCCTTGCGCATGGATACCGGTCTCCTTCCCATACTTGCCTCCTTCCCTTGTGGAAAAAAGGCCGTATGTTTCCCGTATCCAACGTCGCTTCAAGGCTTTTCGGCCCAAAGTTACCACCCGTTTCGGTTTTCAGCAAAAAAATGGTAACTCCAAAACCGAATTCGGTGGTAACTTTACTCCGAATTCACTGGTAACTTATTTCCGAATTCAGTGGTAACTTCAGTCCGAAATCCGCAGGTTTTCAAGGAATCTGCCTCCGAAGTAGGCTTTATGCAGCCCTGCCCCGCCCACGGCTGGCCAATGCCGCATAAAGCCGAACTCGCACAAGAGCATAAAGCCGAATTCAAAGGCATCAAT
>SLKS01000289.1 GCA_007134465.1 Kiritimatiellia bacterium | reverse complement strand
TCGGCGTTGATGCGCGCGACCGCCCACGATTCCGGATCGCCGGTCAGCACGGCGTGCAGGGTCTGGCCCTGAATCCAGTTGTGGCTGGGGATCGGCAGCATACTGCCCGGATTCGTGGAAACATGCCAACCGGTGCCGCCCCGGTTCTGTTCCTTTTCATAGGCGGAGAGGAATCGGAACGCCGGTCGGTCGCGCGGCGAACGGTGGATGTCAATGTCGTACTGATGCCGCGCCATGGCCGAGGCCCAGTCGAAGAAGTCGCGCTGTCCGGTACGCAGTCCGTGCACCAGCATGATGTGCGTCCAGTCGTAATGCAGGCTGGCCGAGCCGCAGGCCCAGTAGAGGTCGCCCCAGTTCATCCAGTTGAAATAGTTGCCATGCCGTCCCGCTTCGGCGGCTTGGGATATGCCGGCCGGCTTCGAGCGCTGCAGGTCGTCGTACCGGCGAATGAGCTCGTCCAGTTCGGCGTCGCCGGTTTTCGTGTCGGCAGGACTGAACAGCACGATGGCCCCGCTGTCGGCGTAGTGTTCCGGCGCGGCCAGCGGCAGCAGCGGCCGGTTCAGGGTGGCGGCCAGACGCTGCGCGGCCGTTCTGTCGCCGGCGCCGAACCGCAACAGGATCTCATGCGTTTTCTGTTTGCCCCCGCAAAGATTGTAGATGTCTTGGCCTTCCGGATAGCCGCCCCATTCCGGCCACAGAGCCAGAGAGAGACGCCCGTGCCGCGCGGCGATTTCCTTCGGGTAGTTCTGCCAGAAATCGCGGATGGCCACGCTCGCGGCGCCGCCGGTGCCGGTCAGGCCCAGCCAGCCCGGACTGCGCGCGTCCGACGATACCTGTTCCTCATCGCCCAGCATGGCCTGGAACACGGGTGGCCGTCCCGACGCGGCGCTTCTTTGGCGCAGGACGAAGGCGCGGTCGGCGGTCGGACGCGCTTCGGCCTCGTCCGCGACGGCCGTCAAGCCGGCGCCGAGGGCGAGATCGAAATGCAGATGCAGCGCGGAGAACCGGAAATACTCGCGACGCGGCATATGCGAGCCGAACGCGCCGTCGTTGCCGAGCGTGTAATGGATGCGCACAATATCCGAGTTGGCGTGGAAATAGAGCTGGCACGACCAGCGAACCATCTCCTGCCCGTCCAGCACATAGGCGCCTGGGAAACGGCCGCGCGCCAGAATCAGCGCGCGCGCGGGACCGGCTTCTACGATCTCGACCGATTCCGGCGGATGCGCGGCCATGTTCAGCGTCAGTCCGTCCGGCAGGGTCAGCACGGCGCCGGCATCGTCGCTCTGGCGCAATACGCGGCGGCCGTCGAGAATGACATCGTCGAGCATGCGGAACGCCTGCTTGCCGATGCGGGCGCGCAATACGCCCGTATCCACGACAATATGATCCTCGGCTTCTTCCACCGCAATGCCGGCCTGCGGCTCCGGCCCGGCTCCCTGCTCCAGGGCAAGGTCGGTTTCGCCCTCGGCGGGAACGGAGAGCGGCAGTGTGCAAAGCGCCCACTTGACCGTCCCGTCCGGCCAGCGGTTCTGCGCTTTGAACTGGGCGACCGGCAAGACGGTGTCGCCTGCCCGCGCGCGCAGCAAGGCGGTGTCGCGCAACGCGCCTTGCGCGAACGGCACGCCGAAGGTTGTCCATTCGTTTTCGCGCGCGACCCCCGCCGGTTCGCGCACGCTCAATGCCACCGTTGCCTCCGCCGCGTTCAGCCGTACCGCCGCCGCAACGACCATGCCGACTGCCAGAGCTTTCCCTTGCCATGTTCTTCTCATCGCGAGTCTCCTGTTTCTTCCTGCGATTCTTTCCCGCCGTACTCAAAACCATATCAGAATACGATGCGTCTGGCGTTGTCAATCGGTTTTTCCGGCATCGGGTTCGGATTCGCGCGCATAGGCGAGGCGGCCGCCTACAACGGTATGGGTTACGCGGAAATCGGAATCCAGCACAACCAGGTTGGCGGTGCGGCCGGATGTCAATATGCCGCCGGCACAGCCAATGACCTTGGCCGGGTTCAGTGTGGCCATGCGGACGGCATCCGTGAGAGAGGTTTCCGCCGTTCGCACCATGTTGCGAACGGCCTTGTTGAGCGTGAGCACGCTGCCGGCCAGTTTTCCGTTGGACAGCGTGACCCTTTCTCCGTCCGAGCGCACGGGCTGCTCCGAGAAATGGGTTTCTCCGGCATGCATGCCGCCGGCGCGGATGGAATCCGTAACAAGAATGACGCCTTTGGGCCCTTTGATCTTGAGCAGCAGACGCATCATGGCCGGATGCACATGCACGGTGTCGGCAATGAGTTCTATCTTCAACTCGTCGTGCAGGAGCGCCGCGGTCACGACGCTCGGCTTGCGATGATGCACGGGATTCATGGCATTGAAAATATGCGTGATATGGGCCGCGCCATTGCCGATGGCGCGCTGAACGGTGGCGTAGTCGGCGAGGGAGTGGCCGATTGAACAAACGATGCCGCGAAACGTGGCTTCGCGCACAATGTCGAGCGCGCCCGGCAGTTCGGGCGCGATGGTCATGATGCGGATATGCCCCTCGCCGGCATCGGCCAGCTCGCGGAACGACTCCAGAGACGGCGTCCACAGGTGATCCGGATTCATGGCGCCGCACAGTTCGGGGTTCAGATATGGACCTTCGAGATGAATGCCCGCGATGATCGAACCGGGATTGTCGCGAATATGGGCGGCCAGCAGGCGGCAGTCGTTCAGCAAACGCTCGCGCGGCTTGGCGTGCAGCGCGGCGAGCATGGCGGTGGTGCCGTGCCGCAGAAAATAGGCCTCCGCGCCGACGATGCTATCTTCGGACTCGTCGGAAAAACCGAAACCGCCGCCGCCATGCGCCAGTAAATCCACGAACCCGGGCACGATCAGACCGCCGTTCGCATCGAGTATGTTTGCGCCCGCTGGAATTTCCACCGTGTCGCGGTCGCCTACGGCGTAAACACGGTTGCCGCACATGCGGACAACTCCGTCGGAAATGGCGCGAAACGGCGTCACGACAGTGCCGTTGGACGCAATCAATGAGTGTTCCTTGTTTTTCATACGCCCGTACCACAATTTGTTTGTCTACCACCGAATCATCTTGTTTTTTGACACAGCCATGCGTGATTTAAGGAACGGAAAAAAGCGGTCACCATAGAGCGAGCATGCCGAACCGTCAAGCGCAGGCTTGCGGTACGCAGCCATTCTATTTAGGCAACCAACAGTATCTGTCGGGAGCTAAAGCCCCGGAGAACTTCC
>SLKS01000035.1 GCA_007134465.1 Kiritimatiellia bacterium | reverse complement strand
TGGTCCGACCGGACCAGTTCGGACTGGCGCCTCTACTATTCCGACCGGCAGGCGCGCTACAGCAACCGAAAAATCCGTCCCGACGGGCCCGGTCCCGGCGATTCGGACGCGGACGAGGACGATAGCGAATACGGCGCGCAGATCATTCAGGCCTTCTCGGCCATACCGGAAAACACCCTGCGCCTGGGCGTTTTCGGACATCGCTGGACCGCGCCGAACGGCAAGCAATCCTATGTCGGTTCGCGGCAGGATGTCAGCAGCTATGCGGTCGTGCTGGCGAACGAGCATCGAGTCGGCGCATGGACGCTGGATGCCGGTGCGCGCTACGCCCGCTCGTACTTCCATGATTTCAGCGGGCCGGCCTTCGATATCGGCGGCCAGTCCACGCAAACGCAGGCGGTGGAAAACGAATGGGACGAACCGGTCCTGTCAGGCACGATCGGCGCCGCTCTGGAACTGAACCCGCACAACAGCCTTGCCCTGCATGGCGGCATGGGCGAACGGCGACCCGGCCCCGGCGCCATCCGCGAGGACGGCTCTGCGCCCGGCGCCGAACGGCGCGCGACAGCCGACGCCGGCTGGATTCATGTCTGGGGCGAACGAAACGACGGCCACATGAAACTGGGCGGGTTCGGCGTCTGGCGCGCGGACGCCATCACTCGCGTCAACAAGACGGGAACCGACGCGGTCGGCAACGAATTCTATTTCTCCGGCAACCAGGACATTCGCCAGTATGGCGTGGAACTGGACATCAGATCGCCACGCTTCTGGAACGAACGGTTGACCGGGCTGCTCTCGCTTACCTGGATGCGATCGGAAGTCAAGGAGGACGGTTCCTACCGGGAATACCGGGAAATCCCCGCGCTTGTCGCTTCCGCCGGTCTTCGCGCCGATGTCGGGTTCTGGGACGCCGCGCTGCTGGCCAAGCATGTGGACGAATACGAGAACTTCCGCTTCGCCCAGAGCGGCCAATACGAGCCGCTGGGCGACTACTGGGATGTGTCGCTCTCCGCCGGCATCAGGCCCGGACGCGAGCGAAAGCTTCGCCTCTACGGCATCGTGGACAACCTGCTGGACGACACGTACTCGACCGTGGTCGGCTGGGCCGATCCCGGCCGCCGATACCGCATCGGTCTGGAAAGCGCATTCTGAATCATCGATTCAGGCTGTGGACGGAGAGGTTGTCGAGCCCGTGCTTGGCGCATAGATCGAGCAGCTCGATAAAGCGGCGGTGCCGGGACGGATTCGTGCATTTGATGGCGATGGAAATTGTCGGGTCCACGGCGGCCAGTTGGCCCAGATGGCGGTCCAGATCGGGCAGGGTCGTCATGCGCCCGTTCATGCTGAACCCGGTCCCGACATGCCCGACAACCACTTCCACCAGTTCGGGCGCCGGCATGTCGGAGGGCGCCGGGCGGGACAGTTCCATGCTCGCCAGCACGTCCTCCTGCCGCAAGCTCACAATGAAGAAGATCAGCAGCAGAAACACCACGTCAATCATGGAAGTCATTTCGAGCTGCGGGTTCTCACGAGGCTTTTCCTGCCGACGCTTGCGCATCCCAGTCATGGCTTGCCCTCCCTTCTGGCGGGCTTGCCCCGCCTCTGCCGTTGCCCGTCGCCAGTAATCAGTGATTGAAACGATTGTCGGGGAGGGATCCTTAGAGACTTTCCGAAAACAATTGCCTGTTCCGTCCGCGTATGCCATGAATAGGCCCAATAAACGCACGCTGAGCCAAACCTTGAATCGCGAATCCGCAAGGAGGAAAACGCCATGCCGCCGAAACAGAAGGAAGACCACCGCATTCTCGCCGTTCATGTGACCGATCGCCTCCGCCAGGTGGCAAAGGTGCAGGGCATTCTGACCCGTTACGGCAAGCATATCAAGACGCGCGTCGGCCTGCATGAAACCGACGGCCGCAAAAAGTCGCTCAACGGCGTAATCCTGCTGGAATGCCTCGCCTCGGCCAGACAGTTCGACGCCCTGACGAACGAATTGAACGGCGTGGCGGGCGTAGAAGCCAAGGCGATCGTATTCTCCCACTGACCGACCCTGACCCGAACGGCGCTTAGCGCCATTCGTGTCAGCGGACTCGCTTCGGTACGAACAGGTCGTGGTCGAGCAAGCCGTAGGGATGGAAGCTGTGGCGTACGGTGAGCAGGATGGCGCCGTACACGGTGAGAGCGGTTCCGGCGAAGATGGCGATCATAATGGCAATCTGATACTTGATGGCCGTCATCGGATTGGCGCCGGCCAGAATGACGCCGGTCATCATGCCCGGCAGCGCGACGAGCCCGATCGTCGCCATGGAGGCCACGGTGGGGGTCAGCGCCGCCTGCAGCGCGTCGCGCACATGCGGGCGAATCGCTTCGCCCAGCTGCGCGCCTTGCGCGAGCGTCTGGTGAAACGCCTTTTCGCCGCGGGCGATTCCCTCGTAGAAGCGTTGCAGGCCGATGATGTCGGCCCGTAAACAATTGCCGAGAATCATGCCGCCCAACGGGATGGCGTATTGCGCATCCAGCCATGGAGAACGCCCCAGAATCGGGCCCACGAACACGAGCAGGGGCACGGCCGTGCCCGCCAGCAAAGCGAAGAAGAGCGGCAGCGCGAATCGCCGCGCGCGCAGGCGGCAGCCGCGCAGAATCGAGCCGTCGGCCACGCCCACCATGATAATCAGCCACAGCAGGGTGAGCCACATCCGGTTCTGATCGAACACCACCTGCAAGTAAAAACCGACGAACAGCAGTTGCAAGGTCATGCGAACGACGGCCACAACCGCGTCTTTCAGCAACGGCGCCCGCGTCCACAAGAGAATGGCGAAGGGGAACGACAGAAGCAGGTAGCCTGCCGCCAACCGTCCGAACCCGATATCGAAAGCCCCGTTCATCGTTCCGCCTTCCGTATGGGTTCCGGCGGCGCCATGGCGACGGTACGCGGCAGGGCCGCCTGCCATTCGCGGTCGTGCGAGACCGCCAGAACCGCGACGCCATCGAGCCGTGCCACAGCGTCAATCACGGTTTGCCGATTTTCCGGATCGAGTCCCGACGAAATTTCGTCGAGCAGCCAAAGCGGCCGTTCCAGCAGGAGCGCGAGCACGAGCGCCAGCCGCTGCCGTTCGCCGCCGGACAGCGCGGCCGTTTCCTTGTCCAGCAGATCGGCGGGCAGACGAAAACGCGCCATCCATTCCGGGATACGTGTCAGGTTGTCGCGCAGCGAGGCATTGGCCCGAAAAGAGAACGGCCGTTCCAGTGCGGCCCGTGCCGTGCCCGGCCCGAAATCGGGTTCCTGGGCCACATAGGCCATGCGACGGCGCGCCGTCCACACGCTGACGGCGTCCAGTCGCTGTCCGAACACGGTAACGGTTCCCGCCTGCGGCACGGCCAGCCCTATGACGCAGCGCAGCAGCGTGGACTTGCCGACGCCGGACGGGCCGCACACCGTGACTTTTTCCCCAGGCGCCAGTCGCATGGAAAAACCGTTCAAGACCTGCCGTTCGCCGTAGCGCAGGGACAGGCCTTCGATTTCCAAAACAGAGCCGGAGTTCATAGGCAGGCGCAATGGGTGCATCTCATGTTCGGCTTACGATAGCGGGCGATCCCGATGCGCTTCGCGGTCGGGACGGATAACGAGTAGCGAGCCTTCCAATCGTCCTCGTCGTCGTTCTCGTCCTCGATTTCTCCTGTCAGTTTTGTCGAGGACGAGAACGAGCGCCGTTCGCTCCGCTCAGCGCCCGAGCGCCGATTGCAGAGCCAGCACGGCATAGGCGGTGACAAGCGTCGGGTCCGATTCCCAGTAGCGACCGTATTCGTTTGTCCAGTGTCCATCTTCCCGCTGGCGGGCGACCAGTCGGGAGGTCAATTCTTCGCGCCAGCGGATGCGGGTTCCGTCGGGCCGTTCGAGTTCGTCTTCGCCATAGGCGGCCAAGGCGCGCGCCATCACGTAATACATGTAGTACAGGCCGCCTTTTTCTTCCGGCTGGCCGGCCAGTTCGGGGTTGCGGTTGCTTTTGTCGGGGTTCCATGTTTCGCCAATCCAGGCGACCGCCGCTAGCACGCGCGGGTCGGACCGTTCCACTCCGGCATACAGGTAGCTGAGCAGGCCGGCATAGGTCATGCCGGGCGCGGAGCGATAGCGCAGAACGCCGTTCGCGTCCTTGTAGGCTCCGAAATCCGGGCGGTAATTGTCCGGCATGTAGGCGAACCCGCCCTTTTCGCCGGGATCCGGCGAAGCCCAGCCCTGATCGTTGAACTTGGGATGATTATGACAGCGCTGGATGAAACGCAGGGCGGCCTTCCAGTTCAAGTCCATCATGCGTGCGCCGCGCCGTTCCTCGACGTCATGAGTCAGGCGCATGGCTTCGTAGGCGACATAGGAGTTGGACAAATCGGCATAGTCGCGCTGCGTGGCGCTGTCGTAGCCCATGCCGCCATAATGCAGGGAGTCGCCCATATACTGGCTGCGCGCCAGAAACTCGCGCGCGTTCAGCACGAGCGGCGCGAGCGACGGATCGCCGGTCTTGTGCAGAACCAGCATGCTGATGGCGGTGTTGTAATTGATGTAGCCGCCGCTTTTCTGACCGGGCACAGGCCGGAAGATGGCGCCGCGATAGACGCCGGTCTCATGCGCGTTCGCCGCGATGAAGGCGACCGCCCGGCGAATGTTCGGATCGAGCTCCTTGTTGCCGCTGCGCAGAAACGCCCACAAGGGCAGCGCGGTCAAGGCCGGAAAATTGGTGTTCGACCATGCGCCCGTAGGCTGTTGCATGGCGCGCAGCCATTCGATCCCGTTCGTCGCCGCGCGTTCGGCCGCCGCGCGCCACTCTTCTTCGGGTGTCGGCTCGCCCTGCGCGCGCGTTGCCGCGCACGTCAGGATGGCCGTCGCCAGCCCGACCGCCCATGCCTTTCCGGTTCGCATGTCCATCGTCCTTCCCGTGAATAACTATTGAAAGACACGCGTTTTGCGTGTTGTCCCTGAATTGTTTGAACACCCGCTTCGCTCAAGATAACGAAGGGAACGAAGTGCGCCCGCCCTTCTTTGTTCCCTTCGTTTACTTCTGTTCCATCTTTTGGGTTGCGGGCGCAGCCCGCCTTAAGCCTTCACGGAAAGCATCAGGGTTTCAAGGTCTTCCAGCTCGGATTGCAGGTCTTCCTCGTGTTCGACTTCGTCCTGCAGTATCTGGAGGGCCATGTTGTAGGTGACGGGATCCTTTCCCATGGTCAGATTCAGGAGCGCCTTGTATGTGGCGATGGCGCATTGTTCGCCCTTGATGTTCTGTTCGAGGATTTTCTTCACGAACGGATCGTCGGGCGCGTCGTAGCCGCAGTTGGTGAGCTTGAACCAGTCCTCGGGCGTCTTGATCGGCTCGCCGCCCAACTGGACGATGCGCATGGCCAGCATGTCGGCGTGCCGCATTTCGTCGGCGGCATGCTGCACAAGTTCGGCGATGACCGCCTCTTTCATGGGGCCTTTCACGAGCTTGGCTCCGATCCAGTACTGGTAGTGGGCGAGCCATTCGTCGGCGAACGCCTTGTTCAGCGTTTCCACCAGCTCCTTCACATCCATGTCCACAATTTCCCGACCTTTGGTTCCCATCGCTACCTCCTTGTTTGTATTGGTTCGCCAGACAATCTGCCATGCGCCTGCCGGTCTGTCAAGCGGCGACGGGCAACGGCGCCATTCGCGCCGGGGGCATCAGGACGCGCCGCTGAAGCGGCGTGAGCGCTTCCGGCTGAAGCCGGCACTCTGACATACCGCGCCGCCGCGCCGCCTTTAGCGCCTTGTCCTGCCGCCTTTGCCATAAACACCAAGAAATTGGAGGCGGCATTGTTTGCGAGTGTGTGAATGCGTGAGTGTGCGGGGGAAACTCACATACTCCCAAACCCACATACCCACACACTTGGGTTGCGGGCAAAGCCCTCCTTGTTCGGAAGTTCCCCGGAGCTTTAGCCCCCGACAGATGCTGTTGGCTGCCGAAGCATTCGTCTGTTATTAACGCCAACCTGACCGAAAAAGTTCAGCCGGAATTTGCAATGGACAGCAGAGAGGAATGACGGCAGTATGGGTGGGCAAATGGCGGCATGCCCCGTATTTTTCATGATACGGATGCCGCGCAGTCGCGAGACAGGAAGGGAGAAAGATTCATGAAAAAGCGTTTGTCCGTATTTTGTGTCCTCGTCGCCTGGTGGAGCGCCGCGACCGTTTTGACGGCGGCCGACCGAACGTGGATCGCGGCGGCCGACGGCTACTGGACCAATGCCGCCAACTGGGACGGTGTCGGGTATCCCGGCCAATTCGAGAGCGACCATGTGTTTCTGACCAATGCCGTGCCGACCTTCTATCGCGTCACGCTGGACACGAATCCGGCCAATACCGTCCCGGCCATTGTCATGTCGAATGCCGTCGGCGAAGCGTGGCTGCAAGTCACGAACTGCACCTATACGCGCACGGCGGAGTGGCGGCTGCGGCAAGGCGCGCGCCTGCGCATCGGCGACGCCACCGTCAGCGGCGTTGCCGGCGGTTCGTTCGACATGGCCGGAACGGATACGGCTCTGATTCTGGACGAAAACGCGCGGCTCGAATCGTCGGGCCATGTTTTCCTTTTCGCGCAATACGCTTCCGGAAACACCGGGCTGGTGCATGCGCTGACGGAAACGCACGGCGCCTGGAACCTGGCCAACGCCAGAATTGAAATCGGCGACAACGGCACGAACAACCATCTTCGCGTGGACAACGCCAGGCTCGAAAATCTGTACGTATTTGTGGGGCAAAATGGCGGAATCAGCAACACGCTGGTCGTGGCCAACGGAGCCCGCATTGTCGGCGGCACATCCTCCAGCATTCGTTCCGGTACGGGCGCCGGGTCCACGGGAAACGGAATCCTGGTTACCGGCGAGAATACGCTTTTCGATTTTCACGGACGCTGGTGCTATATCGGCGGCAGCGCCGGCCAGAATCACACGGGCAACTGGTTTCGCGTGGAACAGGGCGCGGTCGTCACCAACAGTCTCGCCAGCCAACTGGAAATCCGGGTTGCCGCCGCGAACAATTCCGTGGACCAACGTTTTGAAATCGTACAGGGCGGACGCTGCTACGCGGGCCGGTTCGATGTCGGCACGAGCACGGGCCGGAACAACAATCTTCTGCTGATCGAAGGCGCCGGTTCGTTGCTCGACACGCTGGGCTGGAACATCAATGTCGGGCATGCGACGGCCGCCACAGGCAACACGCTGCGCATTGCGGCGGGCGGAGCGGTGGCCAATGTCGGTACGGTGACCATCCACACCAACAACGTTCTGGATTTTTCCGATGGCTTGCTGGCCGCCGCCAACATGAGCTACCGGGAATCGCTCTATACGTTGGGTTCCGGATGCGTGTTCCGGGGGCTGGGCGGCACATGGGATTTTCATAACGGCCTGGCGCTCGACGACGGGTCCATCCTGGAAGGCGCGGGAACTTTCGACGGACGCGACGCGGGCGTAACGGCCCGGGACGGCGCCCTGCTGCGGCCCGGCACGGAAGGACCCGGCGACTATTCCGTCCCCAACCTGCGATGGGAAGGCGGCGCCGTCTATGTGTGCCGTGTGCGTGATCTGGCCGGCAGTCCAGGCTCCGGCTGGAGCCATCTGTCTGTATCGCAGCTCGATCTGGCCGACGACGGCAAAGATTTTGTCATCGCGCTCGATTCGATGGGCGCGGATGTCGCCCATTTCGCGACCAACGCGAATTATCGCCTGCGCATTCTCGAAGCGACGGACATGGACGGATACGATCCGGCCCGGTTCGTTCTCGACACGGACGCCTTGCACCTGGCGGAGGAGCCCGCCGTCGCCTGGACGCTCACCAATATCAACAACTCACTCTATCTCTCCTACGAGGGGTCGCCCGAATCGTACCCGCCCGCCGATGCCGCCTGGGATCCGGAGCGAAGCGGCTATTGGTCCGTCGCCGACAACTGGCTGGCCGGGGTTGCGCCGGTTTCCGATTCGGATCTCGTTCTGGAATTCGGGGCGGGCGACAGTCCCTATGTTTCCACCAACGATCACGTCGAGCCTTTTTCTCTTCACCGGCTGATGCTGAGCGGGGATACGGAAGTCACCAACGTTTTGCGGGGCGCACCTCTGGAAATACGAGGCCAGGAAGGCGGCATCGTCAAGACCGGATTCGGCACTACATACAGGATCGAAAATCCGATCGTGATCGAGGAAGACCTGCATTGGACAGGCTGGGGCGCGGGCGGAGACGTCGCCATGACGGGGCCGATATCGGGGGCAGGCGGTCTGATCAAGGAAGGCGCCTGGAACCTGATTCTTGGCGCGTCGAACTCGTTCGCGGGGCCGGTGGTCATGAACAGTCCGGCCGCCTGGCTGCGCGCCGATTCCGTCCATGCGCTCGGCACGAATTCGCTTTCCGTGAGCAACGGCACGTTGCGCGTTGCCGCACCCTATGTCTTCTCGGGATCGGCCGGTTTGCGCTCGGCATGGCTGACCGGAGGCGGCGCCCATTGGGACATGGGCGCGCATGCGCTGACGTTCGGGCCGAATGTCAGCGCCGTAATCACGAATCATGCCCAGTTGACCGCCGGTTCCTTGATGTTGCAAGGCGGCGGCATGCTTTCGCAATTGCGCGTTACGCATGGCGGCCGGATGACCACGTCCGCGGAATCGTTCGTCGGGCTCAACACTTCGAACGCCGTCCTGCTGGCCGGAACGGATTCGACATGGGACCTGAACCTGCAGGACCTTTGGATCGGCAAGGCGGAAGAAACGCGTGGGGCCGTCAACAACACGGTTGCGCTCGGGGTCGGGTCCTCGCTAGCTCGCATCGGCGAGCTGCATATCGGTCGCGGCGCGGGGTCGGAAGGGAACATGCTGGTCAATGCGGGCTCGCTTGTCGCCCGCGTCATTAGCGTTGGCGCCGACGGCGGCATCGGAAACGGGCTGGCGACCATCGAGGGAGGAAAGATCACGACCCCGAACCAAATCCATCGGATCGGCGCCGGTGTCGGATCGCGCGACAACTTTGCGCTCGTAACCGACGCCGGTTCGGAATGGAAGCTGACCTCGGGCAGCGACCGGATTTACATTGGCGACGATCATGCGAGCAACAACTGGTTGCGTGTCGAGCATGGCGGTTTTGTGGAGTGCGGTTGGCACAATATGGCGCGGGTCGGCGGCGCCTTCGCCCGCAACAATCGCCTGATCGTGGCCGATGGCGGCATGGCCGCCGTGCGGGAATCCGGCATGTGGGTTGGCGCATCCGACGGCGCCGTGTCGAACGGCCTATGGATTGTCGGTCAGGATTCGCATCTTTCACTCGCGGGCAGTCTGCTTGTCGGCAACGCCTACGGAACCGGGAACTGGGTTCGGGTGGAAAACGACGGGCGCGCATCCGGCGTGTCCACCTTGGCCGCAGGTCGCGAGCGGGGCAATGTAGGCAACAGCATCGCCGTCGAGACAGGCGGCCGCCTTCTCTCGTCGGGAATCGCCCATGTCGGCGGAGGAGGCGAATGCGTCTCCAACCGCATTGAAATCTCGGGTTCCGCTACGCTGTGGACCCATAACGGCGCCTTCCGCGTGGCCGGCGGCCACGACCCGTCCGTCGGCCACAACGTCGGCAATCGCCTGGCAATTCTCGATGGCGCCGAAGCCGGCAGCGTTACAACCATTCACATCGGCTTCGGACCGAACGACGTCTCAAACAGCGTGGAAGTCGTCAACGGCGGAGCGCTGCATTCTACCGGCGAAACAGTGGTAGGGAACCACTCGAACGCGCACGACAACAGTTTTGTCGTTAGGGGAGCCGATTCCCTGTGGCATGCGGGACAGGCCCATGTGCGCATCGGGCTCGACGCCCTCGCCACGGGCAATGAGCTTGTCATTGATCAAGGCGGAACGGTCGCCGCCGTCGGCACGCTTACGGTGGCCTCGAACAACGTTGCGACCCTGGCCGGCGGCACGCTGGAACTGGCTCATGCCCAGGTGCAGAACGGCCAACCGTTCGCGGTCGGGGACGGAAACCAGCCGGCGAACCTCGTCATGCTTGGAGAGACAGCCGCCTTCTCCGACGGGCTTGTTGTCAGCAGCAACGCGTGGCTGACCGGTTCCGGAACTGTGGCGGCCGATACGACGGTGTACGGCACGCTGGCGCCAGGCCGGGCCGGACCGGGCGCAGTTGTCCATTCCGGCTCGCTCGATTTCATGGCCGGCTCCACGTCGCGTTTTGAACTGGCAGCCCATAGCGAACCCGGTATCGGTTGGGATTCGCTGACGGTCTCCGCCGGAACCGCGACGCTGGGCGGAACCTTGCGGGTTGTTTTAACGGACGGATTCGTTCCGTCGCCCGAGCAGAGTTTTTTGATCGTCGCCCGCGAGGAGCCGGCCTCGCTGGCCGGTGCCTATGACAATGTCGTTGGCAATACGGTGGAGGTGTACGTCGAAGAAGACGCGCCGCCTGTTGCGCGTTTTCGCGTTTCGATCGCGTCGCAAGGGCTTGTGCTGGACCAGTACGGCATTTCCGACTACGCGATTGTCGCCAGCGCAGGCACGGGCGGGACGATTACTCCCTCCGGTTCCGTCTCCGTGGCGCCCGGCGCATCCACCAGTTTTGTGGTGGCGGCCTCCTCCTATTACGACATTCACAGCATCGAGACCAACCATGGCCAGTTCGTTTCCGGCCCGTTCGGGCCGGTGTACACCTCGACATGGTCGAACGTAGGCGGCACCGGCTACATTGCCGCCGTGTTCTCGCCGCGTTTGGCCCCGCTTGGCACGCCGGAATGGTGGCTGGCCCAATTCGAGGACTGGACCAACAATTTCGCGATGTGGGAAAGTCTCGACTGGGACGGGGACGGGCGGGAAACCTGGCAGGAATATCTGGCCAGCACGGATCCCACCGATTCCAACTCGACATTTGTCATTCACAGCGCGGGCAACGATCGCGGAACGAACTGGCTGAAATGGACAAGCGTCTACGTGGACCCGGCGCTGCCGCCCTTTGCCGTCGAGCAAACGACCAATCTGAACGAAGGGCTTTGGGAGCCGGCTTCGCCAGCCACGGTTTCCCGCAGCGAAGGAACCAACGTCTGGCGCAGCTCGGAATCCGTGCCGAATCATCCGCCTGTCTTCTACCGTATTGTCGCCACGCCCTGATACGAACCGAGAGAGGAGCCCTGCATGACAACCACGACTTGGCTGATCAAGGACTGCAACGCGTTTCTGCCCGGCGCCGGGTTCCGCGCGCGCAGTGGCATTCTTCTGCGCAACGGAAAGGTTGCGGCCGTCGGCCCGGACCTGAAGGCGCCGCGCGGCGCCAATGTGTTCGACGCGCAGGGCGCCTGGGCGACGCCAGGCCTGATAGACGCCCACACGCACATGGGCATGAAAGACCATCCCTTCGACGACAACGACGTCAACGAGAAGAGCGCGCCGGTCACGCCGTTCGCCGATGTGCTGGACGCGATCAACCCGTTCAACGAAGTGTTCGCGCACGCCGTGCTCAACGGCGTCACGTCCGTGATGGTTCTGCCCGGCAGCACGAACATTCTGGGCGGTACGGGCGCTGTGATCAAGACGTACGGAACGGTCGTGGACCGCATGGCGGTACGGGCGCCTGCCGCCATGAAAATGGCGCTGGGATCGAACCCGAAAAAGGCCTATGGAGCGAAGGGGCGCGAACCGCACACGCGCATGGGCAACGCGCACCTGATGCGCCAGGCGTTTCGCGACGCGCTCGCCTACCGCAAGAAACGGCGCGCGAAAAAAACGGTCGAGCCCGATCTCGGCTACGACAACATTCTGCGCGTGCTGTCCGGAAAACTGCCGGCCCGTGTGCATTGCCATCGGGCCGACGACATCATGACCGCCCTGCGCATCGCCGACGAATTCGGGTTCAAGCCTTGTCTCGATCATGTGACGGACGGCTATCTGCTGGCCGACGAGCTGGCCCGCCGCAAGATCGACTGCTTTATCGGCCCCAACTTCGATCCGCCGGCCAAGCAGGAAAACGTTCGCAAAGGCTATGCCAACGCCGTCAAACTGCGGCGAGCCGGCGTACGGATCGCCATAATCTCCGATCACGGCGTGGATCCTTGCTGGTTCCTGCCGATCTTCGCGGGCATTGCCGTTCGGGAGGGATTGCCCGAAGAGGACGGCCTGCGCGCCATCACCGAATGGCCGGCCGCCATGATGGGAGTCGAACGCCGGATCGGCCGCCTGGCCAAAGGGCTGGACGCCGACGTGGCCTTGTGGAGCCGGCACCCTCTGTACATGGGCAAGGCGGTTCGCGTCTGGGCCGGCGGCGAACCGGCCGACGAAACGGCTTTGCGCGAAACCCATGCGTACCGGGATCTGTGAGGCTAAGCCTAAAATAAGCGAGTTTTTCTGCTGCGAGCACGCCAACGCCAACGCCTGCGGCACTTGAGGCGGGGTGCGCATTTCACCCATATTTCAATATGCGAGAATCGCGCGCCCCGCCTCAAGCG
>SLKS01000167.1 GCA_007134465.1 Kiritimatiellia bacterium | reverse complement strand
CATCCCCAATGCCGGGCGCATGATCCAGCCGGACTTCGTCAACGAAGACGAATATCTTCGCTCGGAAATAGCCGGCGCCGACACCGCCGGCCATTTGTGGCAACGCCTGCTGACCGCCACGCCTTCTTCCCTGCAATACAACATTGAACGGGCGCGCATCCCGGAATACCTTGCCGCTCACAACCGGCCGCGCGCCGACGAGGTGCTGGACTACGAACGCTGGAACAGCATCGGCTGGGGGGGCGATTATTTCACAACGGCCCCGGACGGAACCATCGCCGCGAATCCCATGGTCCATATTCGCGCCTGGCAGGATTACCCCCTCTTTGTCCCTTTGCATCGGACCTTCTATGCGGACGATCATGTCCGCATCGAAGGCGAGGCCTGGCTGGAAAACCATTATCCGCTCTATCTCGACGACCGCGACTGGTAATATCGGACATGGTTCGCAACATGCCGCAAGAGAACAACAGGTTGTCATTCCGCGTGTCCCGCCGTAGTGTCCTCATGAAGGCGGAAGCCTGCGAGGAATGACACCTTTGCCCGGATGTGTTGCCCCGCATTTTGCAATGCCTGAATTTGTCCGAAAACGACGCGCGGCGCCGCAGGGCACGGGAAACAACGAAAGGGAGGATCGCCATGCACCCGCAACATTTGCGGACAAGCCGAAAAACGCGACGACGGCCATTCCCCCGTCCCGGACGAGGCTCGACCCGCGGACAAGCCATCGTGTTCTTCGTGATGGCGCTGGTTGTTCTGGTCTTCATGGTGGCCTGGAACTACGACTTGCACAAGATTCTCGTCGTTAAGTCTCTGACGCAAAACGCAGGCGACGCGTCCGCGATCATGGCCGCGCGCTGGCAGGGCATCTCTCTGAACATCGTTGGCGATCTCAATCTCATGCAGGCGCTGGCTCTGGCGGTGGACGATCACGAAACAGGGCAAACCGTCAACGCCATTCAGGCGCGGCTTTGCTATGTCGGCCCCATGGTCGCCTTCATGGCGTCCCAGCAGGCGGCCAAACAGAACCGCGTATACAGCAACCGGGCATTCGAGGAACGGCTCCGCGAACACGCCCGGCAAGTGCGCGAGGACTATCCTTTCATCACCGGTTCCGATGGCGAAATGCTATTCCCCGAGCCCTATCCCGGCGCCTGGTCCGAATACGCGGCCATGCTGGAAACCGTTGCCAACGACGGCGTGGCCGCCGGCCCCGACAATGCGCGCCTGTACGGCGACCGCACCGGCGGGCACACCCTGATGGTCGTCGGTTTCTACGAAGCGATCGCCGGCAAGAACTGGTGCTGGTTCTACTTCAACGCCCCCGACCTGCTGGAAGACTACACGGATTTCCTCTGGTGGCCTGCCCTGCCGGACCCGCCGCACCAGGAATACATCAACAGCGAGATATACGGACTCGGCCTCGTCCGGCGCGAAACGCGGCTGGACGACTTCCTCTCGCAGGAAGCCGTCGCCGAGGCCGTGCTGGACCGCGGCTTGCCCGGCATGATCGAAGAACCGGCCATGACCAACACCGCCGTGTGGTACTGCTACGCTCCATCGGTCTGGACACCCTGGCACGCCATGGCGACCGAAGGAGACGACCCCTTCCCGGCCACCGGGCCTGTCCGGCCACAGTACAACTACGCCGGCGCCGATGCCGTCACGCGCATCCACGAAAGAACCACTCGCATTTCGCCCGGGCGCGAGGGCGCGACCGTAACCAACGCCATCGTCTGGACCGCCGCCGCCAAGCCGTTCGGCCACCTCAACGAAACCGACCGGCCCAACGATTTCGGACTCGTGCTGCCCGCCTTCCACGAGGCGCGCCTCATCCCGCTGGACGGCTCCTCCGCGCCGATCGGCGGCGGATACGACCTCGAATGGCGCGAACATATCGAAGTGCATCTGCCCGAATACATGGAGACCGGACCTCATCCGTCGGATTGCTGGTATTGCAAACAGCTCGTCGTCTGGGAAAACCCAGCTTTCCGGGCGGAAGGCGCGCAATGGCTGGTCAACAACAGCCACCTTTGCACCCTGCCTTCCGGGCCCGGACCGGGTTCGGGCGGCGGGCGACGACGCGCACACTGAACAAAATAGCGAGGGCGAGCAAGGCCTTGGCGAAAAAACAGATCTTTGCTCTAATACTTGAAAGGAAAGAATTCCTTCATCGAACACAGAAGGGCTATCCATGATCTCGCTGACGCAGAACGGAAAGAACCGGACACGCTCCGGCCAGGCCATCGTCGAATTCATCGTCGGCATGGTGGCCGTGCTGACGCTGCTGGCCGCCCTTTTCCAAGTCGCCAGCCTGGCCAAAACGCATACCGATGTTATGATCGAAGCCCGCCGCCAGGCCGCCGAGCTGGCCTTGACCGATCTATCGAGCGGCTTGGACACCCTATCGAACCCGAACTGGCTGCGCGACTGGGAAGTCGGTCCCGACGAGCGGCCTCACTCGGCGGACGACCTTCCCGTCGCGGGCGACCCAACCGATTTTCGAGGCCTGATTGTCGAACGCGCCGCCGAGGGCGAAGCCTGGCAAATCATGCACGAGATTCCCGGCAACCGCCTGGTCCAGCTCCGGTCCGCCATCGATCCAGGCAACCTGTTCGGTCTGGTTCGCGGCCACAATGCGCAAACCGTTCCTCTCCTTCCGGCCGCGCGCAACCTCTTCTACGATGCCGAAACCGTTCAGATTCAATCCGAGGTCTGGATTCCATGGCTCAAAGGGCTCTATTGACATGACGACCCCGCATAAGACTTCCCATCGCGCGCTCGTGCCGAACGGAACGGAGGCGCTCGTGCCGAACGCGCTTGTGCCGAGGGCGCTCTCTCTTACGGCGCTGATCGCCGTGCTGCTTGTCGTCGGCGCCGGCCCGACAGGCGCGCGCGTGTTCCGCCGCTGGCGCGGCGCCGCCCGCCCCGCGCACACCTTGGAAACGCTCGGCGGCTCGATAGCCTACGAAGCCGACGTGGCCGTGAACAACGGAACCGGTCGCTTGGCCGTCTACTCGTTCGACAAGCCGATCCGAGCCGTCTTTCGCGACCTGCGCAGCGTATTCGCACCGGAAACGCTAACCTACAATGGCGGATCCATGGGATTCGCCACCCTGGATGCCGAAGGCAAGCACATTCGCCTTGTCGTCATCCATCTGCCCGACCATCGCCGCACGCTCGCGCTTGCCGTCGAAATGGACGCCGCCATGCGACACGAATCCCGGCGCCCTCCAGATCGGCACCGCCTCGCCGAACTGCCCGAATATCCCGGCAGCGTTCCCGTCTTTTTCGCCCGCGACCGGCGCGGCGGACTGGCCATGGCCATCGCTTCCGTTCAAGCCGAGCCGGCGCATGTCCAACGTCATTACCAATCCCTGTTGACCCAAGCCGGCTGGACGCAACTGGCCCCGGCGCCGGAAACCGCCACGCGTCGCGACACCGCTTCTCTTGTCCTTTTCGCCCAAGCCCGCCGGGACAACCCGCTAGCCCAGAACATCTGCGCCGTCTTCGCCGAACCGGCTCCGAACACGCCCGGCCAAACGCGGCTGACCCTGCTCCACAAGCAGCCCGGCGTTCCGCCTTAGGCCATTGTTCGACATGGTACAAATCAGGGCAACACATCCGAGCAAAGGTGTCATTCCGAGCTTGCGAGGAATCTCCGCGAAGCGGCCTGCGGACGAGATTCCTCGCTGCGCTCGGAATGACAACCGCCTTAACCTCTTGAGGCGTTTATTGAATCATGCCAGATTTATGGGTTGCGGGCGCAGCCCTGATTCATCCTAAGTGGAGCAGTTGATTTACCGCAAAGAGCACAAAGATCGCAAAGAAAGACAGTTGTGCAGTTTTATGGCCACACCAATCGGGTGTTAGGGCGCATCTCTGCAACCTGTTCTCCATCTTTGTGTTCTCTGTGTTCTTTGCGGTTATCTGCTCTTTCCAGGTTCATTGACCAACGATGGAGGATGGCGGGAGAATCGTCCTCGGTGAGCGGAGCGAACGGGTCTCGTTCTCGTCCTCGACAAAGCTGACGGGAAAAATCGAGGACGAGAACGAGAACGACGACGAGGACGATAGGTCCGCCAATCGCGGATGCGCCCGCAGCCCGCCTTAAACGCTTTTTCCGCTAGACATCCTCCGCGTTTCGGGTAGAGTGGTTCTTTCGTATATCCCCCTGCTTGGCCGTTTGAAACCGGAGGAACTCGCGCAATGAAAGACAAAATCGTGCCGATCGCTTCGCTCGGCGTGGGCCTGGTGGCCTTTGTGCTCACGCTGCAATTCTGGCGGGTCAAGGAAAACGAACTCCAAGCCGAATGGCAGCGCTTGCATTCAGCCCAACGAAGAGTCGGCGTTATCGTGGTGCGCCGCGCCATACCGCGCGGCACCACGCTGGTAGCCGAAGATTTGACAGAGACGCAAAAATACCCCTCGGAAATCATGGCGGATGCCATGGACGCCTACGACGCGCGGGATGTGCTCACGCTTCGAAAAAAAACAACGCGCACATTGAATCCCGGCGATCAACTCACGTGGAGCGCGATCGAAGGCGGTCGGTCCGAGGTCGTCGGCCTGGCGCCCATTATCCGGCACAATATGCGGGCTATTTCCATTTCCGTTGGCGGCGCCGCCGCCGTCAGCGGCATGGTCCGGCCCAACGACCGCGTGGACGTGCTGGGCACCTTCAGCTTTCCCGCCCAAAACAAACCGGGCGAAATGGAAACCGCCACCCTCACTCTGCTGCAAGACGTGCTGGTGCTCGGCACGGGCCAGACTCTGGCGCGCGACCGACAGGATCCGCGCCGACGCGACACTTCCTACAGCACAGTCACCATCGAAGTCACGCCCCGCGAAGCCGAGCTGCTCGTCTTCGCCCAGCAAACGCAAGGCCGTCTCTCGCTTTCGTTGCGTCATCCCGCCGATGTGGGATACGAACCCGCGATGCCCGCCGTCAACTTCGACCATTTGCAGAACAATATTGAAACCTACAACCGGCTGCGTCAGGAATTTCTGCGCAAACCGCTCCTGCGAAAACGTCAGCCATAAGCGATCCGTCATGACTACTTCCATCCAGCTTGAAATTCGGCGCCCCAACCACGATCCGAAATGGTTCGCCATTCCGCCCGGCATCTATTCCGTCGGCCACGACGAAGACTGCAAGATCCGACTGGAACAAAGCGAACAGGTGGACGCGCGGCACGCCATTCTCACGATTCGCGAAAACGGGTGCAGTCTGGAAGACCTCGACTCGCAAAGCGGCGTCTTTCTGGGCAAGCGCCGCATCAGCGGGCGAGAAGATTTGCCAACTGGCGAAGACATCCGTGTCGGGCGCTATACGCTTCGCGTCCATCTGCCGCTCGGCGTCTCCACCCGGCGCGTGGCTATCGCTTCCCCGCAGAAGCCAACCGCCAGTCTCGATACGCCTCCGGAACCCTCTTCGCCCACCGTCATGGTCGCCACCCCGGCCATGCCATCGCCGACACCGGCCCTTGCGCCCCCCAAGGCGGCCCCCGACTCTGCCATCGAACAGCGCCGCTCCGTGAAACGCCAGATTCACAAGGAACTGGTCGAGCGCATGGACATCAAACGGCTCTCGGCCTCTCGCGTTCGTGGCGAAGAACTGCGCAAAAAGGCCCGCGTTACGCTCGAAGCGATCGTGCGCGACGTCGCGCCGCGTCTGCCGCCCGGCATGGACGCCGCCCAGCTCATTCAGGAAGTTTTCGACGAAGCCGTCGGCCTCGGACCGCTGGAAAGCTTGCTGGCCGACGATTCGGTTACCGAAATCATGGTCAACGGCCACCGCCATATCTACGTGGAACGGAACGGAAAACTCGAGCGGCTCGACACCGTTTTCATGGACGATCTCTCCGTACTGGCCGTCATCGAACGCATCGTTTCGCCGATCGGCCGGCGCATTGACGAAAGCCAGCCCTACGTGGATGCCCGCTTGCCCGACGGCTCGCGGGTAAACGCCATCATCCATCCCCTTTCCCTGATCGGGCCCTGCCTGACCGTCCGCAAATTCTCGAAAGTACCGTTCACGGACCAGGACCTGATCCGCTTCGGAACCATGACACGGGCCCTGACCGAGTTGGCGCGGATATGCGTCCTGCTGCGACGCAACATCGTGGTCTCGGGCGGGACAGGCTCCGGCAAGACAACGCTGCTCAACGTGCTCAGCGACTACATTCCCGACTCCGAACGCATCGTCACCATCGAAGACGCCGCCGAATTGCGGCTGTCCCAGGAACACGTGGTGCGCCTTGAATCGCGCCCGCCCAATATCGAGGGCAAAGGCGCCATCACCATTCGCGATCTGGTCCGCAACGCCCTGCGCATGCGGCCCGACCGCATCGTCGTCGGCGAATGCCGCGGCGGCGAAGCGCTCGACATGCTGCAGGCCATGAACACCGGCCACGACGGCTCGCTCACCACCGTGCATGCCAATTCGCCCCGGGACGTCATCTCCCGTCTCGAAACCATGGTGCTCATGTCCGGCATGGACCTGCCGGTACGGGCCATTCGCGAGCAAATCGCCGCCGCCATACATTTGATCGTCCACGAATCGCGCTTCAGCGACGGCTCCCGCCGCATCACGCGCGTTACCGAAGTCTGCGGCCTGGAAGGCGACCAGATCACCATGCAGGACATCTTCGAATTCCGCCAAACCGGGCTGGACGACAACGGCCGCATCCTCGGCAGCATTCGCCCGACCGGATCCGTCCCCACCTTTATCGAAGAAATCCATACTCGCGGACTGAGCATTGACCGTTCCATGTTCGACCCGCAGGCCAACGGAGACCTGGCGCATGGATGAAAGCGTTTCAGTAGTTCCCCTGCTCTTCAAGCTCGGATCGGCCGCCCTGTTCGGGCTGACCTTCGCCGGCTTGGCTTTCGCCCTTCTCCAGGCCGCCCGCGCCCGCGCGCGCACCTATGCCGGCGCCGAAGCCGAAAACGTGGCCCGGCAGTTCGAGGATATCTTTCTGTTCATCCCGCCCCAACGCATCGTCGCCATCGGCTGGGGCGTCGCGCTCACGCTGTTCGTGCTCGTGTTCTTCTCCGTCGCCGGCCACTTCTCCTCGCTGCGCACGGTCGTGTACGGACTGATCCTCGCATGCGCCGTCGCCCTGCCCGGGCTGCGCAGCCCGCATTGGGTTCTGGCCATGCTTAAGCGGCGCCGACTTCGCCGATTCAACCTCCAGCTTGTGGACACGCTGATCGGCATGAGCAACGCCCTGAAAGCCGGGTTCAGCATCACGCAGGCGTTCGAAAGCGTCGTCAAGGAAGGCGAAAACCCCATCGCTCAGGAATTCGGTCTCTTCCTGCAGCAAACGCGCATGGGCGTCGGCTTCTCGGAAGCGCTCAACAACCTGGAGCAGCGTGTGGGCAGCGACGACATGTCTCTGGTCGCCATGGCCATCGAAACCGCGCGCCGCACCGGCGGCAATCTCACCGAGATTTTCGAGAAGATCGCCCATACCATACGCGAGCGGATGCGCATCGAAAACCGCATCCGCACGCTCACCGCGCAAGGCAGGCTGCAGGGCATCATCGTGGGCGCCATGCCCATTGTGATCGGCGTCGCGCTCACACTGGTGGACCCGCGAACAATGCTGCCGTTCTTCCGATCCGCCTTCGGCATCGCCATCATGGTCGCCGTGGTCGTGCTGGTTGCCAGCGGCGGATTCTTCATCAGAAAAATCATCAGCATCGACGTGTAGCCATGGAACAACAGCTCCCCTATATCGCCGCCTTTCTCTGGGCCGTCTGCGCGGCCGGCATCGGCGCCTACGCCGCCGGCATCGCCCGCCAAATCACCTACGTCACCCTGGCCGACGGGCGTCGGCAAACCCGCTCGCTCCCGATCCTGTTCCGTCTGCTTATGCCTCTCGCCCCGAACTTCCGCCCCTTGTTCTACAAACCGATCTTCGGCAATGTCAGAGACCGCTTGCAGCGCAAAATCGTGGCCGCCGGTTTCGAGGGGCTCCTTGCGCCCGACGAATTCCTCGCCATGCGCATCCTCATGCCGCTCCTGCCCGGCATACTGCTCTGGATTCCGTTCGTGCGCCTCGCCGTCGCCGCCTCGCGCAGCCGTTTCCTGGAACAGGCGGAACCCGGCCTCTACGTCTTCGGCCTGATCTGGCTGAGCTTCTACCCAGCCCTTTGGCTCAAGCGCGCCCTTCAAAAACGGCATGCGGCCATACAGCGGTCGTTGCCATTCGTCCTCGACCTGTTAACCCTGTCCGTGGAAGCCGGCCTCGACTTCATGACCTCGCTCCAGCGCAACATGGAACGACGCAGCCTGGACGCGCTCGGCGAAGAACTGCTTCAGGTCGTCCGCGAAATCCAACTGGGCAAAACGCGGCGCGAAGCCTTGCGCGACATGTCCCGCCGCGTCAACCTCGCCGATCTGCGCTCCGTCGTCAACGCACTCGTCCAGGCCGACGAGCTTGGAGTCAGCATCGGCGCCATCCTGCGCATCCAGTCCGATCAAATGCGCCAGCGCCGCTTCGAGCGCGCCGAAAAACTGGCCAACGAAGCGCCTGTCAAAATGCTGTTCCCGCTGATCTTCTTCATTTTCCCCGCCGTCTTCCTCATCCTCATGGGCCCGATCGTCAGCCAGATCGTCCGTCATGGATTCTAATGCCGTACTGGTCGAATACGATGTGCTGAGCCCTTTCGGACGCGGGCTCGATCCCCTCTGGCGCGCCCTCCTCGAACGGCGCTCCGCTTTCGCCGACATCCCCCGCTTCGACACAACCGCCTTCGCCTGCCGCCAAGCAGCGCTTGTGCCGAACGGAACGGAGGCGGTCGTGCCGGAACGTGAACCGCTTGACGGCGATTCGCTCGTCATCCGAATGCTGCGCCGTCTGCTCCCGCCAGCCACGCCTTTCCCTGCCGACACCCTCCTGCTGCTCGCCACGACCGTCGGCGAAATTGACGAACTCGAGCACGACGCGCTCGTCGGCGGCAGCGACCCGCTCGCCGGCGCGCCCGAACGGCTGCTCGAACGCGCGCGCGCGCTGTGCGGCCTGACCGGCCCCGCCCGCCTCGTATCGGCCGCCTGCGCCTCGTCCACCGTCGCTTTGGCCGAAGCCGCATCCATGATCCGCGCGGGCGAATGCGAAGCCGCGCTCGTCGTCGCCTGCGACGCTGTCACCGAATTCGTATTCTCCGGCTTCTCCACCCTGATGGCGCTCGATCCCGACGGCGCACGCCCCTTCGATGTCCGGCGCAAAGGACTCATGCTCGGCGAAGCCGCCACCTGGGCGCTGGTCATGAGCGAACAACGGGCCCGGCGCGAACGGCGCCCCATCGCCGCCACCATCGCCGGATACGGCGCCAGCAACGACGCCAATCACATGACCGGCCCCTCGCGCGACGGCGCCGGGCTCGCGCGCGCCATCCGCCAGGCCCTGCGCTCCGCCGGGCAAACGCCCGATGCCATCGCCGCCATCCACGCGCACGGAACCGGCACCGCCTATAACGACGCCATGGAAATGAAAGCCTTCCGCGCCGTGTTCCACGACAAACCGCGCCCGGTCTTTTCCGTCAAAGGCGCCGTCGGCCACACGCTCGGCGCCGCCGGCCTGCTCGAAACGCTTGTCGCCCTGCGCTGCCTCGAGGAACACACCGTGCCGCCCACCGTCGGACTCGAACAGCCGGACCCCCTCGCGCTTGGCTGGGTTTCCGACCAAGCCGTCCCGCTGACCAACGGCCGCGCGCTGCTCACGACCAACTCCGGATTCGGCGGCATCAATGCCGCATTGATCCTGCAAACGGAAAACAGATGAACAAAGAGTGGACCATTCTTGGCGGCGGCGCCATCGGCCCCGACGGAAGCGGACAACTGCTTCACGGCGCCATGGACCCGTCCAACGCGGATCCCGACCGGCTGATTCGCCAGCCCGATCTTTTCCCTGTCCGCCCCAAAAACTGCGCGCGCTTCGACCGGCCCTCGCGGCTGACTTGCTGCGCGGTCGCCCTCGCCCTGCGCGACGCCGATCTGCCCGCCACCGCCGACGCCACGCGCCCGCTTGGCATCGTCGGCTGGCGACCATACGGCGCGCACTGCGCCAACCGCGCCTATTTCGACGACTATCTTGCCGCAGGCCGCACGCTCGGCCGCGGCAACCTGTTCATCTATACGCTCCCCACCAGCCCGCTGGCCGAAGCCGCCATTCATTTCAAACTCGCCGGTCCCTGCTTCCATGTCGCCGCCGCGTCCGACAGCGACCCCATCCGTCTTCTCGTCGAAACCGGCGCCCGGCTGATTAGGGAAAACCAATGCCCCCAACTTCTGCTCGTCGCCTCGCAGAACGATGCCGCCGCCGCGCTCGCCATCGGCGCAACCCACTCCGCCTCTCCCGGCCCCGCCCCCGCCGACCAAGCCGTCGCCTTCCTGAAACACCGCCTGGCCAACTCGATCCCGCCCGCCGGCAGTTGAATACCCCCGGCAGAGCCGGGGGCTTGGTATATGTGGACCTCTCAAAGCGGATTGTTATTTGGAGCCACCCAAGGTGGCGCTCGAAAATTCCCTCTCGGTTCCATCGCATGCGGCGCGGCAGCGATGCGCCGTAGCGACGTTTGGCGCCGTGGTTGACGGGTGGAATATCCATCTTTGTCTCGATCATCGTCCCGATCTTTGTCGGCGACGATCAAGACAAGGATCGTGACAACGATGAAGACCGACGACGATCGCGACAAGGATCACGACAACGATGAAGCCGACCCGCCCCCATTCCGACATCATCTTTGACGGAACTGTTTACGGAACAGACGCGATTGCCACGCCTCTTCCTCCAACGCAAACCGCCTCGTAAACACCGCCGATTCTAACTCCGTCGTCACCTTTGCCGTAAACTGGTCACTGATCACTGGTTACTGGTTACTGCTTTCCTCCCTCTCTTCTCTCTTTCTTCTTGCTCTCCACCCGGCATAGCGCATAGTCTTCCCCCTTGTATGAACCTGCACCTGATCTATCCACGTTGGCCGAAGATGCGGAATCAGCCGGAATTCCACCTGCCGCCGCACGGGCCGGTCTGTTTCGCGGCAACCGTCCCCGACGACGTGACCGTCCGTTTCACCGACGAAAACGTCTCGCCCCTGACCATGGCCAAGGACGCCGATCTCGTCGCCATCTCCTGCATGCTCACCTGCCAGATTCCGCGCGGCTGGGCCATTGCCGATCAATACCGCGCGCTGGGCGTGCCCGTCGTCTTCGGCGGCATTGCCGCCATGCTGCACAAGGACGAAACGCTCGCCCATGCCGACGCCGTCTTTGTCGGCGAAGCCGAAGGCCATTTCGCGCACGTGGTGGACGATCTGCGCCGCGGCGCCTTGCAATCCGTGTACGACCGGCTGCGCGACTATCCCGACGAATCGCTGATCGGCCCGGCCCGGCGCGACATTCTGGACCGCGACCGCTACCGCTATCGCGGCGTGCAAATGGTGGACCTCGTTCACGCCTCGCGCGGCTGCCGCTTCAACTGCTTCCCCTGCTGCACGCCCTATCTCGGCGGGCGGCAGTTCCGGCCGCGCGATATTGACCGGGTCGTCGAGGAACTGCAGGGCATAGACAACAACCGGCTCTTCTTCGTGGACAATTCCCTGGCCCAGAACGACCAATGGGAAAAGGATCTGTTCCGCGCGCTGATCCCGCTCAAGAAGAAATGGATATCGCACCCGATCAAGGACAACGACGAAATCCTCGACCTGGCCGCCGAAGCCGGCTGCTGGTACGTCTACCAGGCCGTCATAGACACCTCCGACGTCATTCGCAACCGCATCCGCCGCCTCAAGGAACGCGGCATCGGCGTCGAAGGCACCATCATTCTCGGCATGGACAACCACGACGAAGACGCCATCAAGCGCCTTGTTGACTATCTTCTGGAGATCAACCTCGATCTCGCCGAATTCACCGTGCTCACTCCGTTCCCGCACACGCCCATCCGCGCCCAGCTCGAACGCGAAGGCCGCATCCTCCATAACGACTGGCTGCGCTACACGGGCGATCAAACCGTGTTCAAGCCCGCCCGCATGAGCGTAGCCGATCTCGACCGGCTCCACCAGTACGCCTGGGACACCTTCTACGCCGGCGACAGCCATGAAACGCGCATGGGCCGGCTCTACCTGAAGGTGATCCAGAAGGAAATGGCCGACGGCACCTACAAGCGCATCCGCCCCACCGCCAAACGCGGACAATGGAAGTAAGACGCACCCGAGTTTCGCAGAGGGGGGGGGCAAGATTTCTTCAACAGATGGCAACACAAGAACCCCTTCGAGGACGACGACGAGAACGAGGACGAAAACGACTGCCTCGCTGAGACAACCCTTTCCGAAAAAAACTGCTGCATTCGGCATTGTCGTCTGCGCTCTATGCCTGCAGTCGCAGAAGACAATGGCGATGCAGCTGGCGCCCCGTGGCGGATTCGGGGTTTGAGGGCCGACGGGTGGTCAGACGGCTGCGATCGCAAGGCTTGCGGGGT
>SLKS01000200.1 GCA_007134465.1 Kiritimatiellia bacterium | reverse complement strand
CTTGAAGGAACTGCGGAAGACCGTCGCAAGGAAACCATGAACCTCTGCGCCAGTAAAGTGTATTCTGAAGGGCTGACCCCGGATTTCCCTTGCGGCCGCCGCTTCCGGACGAAAGCCAGCGCGTCTTCCAGCGACCATCCGTATTCGCGCATCAGATAGGCCGCAACGACGGTCCCGCTGCGGTTCTGTCCCGCCAGACAATGCACGTAGGTTGTGCGCCCGGCGCGGCGCTGTTCGGCGACAAACTCGACGGCCCGACGCAACGATGCCTCGCACGGCCGATTGCCCGTCTCCAGCATGGGCTCCCATAGATCGGCTTGCACCGTGTATGGATTGGGACGCAGGCTGAGATTGACCACCGCCTCCGTTCCCTTTGGCGGCTGTGCGACAGCCTGCCCGATATAGAGGCCCGGCTCCACCCGCGCGTAGGGGCGGGCATAGGCGTTGGCCAGTCTGCGCGCGACCAGCCATGCGCCAACACACGCAAGAAGGAGCAGGCCCAGAACCGACAGCCTTGCCGGCGCTTTGATCATCCTCGCTCTCCTTATGACTCCAGTCCGTAATCCCGGATGCGTTTTCGGAGGGTCATGCGGCTGATGCCGAGATCCTGTGCCAGCTCGCTGCGTGTCACGCCCGCGGCGAGCGCGGAGCGGATGATCGTTTCCTCGACGGCCTGAACGAGCGCGGCCCGCGCAGGCGCGAGGTCGCGCGCGCCGCCGCAATAGCGTTCGGTCGCGGCGCGCACCTGCTTCAGTGCGGTCTGCCGTTCCGCCGGCACGGACCGGCCGCGCAGCGGACGGACGGCGCTCTCCATGATTTCGGAGGGAAGCAAGGACGGCAGAATCGCATCGCCCGGACTCATCACCACGGCGCGCTCGATACAGTTTTCGAGTTCGCGCACGTTGCCCGGCCAGGAATAGGCTTCGAGCCGGGCCAGCGCCTCGCGCGAAAGCTTGGTCACCGTGCGCTGGTTTTCGCGGTTGAACTTGGCCAGAAAATGATGGATCAGCGCCGGGATGTCGCCTCGCCGTTCGCGCAGGGGCGGCAGCCGGATCGGGATGACATTCAAACGGTAATACAGATCCTGCCGGAAACGGCCCTGCTCGACCTCCTCGCGCAAATCGCGGGAGGTAGCCGCCACGACGCGAACGTCCACCGTGACCGTGCGCGCGCTGCCCAAGGGTTCGAATTGCCGCTCCTGCAGCACGCGAAGCAGCTTGACCTGAAGATGCGGGCTCATTTCGCCGACCTCGTCGAGAAAGAGAGTGCCGCCGTTCGCGACTTCGAATCGGCCTTGGCGATCCCGGACCGCGCCGGTGAACGCCCCCTTCACATGCCCGAACAGCTCGGATTCCAGCAAGGTGTCCGGCAAGGCGCCGCAGTTGACCTTCACAAACGGCCCGTTGGCGCGTGGGCTGTTGTAATGCACAATGTTGGCCGCCAACTCCTTGCCCGTGCCGGTTTCTCCGGAAACAAGCACGGTCGCCCGCGACCGCGCCGCCGTGGCGGCCGCGGCCAACGCCGTGCGCATGGCCTCGCTTTCGCCCACAACGCTGTCCAGCCGGTAGCGGCGGGGCAGTTCGAGCAGATGCTGTTCGTTGCGCGCCAGCAATTCGTCCTTGTCCACATGCAGCATTCGATGAATCCGAATCACTTGCGAGACGAACGACGCCACGATTGTCAGCAGGCGCAAATCCTTGGGCAAGGCATCTTTCGACGCGTAGGGCCGGTCCGCGCTAAGCGCGCCGACCACATCGTCGCCGACAATGAGCGGCACGCAGATGAACGCGGTCGGATCCTCCGCGTCGCGCCGGGTGACGGTTCGGTCCAGAAACCGCGCATCCTTGCGGATGTCCGGCACCACCTCGGGCAGCCCGCGTTTCACCACGCCGCCCGCCACGCCCTCGCCCACCGCATACTCGCCCCGCACGCGTTCGCTCAGGGTCATGCCGTGCGCGGCCGCGATGCGCAGCTTGCCCGAAACGCCGTCCAGCAGCATGAGGGTGCTGCGCATCATGCCCAGCTCGCCGGCCAGAATATGCGTGATCCCCTCGAAGAACGAATTGGGGTCCAGCGCGCTTGCCAAGGTTTCGCCAATGCGGGCGAGCAGACCAAGTTCGCGGCCTTCGCGGGATTCGGCGACAATCCGTATGCGGTCCTCCTCCACGACAAACCGCTGCGGAATCCCGATCTCGGCGCCGTAACGGTTGAGCGCCTTGCGGGCCGTTAGCGTGTTCACGCCTTCCGCAACCGCGATTTCAAGCACCACTTGCGTAATATGCCGGACTTTGGCCAGAAACGATTCGGTATGCGCCTCCGTCTCGAGCAACCAGCAGGCGATCGCGTCCAAATCGAAGAGACGGGGACAATAATGGCCGAAGAACAGCAGCGCCGTCTCCTCGTCGCCCCACAGGTCGCGCATGCCGGTGAGACTGTCGAACACGTAGCCGGCGCAATTCTTCATTCCCAGATTTCGCAACACCGATTGCACCTCGCCCGGGTCGGCCGGATGGACGACATGCCGGGCCGAACAGGGCGGCGCCTTGAAGAAATCGAGGAACACCGGATCGCCATTGCCTTTGCCCGAAGAATAGCAGTCCACGAGCACGAAGCGGCCGCCGGACATGAGCCCGCCATATTCCCGCGCGATCGCATGGGGCGAACGGTTGAAGCTGACGTACACCACGGAATCGCCGCGCTGTTCGCAGGCGGAAATGAACCCGGAAACGAACCGGCCGATCGGCGCTCCCGAATTGACCTCCCACACGATGTTGTCGCCAACCAGAATGCCGCCGACCAGTCTGTCGGCTTCCGGTATGCCGGTTGTGGGTTTGAATGCGGTCATGGCCAGGTTCGCGATGTTGCGTCGTGGGCAACACCCCCTTTAGATTTCCGCATGTCTGCTTAACAAAACGAACCGCCAGCGTCAAGGGTTCGCAACGAGCCCTAAAACCCTTGTCGGAGACATACACGCCTTTGCATGTATGTTTGTCCCGCGCATCTTGCAATGCACGGAAGCCCCTTCATTGCTTCGAAAAGAAAGAGCGTTCTACGGAAAGAGAGAAGGAAGGTTGACGGGAGAATCGTCCTTGGTGAGCGAAGCGAACGGCCCTCGTTCTCGTCCTCGACAAAGCTGACGTGAGAAATCAAGGACGAGAACGACGACGAGGACGATAGACCGGCAAACCTGAATGGAGCAGTTCAACTGCTCTTTCTAGGGAGGCGTTTGCAAAACCCCTTGCGGCGGCAGAGGCCTGCCGCCCT
>SLKS01000006.1 GCA_007134465.1 Kiritimatiellia bacterium | reverse complement strand
TGCCTTCCGCGAGAGCCGGATGCGGGAAATCTGCATGTCCGGTTCGACGAGGGAGAGGGCGGTCAGCGGTCAATGGCTCTATGCCTCTCATCCCGTGGCCCCCTCTCTACTCTACCGGTTAATCAACTGCTCCACTTAGGATCAGAGGTCGGAGGTCAGGACACTTCCACCACTCGTAATCCGTAGTCGTCCACCGAAACCTCTTGTTTTTTGACGCAGCAATGCGGGATTAAGGCAACAAATCCCCGCCCGAGGTCAGGATGTCCGCATGTATCCCTGCCGGGTTGTTTTTTTTCTTGTCGCCGCGTCGGCAACGGCTATTCTGGTTGCATGAACATGGCGGACTGGACCGTTATCGCATTGTACATGGCCGGCATGATTGGGCTCAGCGCCTGGCTGGGCCGGCGAACGCGCGACGGACGCGACTATTACGTGGCTGGCCACAGCATGCCCTGGTACGCGCCTGGCCTGTCCACCATGGCCACGCAATGCAGCACGAACAGTCTGCTCGGCGCGCCGGCGTTCGTGGCCATCAACGGTCTGATCTGGCTCCAGTACGAACTGGCCGTTCCCCTAGCCATGATTTTTCTGATGTGGACGATGTTGCCGATGTTTCGGGCGTTGCGGCTCGTGTCCGTCTACGAGTATATCGAGAAACGGTTCGGGCCCGAGACCCGCACGCTGCTCAGCATAGTCTTCCAGTTGACTCGCGCTTTCGGCACCGGCATCACGGTCTATGGCATTGCGCTGGTTTTGCAGCATGCGATCGGCATCCCGTTCGCCGTGGCGGTTGTTCTGCTGGCGGTCGTGACGATCGTGTACGATATGCTGGGCGGCATGCGGGCGGTCATCTGGAGCGATGTCATCCAGATGGCCGTGCTTGCGCTGGGCATTGTCTTTGCCGGTGGCGCGCTGATTTCCAGTCTGGGCGGCTGGCGCGCCATGTTGGACGCGGCGCCGCCCGAAACGTTTCGCACGCTCGATTTCGCGCGACACGGGCTCGGCGACGGCAACGAGTTCGCCTTCTGGCCCATGTTGATTGGCGGCTTCTTCCTGTATCTGGCCTATTACGGATGCGATCAGACGCAGGTGCAGCGCGAATTGTCCGTTCGCCGCATCGCCGACATACGCTGGTCGCTCTTTCTGAACGGGGTTGGCCGCTTTCCGCTTGTGCTGGCTTATTGCGGGCTCGGCGTTGGTCTGGCCGCCTATCTTCAGGCGAACCCCGATTTCTGGAACGTGCTGCCCGCGCGTGCCGACGGGTCGCCCAATCCGAACGTGTTGCTGGTCGCCTTCGTGCTGAGGAATCTGCCGAACGGAATCATCGGGCTGTTCGTCGTCGCTTTGTTCGCCGCCGCCATGTCCAGTCTGGATTCCACGATCAACAGCTTGTCGGCCACGACCGCGCGCGACATTCTGGAACGCTATCTGTTGCCGGCCGGCCGCGAAACGCCGGTGTGGGGCAATCGCCTGCTGACCTTGTTCTGGGGCGTGGTCTGTACCGGCTTCGCCTTTTTCGCCGACCGCATCGCCGACACGATTGTCGAAGCCGTCAACAAAGTCAGTTCCCTGATGAACGGACCGATTCTGGCAACTTTCCTGCTGGGCATGTTTACCCGGCGCACGCGCAACGGGCCTATGGCAGCGGGCATTGTTGCCGGATTCGCCTGCAATTTGGCGGTGATGAAATGGTTGCCCGATATCTCGTGGATCTGGTGGAACGTCATCGGGGCGCTGGCGACCGCCGCCGTTGCCTATGTTGGCAGCCTGCTTCTGCCTGGCGCGCTGTACGACAATCGGCAGGGCCTCGTCTGGCGGCCGGGCCAAACGCCGCGCGACCCCGACGATACCGTCCGCTGGTCGCGCGCGTATCTGTTCCTGGCCGCCTATGCTGTCGCGGCGCTGCTCGTGCTGCTCGCCATCCAGCGCCGGTAACGGCGCCGTTCAGCGTGCTGGCGGCCACTCGATGCGGTAGAGCCGCGTCCATTTCTTGCCGGTAACCCAAACGCCGCCGTTAGCCGGATCGTAGGCGATGCCGTTAAGAACGTCCTGATCGGGATGCGCATCCTCGGGCGGCGGGAACAGGGTCAAGTCGAGAAAACCGAGGACCCTTCCGTCTTCCGGGCGAAAGCGCGCGATGAGACGGGTGGGGAACACGTTGGCCCAGAGCTCGTCGCCGACCCGCGCCATCTCGTTCAGGCCGCCGACCGGCCCGTCGGGTCCGTGCACCTCGAACCGGCGCTGTTCTTTGAAGGTGGTTGGATCGAGTACGCGAACGGTGGCGGATCCGTTGCTCATGTAGAGCCAGCGTTCGCAACTGGCCAGTCCCCAGCCTTCGCCCTCGTAGGCGAACCGGGCCGCAGGCTTGAAGGCGGCGCGGTCGTACACGAGGCAAACGCCTTCGCGCCAGGTAAGCTGATAGAGGCGGCCCTGCCACAGGGCGAGGCCTTCGCCGAACAGATCGGGCGCCAGACGGACGCGGCGCAGGACGCGGCCGGTACGCCGTTCGACCTCGCGCAGCTCGGATTGGCCGTACAGGCCGGTGCTTTCGAGCCAGACGTCGCCGTCAATCAGCAGGCCCTGGGTGAAGGCGGCCGGATCGTGCGGAACGCTTTCCAGGATGCGCGGGCGGACAATCGGAACTTCGGCCGGATCGGCCGGATCGGGCGGACGCACGCAGCCGAAGAGGAAGGCCAGCGCCAGAGTCGGCAGGAAGACCGGCGGCCGACCGCTCGCCCGTTGCCGACAGATCATGTTCGCGCGCGCCATAGTCGGTCCCGCCATTCGCATATTCAGCCTAAAAAGAGCAGATATAACCACGGACACGGAGAGCACGAAGCAAGCATCTTATAGGGAAGCAGATGAATGTTCGCCCCGCCATGAAGACGCCCTCACCCAACGGGCGCGGGTTTCCAGATCGAAAAGGGAGGCCTGATGCGCAACAATCCCTGTGGTTTTCATAAATTTTCGCGTCCATTCGCAGGTCCTATTGCCGCATCCAGGTTCAGTCGGCCGACTGCGGCTCGGGAACGATCGCGCCGTGTTCGCGCAGGAGCGAACGGATGTCTGCCAGCGGCAGTTCTTCGGGATCGAGTCCGGTGCGCGCGCTCAGCGCGGCCATGGCGCCGGCGGCCTGTCCCATGGCCATGCAGGGCGCTTCCACGCGCAAGCCCGAGTTGGCTTCGCGCTCGCTGGCCACGCAGCGGCCGGCGGCAATAAGGAAGCGGCTGCCGGCCGGGAGCATGGCGCCGCGCGGGATCGTGGGCAGTACGCCGTTGTTCAACAGCCGATAGT
>SLKS01000119.1 GCA_007134465.1 Kiritimatiellia bacterium | reverse complement strand
CGTGCCCAGAACCTCGGCGCTGGCATTGGGCGTATCTATTGTGAACAGATCGGCGGTTGTGCGCGGCGCGACGGCGGCGCTCAATTGGCCCTGGCGCAGGAACGCCTGTTTCGCGTTTCGCGTTTCCAGTTTCGCGTTTCCCGCCAGCGCAAGCCGTACCGTGTTGTCGAGCCAAGCCAAGGTGGCGACGCCGTCGGCGCCGGTCTCGATGCGCATGCCGGGAAGGATGTCGTCGCCGGGCCGCAGGGGCCGGGGTTCGGTGGCGGTGGCGTCCGCAAAGCCGGAGACCGCGCCCTGTGCGCTTTCCACGCGGGCGATGGCGGCATAGGGCGCTGGCGTTTCGAGGGTTGTCCGGCTCAGCCACAGCCCGATGCCGAGCGCGGCCAGCAGGCTGGCGGCCAATGCGAGGGAACGGGCTCGGAACCTGGATGCCGGGTGCGCTTTCAGGGGCGGCTTGCTGCGGCGCGACGGCGCGACGGCATCGAGGGCCAACCCTTCGCCAATGGCCTGCGTGACCATGCCGTGGAGGACGGCGACGCGCCGCGCTTCGCGGCTTTGCTTCAGCGCCCGGGCAAGCTCGCCGATCTCCTCTTCGGAAAGCGTCCCTTCCTCGAGCCGCATCAGAAAAAGACTGAGCGTGGCCTCATCCATGAGATTCCTCCAGCGCCAGTGTCCTCATGCAACGCGCCAGCGCGTCACGGACGCGAAGCAATCGGATGCGCAACGAACCGGCGGAACATTTCATGCCGGCGGCCAACTGCACGATCTTTACGCCTTCGCAATAGTGCCGAATCAGCGTCTGTCGGCTTGCGGGCGCCACTTTTCGCAGGCAGCGCTGCAACAGAAGCCGCCAGCGGTTTCTTTCGTCGAGATGGTCGTCTTCCTCGGCATAGGCCGTTTCCAGCGATTCCGCCACATCCTCGAAACGGACGATGGAGGCCGACTTCTTTTTCCGAACCCAATAATGGCGGGCGAGATTGCGGACAATCCCGCGGCAATACTTGACGAATTCGACATCCTCGGGAAACGATTCGGGGTCTTTTTGGAGAATGGCGACGGCCGTTTCCTGGAAGAGGTCTTCGGCATCCTGCATGTCGCCGACCAGATAGCGGACGAACGCCTTGACGGTCGGTTCGGCCCTCATCAGTTCGCGAGCGATGTCCTCTCGGGTCATAACGTCCCCCTCGGTACAATATCCGTGCGCGGTCGAGTCGAAACGTTACAAAAAAAACCATTTCATCCGCAAAAAACCTGAAATTATGGGATGGGGGCTTGTTCTGAAACGTCGCCAACAACAACGCCCTTCGGGACCGGTTACCGTCACGGCGTCTCCGGCTCGTGCCGGCGGCGCTGGCTTTCCTCGATGTCCCGGATTCGGTCTTTGGTATCGATGAACGAGCGAACGGCGGTGCGGCCGGTGGCGCCGTCCACAACCTGTTGCGCGGCGGAGGGGGGATGGTTTTCTTCGCGCGAACGCCGGAGCCGGGTCCAGCCATAAGCCGCCGCCGCGATCAGCCCGAACAGCGCCAGAATTTTCAGAATGGCCTTCATCCAACGTGGAGCAGTTGATTTGCCACAAAGAGCGCAAAGATCGCAAAGAAAGACTGTTGTGCAGTTTCACAGCCACACCAATCCGGTGTCATGACGCATCTCTGCAAGCTGTTCTCCGTCTTTGTGTTCTCTGTGTTCTTTGCGGTTATCTGATCTTTTCAGGTCATTGCAAAGCTTCTTCGGCCAACGAGAGCGGTGGGCGATTGGGTCGCTAGCCGCACAAGTGTTCCGTCGCATGGCGCAGGCGCGCCACGGTCTTGTCCTTGCCCAGCAGCGCGAGCGTCTCGTACAAGCCGGCGCCGGTGGCGATGCCGGTCGTGGCGACCCGCACGGCGAAGTTCAGCTTCCCTTCGCGAATGCCGGCCTCTCGCTCCGCCTCGCGGATGGCCTTCTCAATGCCCGCTTCGTCGAACGGGTATTGCTCAAGCAGCGCGATCAGCCTTGTCAATGCCGCGCGAACGCCATCTTTGCCTAGTCCTTTGCGCACAGCTTTCTCGTCGTAGGTCGGCATGGCGTCGAAGAAGTAGCGCCAGTCCACGACATCCGAAAAGACTTTCGTGCGCGACTGCATCAGCTCGCAAACCGGCGTCAAGGCGGCTTCGGGAATGTCCCGGCCCCAGGCGCAGTCGGCCAGGACCGCGCGGGCCTGCGCCCGGAATTCTTCAGCTGGCATTTCGGCCACGTACAAGCCGTTCAGATGCGTCAGTTTTTGCAAATCCATTTGCGCCGGGCTGTTCTTCACGCGGTCCAGCGAGAACGCCTCCACCATTTCGGCGCGCGTCATCTTTTCGCGATCGTCGCCCGGCGACCAGCCGAGCAGCGCGAGATAGTTGAACAGCGCGTCGGGGCGAAAGCCTTTCTCGCGGAAGTCGCCGACGAACGCGTCGCCATCGCGTTTGGAATAGGGTTTGCCTTGACGGTTGACGATCATGGGGAAATGGGCGTAGCGCGGCGGCTCGGCGCCGAGCGCGCGAAAGAGAGCGACATGCCGGTAGGTGTTTTCGATGTGGTCGTCGCCGCGCAGCACGTGCGTGATCTTCATGGCGATATCGTCCACGACATTGGCCAGATGAAAGACCGGAGCGCCGTTCGAGCGGACGATCACGAAATCGGCCATGTCCTCGCTTTTCTTGCGCAGCTCGCCCTTGAGCTCGTCATGGAACACGGCGTCCTCGTCCGGCATCCGAAAGACGACGCATTCGCCCTTGCCGCCCTTGTCCTCGCGATAGGCGGCGCCGGCGGCCAGCAACCGTTCCGCTGCCTCGGCATGAGCATTTGCCCGATCCGACTGGTACATGGGTTCCTCGTCCCAATCCAGCTCCAGCCAGCGCAAGGCGGCCAGCAGGGTTTCGATCGCTTCGGGCGTGGAACGTTCGCGGTCGGTATCCTCGATGCGCAACAGGAAGCGACCTCCGGCATGCCGGGCGAACAGCCAGTTGAAAATGGCCACGCGCATGTTGCCGATATGAACCGAACCGGTGGGACTGGGCGCGAAGCGTACTCGCTGAATCATGCGCGAACCTTATCAAAAGAGCTCATGAAAGAAGGGGTCAGTAATCCTCTTTCAGGACAATGCGGACCGGGTTGGCATGGGCGCGGAACGCGCCGGTAAAGGACTGATAGCCGGGATAGGACACGATAACGTGCATCGGTCGGCCGAGCCCTTCCACCCGAACGATGCCGTCAGGCCCCGTAGCAGTTTCCGTGAGAAGACCGCGGCCCTGAACGAACACCTTCGCGTCGGCCATGGGGCGTCCGTGCATATCGTTTACGACGATGGTACGAACGGTAGGCAAGGCTTTTCGGCTGGCGCAGCCGAAGCCAATCAGCATCATGCCCGCGAAAAGGACTCCCATGGCCAGCAACGGTTTCGACGGTCTCATGATGTCTCCTTTCGATGTTTTTCGGGACTGCAACATATTCCGAGCGGTGACGCAAGCAAAAAAAATGCTGTTCTCGTATGACGACGTCCCCCGCGACCTCGCATCGCGGGAACGGGAGATTGGGGCGGAAAGGCATGCCTTTCCGCCCCAATCTCCGGCTTCCTGCCGCACGAGGCGGCATGGGGCCTGTTTAGAATTGGAATTGCTGGCAAAAAAGCTATTCCAAGCGCGCGACAACACCGGACAGAGTCGGGGGCAAGCTGCCGGGTTGCGGCGTGAAGGTTGCTACGATTTCCCCCGCTTCATCCGGCGCAATGCCGAGAATTTCCGCCGCGAACCCGAAATTCGCCGCGCCGGCGCGCGCAGCAATGTCAAAGTTCTCCACGATGGTTTGGCCTTGCAGCGCGATGTCGAACACGCGTTCGCCCGTCTGCCGTCCGTCCGGCTCCGCGAAGACGAAGCGCACGGCATAGGTCGCGTTTCCGTCGCGCGCGAGCCCGCGCAAGCGCAGCTCGCGCAGGCCGCGAACGCCGGACGCGGCGACCCAGGCCGGCGCGGCGGCCGTCCCCTGCGCAAGCAGGGCATGGACATGAAACCATTCGGGTTCGCCATCGAACGACAGTTCCGCGCTCGTGTCCGGTCCGGAAACTCTTGGAACCGACGGCCAGTTGATCCACAGCGTTCCATCGTCGGCCCGGCGGCTGCCCGGCGCGCCGAGATTCAGCGCGACCTGCCGAACGGCGCCCGGTTCGGGGTCCGAAAAAGCCGTATAGGTCCACATCTCGACGTCCGGCATGTGGGCCAAGGCCAAGGACGTCTGGTGCTGGTAGCTGCACGAACAGCTTCGCGTATAGTCGGGCGCGTTGAGCAGCCCGCCGGCGGGGATCAGGCTGCTGGTGCAGCCGGAGCGCACCCCGCCAATGTTGCCGGTTCCGCCTTCGCGAAGCAAATCGTAATAGCCGGCCGCGCCGGAACGGAATGTAACGAGATGGCGGCCGACCACTTGCGTTCCGCATCCGTATGTGCGATTGAAACGCCAGGGCTCGGGTTGGCCGGTCATCGGGTGGGGAATTCGGACCGGTTCGCCGGTGAGCAGATCGAGCGCATCCTCGTCGCGACCGGCAATGACGCGACGCAAGGCGTCATGCAGAGCGATCGGCCCTGTATGGCGCGCGGGGCGCCGCCACAGCTTGGCGCCGTCGCGGCCGCGCAGGGCCAGGATTTCCTCGGAAGGTTCGTCTCCGGGCGTGCCGCGTCCGCCGGCACGACCCGCCTGCATCAGCACGTCGTGTTCGGCGGAATAGGAAAGCCACGTGCCGAACACATGCGCGTCGTAGCGCCAGACGGGTTCGCCCGTACTCGCGTCGAGCGCGTAGATGGCCGGGCGGGTATCGGGCCGGATGCCGCGGCGGCGCAGCAACCCGAGAATTTCTTCCGACAAATTATCCATGACGTACACGCGGTCGCCCGAGGCGGCGATGGCGTTGTGCCGGAATCCGTAGCGGGCCTGGCGTGTCCAGCGCACGGCGCCGGAATGCCGATCGAACGCCACGAGCCATTCGCTGGACGTGGCGTTCCAGTTGCCGGCCCGGCCCGGCGGACGGTTGTCGAACATGTGCGGATAGGCGCCGGCCAGCAAAAGGTCGCCCTCGACTGCCACGTGGCCCCAGCGCCGTTCCCGACCTTCGGCGACGCGAGCGGCATAGGACTCTTTCAGTCCGGAAATCAGCGTGTCCGGCCCCGGGGCCGGCAAGCGGTCGCGATCCGGCATGGCGATAACGGCCTGCTTGCGGCCAGTCTCCAGATCCAGATGCAGACACTGGTCCTCGTAGAGCGCGTACACGCTGTCCGGCGCCGATACGTAGGGGCTGCCAATGAAATTGGCGCCGGGATGATTCGGAAAATAGACGGGCGCAGGCCGGAACTCGTGCTCCAAACTGGTGAACGGCGCGCCGATCAACGGCAGTTCCGTGGCCCACAGCTCGCGGCCGGTATAGACGCAGCGCGCGGAAATATGATCAAGCCCCAGCAGGACAAGGCGGCCGCGAACGATCTGGGGGATGGGCCCGTTCAGATGGCGCGGCAGCGTCTTTTCGTTGGAGGTCGAGCCGAACCAGACCATCCCCAGCGGCGGCTTGACCAGCGCATCGGCGGCATAGGCCGCGTTCGCCGCGTTGCCGTACTGATGCGTCCAGTCGGTCGCGCCGGGCAAGGCGCCGGGTCGGATCAGAGCCAGTCCGTCCTCGGCCGCATCCCAGAACACGCCAGTCGGCGCCGTCTCGCGAGCGGCTTGCGCCAGCGCCATCCGTAGCTCGGCGTCGTCCACGCACAAAAAGGCGCGGCCGCCATAGGGTCGCAACAGGCGGCAAAGCGCGTTAATCATAGCAACCGGATCGGCCGAGCCGGCTGCGGCCGCATCTTCCGAAAACACCGCATCGGCGATATAGGGCGGCAACGGCAGGCTTGTCGCATCGCCGCGATGAACCGCCACCCGCTTCCCGTACAGCCCTTTCCGCGAATAGCGCTGCCGGAAACGGTCCACGATGGCCGCATCGGGATCGAAAGCGGTCACGTGCAGATCCGTTCGCGCCAGCAGCGCATCGAGCAATTGGCCCGAGCCGATGCCGAACAGGAGCGCCGTTCCGCTAGCGAGCCGCCGTTCCGCCAGCGCGGCTGTCGCATCGGCCCAACGCGCGGCGGGTTCGGGCAGCGGTTCCGGATCGGCCGGATGCGCACGCGCGATCGGCCGACGCGGGTCCGGGCCGAAACAATGCAGCCGCCCCGTCTCGGTGGAGACCAGCAGGCGTCCGCGCGCGGCGATCATGCGAAAGACCGGACCGTCCACGCGCGCCTCCCATACCGGTGCGACCAGCGGATCGGGTTCCGTACCTAGCTCCAACGCAAAGAGTTTGCCGCCGTACCCGCTGCCGTACAGGGTGCGATCCGCCAGCAGATGCAGGCGTTCGAGATCTTCGACCGGCTCGGATTCACGCCGTTCGTCTCCGGCTTTGTCGGACGACCACACGAACACGCGTTCGTTCTCGACCCCGAAATAGCCGCCTTCGGCCAGGACATCGGCGTCCAGCATGAACAACGGCGCCCCGTCCTCGGCATTGTAGAGCCGGTTGCGGCGAACCGCCGGATTGAGGAACCGGCCGTCGCGCGCATAGACGCGATAGCCGCCGGCGCCCTTGCCGACCGTGCCGCTATCGTGCCGGAAGAAGAGCAACTCGCCGCTTCGCCGGTCGAACACGGCGGGTGGCGTTCGACCGCCGGGCACGAACAGGCGGTTGCCGTCCGCAGCCAGCGAACCCTGCGGAGCCACGCCGCCGAAAGCGTAGGCGCCGCCATGTTGATGCAGGTCCATCTGGCTGCCCGTGGCCGAATTCATCCAGCGAACCGATCCGTCGCGCGCATCGAGCGCCGCGACAAACACGCCTTCGAACGGCCAGAGGCCCGCAGCGAAATAGACTGTGCCGTTCACAACCGCCGGACCGCCGCGCGCGGGCCAAACGCTGATCAGGCGGCGGTTGCCAAGCACGCGGCGTTCGGACGGCGCTGCGCGAAACGCCCAAAGCTTGCGCCCGGTTTCGGCGTCGAGGCAATACAGGAGCCCGTCGTCCGACGCCGCATAGACGCGCCCCTCCCATACCGCAGGCGGTACGCGAACGGGTCCGTCGGCGACAAAGCGCCATTGTTCGAGGCCGGAATCGAGATCGCAGGCGATGACGCTGTCCTCGGTCATGGAACCAATAAAAACCTTGTTCCCGGCCACGACCGGCTCGTAGGCGAGATCGAATTCGAGCTTGTCGAAATCGTCTGCCTGAGCGGGCCAGGCGCGGCGGGGCGGCGGCAATTCCAGTGTCCAGTGCAGATGCAAGGGCAGCGACGGCGCATGAGGCGTGGCCGCGCCGCGGCCCGGCTCGCGGCGCCAGGTCGGCCAATCGGACTCCGGCCCTTCGCGCACGGGAACGAGCGCCGCGCCCGTGTCGGCCAGCGCGCGCGCGGCGACGGTGCGCACCCGCCAATCGGCATCGGATACGCCGCGAGCGAAATCGTCCTCTCCGCCACGGCCTGTTTCCCGCAACACGGTCAGCGCTTGCGCCCGGATGCGGCCGCACGGCGCGGCGGCCATGCGCCGCAACAATCTCGCGTCATCGGCATCGTCGCGCTCGCCCTGCGCCTCGATCAAACGCTCGGTCGCCAATGCCGCCGCCCGAACCAGCCCCGTATCGTCCTCGTCCAAGGCGCCCAGCAACGGCTCGGCGGCAGGCTCATGGGCCCACACACCCAGCGCCCAGGCCGCCATGCGCCGTGCCGAAGCCGATGTCAGCCGTTCCTCGCGCCACGCCGGCAAGTCTCCGGGCGTCTGCGCGTCCAAGCCCTTGTCGGCTTCCGTCCATTCCACAGAGGCGGCCAGCCGGGCCAGCGCCGTGTCGGAATCGAGCGAGCCGAGCGCTTTTTCCAGCGTCGTCAGGCGCGCGCGAGAAAGGTTGCCGGCCTGAACCAGCGCCCGTGTCGCCGGCGCGCAGTCCTCCAGCCAAGCGGCTTTCGGATGATAGACTCCCTGCGCCAAGTCGGCTATCCGTTCCGGCGAGAGCGCCTCCCCGTACAACCGCACGTCCTGCAGCAACCCTTCGAAAGCTTGGCGAGCGTCGCTCCGAAAACGCAGAATGCCTTGCGCGGGTCGGGCCCTGTCCGCCGCCATTGGCTGCTGGTCGGCCTGCAAACCGTTGATGAACAGGGCGGCATGCGCAGGCGTGGCCACAATGGCCACATGTTCCCAATCGCCTGCGGAAACCCGGCGTCCGCTCAACGAACCGGCGCCGGGCACATGAACGGAAACTGTCCGGCCTGGCCGACCCGGCAGGCTCAAAGTCATCGGACCGGTCGCCCAGGAGCGAGCGCCGCCGACATGGGGGATTCGTTCCTGCCGGAACCGGAAGGTCAGCGTCCAGCGTTCGCCCCAAATGATCGGCGCAGGAGACTCCATCGTCGAGCGCGAACGCATGCGCAAACCGTCGCCCCCGCCGCTCTCCGCCTCGAACAGCCAATGCGCCAGCAGCGCCGGTTCGGCAACGGGAGTCGGCGCATCCGGCCCGGCGACCGCTTCCGGCTCCTGCTGAACGGGCAACGGCACGGCAGGGACGGAATCAACAGCCGGTTCGCGGACAAGCGCAGGGACAGGCTTGCGTGAAACCTCGCGCACCGAAACCGGCACCGAAACGGCGGACGGCAATGACGGCCCTTCCGGTTCGCATCGTCGGCTTTTCCCGGGTAGGCCCAGAAAGGCAAGCAGCAACAGGAACGCCGCAAGAAATTTCAGCGCGACAACTTTCGCAAAAGGGCGCTCGGAAAAGAAGTTTCGAATGGTGGACTTCATGCCAAACGCAATCGCATCCAATATCCCCGTCGCCATCGGGAACGAATTAACTTAAGGCGGGCTTCGTCCGCAACCCCTTGTATTGGCCACAAAAAACACATGAACACAAAAATATTTTTTGAGTTTTCTGTGCTTTTTGTGGCTGTTCCTCTGGAAAACATACACGCAAAAGCGTGTATCTTTTTGGAAAAGTCTCTAGGGCCAGAAATAGCGCATGGCTACGCCGGCGGTGAGCCCTTCGGCGTATTGCACGCCAGACTGCACGGTTGACGTTTCCGAAAGGCCGACATGAAACACGAAGGCGAACTGTCGGCTCATCAGGAAATCGCAACCGACGTCTATCGCGCTAACCACCGCCGTGAACGAGCGGTCGCGGTCGGAAAGAAAGCCGCCGGACAGCTTGGCGTCCTGTACGGAAATCCGGCCTTCGGCCCATGGCGAAATGGAAAACGACGCTGGCAGCAGACGCTGGCGCAGCCCAACCGTTCCGGAGGCAACCTTGAAGGCGCGGGCATCGTCGTCGCGCCAGGAACCGAGCAGCGAAAGGGTCGTGACCGGCGTCAGGTAATGGCGAATGCCCATGGACAGAGACCAGGAATCAATGCGGGGGCCGGTATCGGGGTCGTATCGCCCGGCGGTCAGGCCGGCCAGAACAGCCCATTTCTCGCTCGGCGCCGCCAGCATGTTTTCCACTTGCAGGCTCAGCCCCGCATAGGTCATGTCCCTGAAGTTGGCCGTCTCGACGCCAATCGTGTCAATCATGCGCACGTTGCGATCAATGGCAAACGCGCCGGAAACCATGCCAAACACAACGCAAACTGCGATGCAAGTCTTTTTCATGAATTCTCCTTTCGCCCGAAACAAACCGCTGAAAATACCGCCATGCCGATGAGTTCCATTCGCTTTTACTTAACCCTTTTGCCGACGGGCTGTCAACAAACAAAACGTTTTTTGTGCGCGCTGCCTCAAAGCGCCCCTTGCGGTTTCCGGTCCGCATCGGGCCGCAAGGCGGTGTCGTGACCAAGCCCTTTGCCCCGAATGGGCCCATGGCGGGTCTGGAGCTGATGCAACAATGCATCGGCTTGCGCCCGATCTGCCGCCAGATTCTCCAAGCGCGCGCCGGGTGCGGTCAAATTCCAGCGGGGGAATTGGCCGATAGCCTTGACGGATTCCATGACGATGTATTTCTCTTCGTATTGGATCAGGGCCATCTGGCCGGGGGCGATAGCGGGAAAATGGACGGCCAGAGCTTTGCCCTCCGTTTCGCTATCCCCTTCGCTGCGTATGCTGTAGGCGGCATCGCTGCGTACGGAGAGATGCGCACGGTCCACCCAGCCGGGCAGATCGAAGGAATACACAATGTCTTCACAAGGCAAGTCGCCGATGTTCGCCAAAACGAGCGTGTTCAGTTCCCGGTCGCTCTCCCTATCCATGCCGTCGCCGTACGAGAGGTAGGCCAGCGCCGGACGGTCTTGCGCATCCGCAACGGGAGGCGTGTCCGCTCGTCGGCACGAAATCGGAAAGAAAGCGGTTGCCATGGCGATGGAAACAAGAATACGCGAGAATTTCATGGGGTTTCTCCCTTTAGGAGTTAGTGGCTAACGCCTAACGACTAATGACTAACGCCTTTTGTTGCGGGCGCAGCCCGCCTTAACGTCTACCAGTCCCGTTCCCATGGCGAGGCGGGTACGGTCTGGCGGCGTCGTTTTTCGGCTTCGAACTCCTTTTCGCGCTGCAGGGCGCGTTCGAGCATGCGCTGAATGTCCTGCGGCGTTTCGTCTTTCTTTTCCGGCTTCTCCGGCGAAGGTTCGTCCTGCTCCTGTTTATCGGGCGGTATGTCGGAATCGCCGGGATCGGGATCGGGCGATTCTTCCCGATCATCGTCCGGCTCGGGCGAATCGTCGGGCTGTTGCTCGTCCTGTTTCGGGAGCAAATCTTCGATTTCACGGAGCAGAGTGTAAGCTTTTCGCTGGCGGGTCAACACATTTTCCAACTGATTATCGCCCAGCCGGTCGAGGGCGTCCTGCTGAGCTTGCAGGGCTTCGGCGGTAAGAGAAAGGATTTTGTCGCGGGTTTCCGGGTCGAGCCCAGCGTCGTCGGAGGACACGTCTTCGGGGAGAGCGTCGGGCGGAGGAAAAGCGCGCTGGAAGCGGTCCGCGAACAGGCGGGTGAGGTCGAGCGCTTCCTCCTGATAGGGGACAGGCGGTTGGGGGATGCCGGCCAAACGCTGTTCCGTTTGCGCGATGGCGTTGGTCTGAAACGCGATATCCTGGCGCAGCAGCGCGTCGTAGGGGGCAATGGCTTTCCAGAGAGGATAGGCGGACGTTTCGGAGGCGCGCACGGCCTGGTCGGCGGCGGGGTCGAGATCGCGCAGGCGGCGCTGCGCTTCGCGCATGGCGTTTTGGGTCTGTTCGATTTGCGCGGGGAGCTGTTTCAGCGCTTCCTGCAGAGCGGGATCGTCGGCGGCCTGGCGAGAATATTCCTGCGCCAGCTTGTATTGGAGCGGAATCCAGAGATCGCTGTTGGCTTGCTGGCGGCGAGCCAGGTCTTCCAGTTGCGCGATGCGGTCCGGGGTGGCGTTGGTCATGGCGCGGGCGGTATCGGCGACGATGCTGCGCTGTTCGTCGAGCAGGCTGCCGAGCAGTTTGGCAGCATCGTCGTCCTTGTGCTTTTCGAGCATTTCGGCGATGCGCGCTTCGGTTTCCGCTTCGGGCAGGGATTGCAGAACCGTGCCGAGGTTGTTCAGAAAGGTTTGGTCTTCGGGCCGGGCACGGGCGGCGCGCCGGAAAGCGTCGGCGGCTTCGCGCAGGAATTCGGCGCGGCGGGTCAGGTTGGTGGCGGCCGGGATATCGGGCGAGGGCGCGGCCTGAACAAGCGCGGAGCCGAGCGCGGCGTCCATGGCGGGCGCATGGGCGGAGTCCTGGGCGGTTAGCGGCCGCAAGATGCGCACGGCTTCTTCAAGGTCGCCGGCGTGCGCATGCGCGACGGCGGCATTGTACAGATAGGTTTGACGGCTGGCCGCCTGCGCGGCCGTATCCGCCGCGTGCCGATAGAGACGGGCGGCTTCCTCGTAGTCGCCGGCGAGAAACAGCCGCTGCGCGCGCAAAGCGGCCTCGCGGCCCTCGGGCATGCGCTCGGACCGGTCCGTCGCGGCCGGGGCCAACGGAACAGGGGTGCGGGCCGCAGACGCGGACGACTCGGCATCGGCGAACGCGGCACCGGAAAGCGTCAGGGCCAGCAATCCGGCGCCGGCCGCGGCCCGCGCCCGGGAACGCGGAAGAGGCGGAGGGGTCGGCGCGGCGGCGCGCCGGCCTGTCGCCAGTCGGCCGGGACTCAGAAAGGCGGTGGCAAGCAGACACAGAACAGCGGGAAACAGAAACCATTGGAACCGTTCGATACGCCGTTGTTGCAGGGTCTCGACGAAATCGCGTTCGGCGACGGCGCGCAGATGCCGCTTGTACAGATCGCCCAGCGTGAAGGCGGACGTGCCCGCCGTGCCGATCGGGATATAGGCGCCGTCGGATGCCTGGGCGATGGCCAGCAGGCTTTCGTTGTCGAGTCGGGTCACGACGTCTTCGCCGCGATACTGCACGTAGGCGCGGGAGGCATCGTCGGGGTCGGGGATTTTTGCGCCGCGCGCGCTGCCGATGCCGACGGTGAAGATCGGGATGCCGCGGCGGCCGGCTTCGCGCGCGGCCTCGAGCCCCTCGCCCTGCAAATCTTCGCCGTCGGTGATCATGACGATGGCCTGATGGTTGCCGGTCTCGTCGCCGAAAATTTCCAGGGCTT
>SLKS01000045.1 GCA_007134465.1 Kiritimatiellia bacterium | reverse complement strand
TTCGCGGAGCGCAAGGATGCCGCCGCCTTGGAGGCGTTCTTCGCGCGGCATGCCGACTTCATGTACCGAGTGGCGTTGCGCACGGTCCGCAACCCGGCCGACGCCGAAGACATTGTGCAAATGGCGTTTGTGCGTATTCTGCGCCATGCGGGGGAGCGGCTTCGAAGCGAAAGCGTTACGCCGTGGCTTGCCCGCGTGGTTGTCAATGTGGCCAAGGATCATATCCGCAGCGAAGTCGCCCGGCGCGGCCGCGAATCGCGATTTGGCGCCGAACAGGAAGAACCGGAATCCCGCGCCGGTTCGCAGGACGATGCCGAGCATCTGTCCGAGCGGGTTCGGTTTGCGCTCGACAATTTGCCCGAGCGCTACCGTATGCCGGTGTGGCTGCACCATGGCGAAGGCATGGCGTTTAAAGACATCGCCGCCATTCTGGCGGTTCCTTCCGGAACGGCTCGCAGTTTGGCCAGCCGCGGAATCGAAATGGTTCGGGCGAAGATGGCCAAGTCCGGCATGACGGTTTCCGCAGCGGCGCTGGCGACGGGGTGGAACGGAATGCGGGCGGACATGGCGCCGGAAACGTTGCTGGCACGAGTCGGGACGATCGCGCGATCGGGCGGAACGAAAGGCCTTTCGCCTGTTGCCGCCCGCTATTCCTCGCGCTTGTCCCGAGCGGTTCCAGTCTGGCTCAAGCCGACGCTGTCGGCCTCTGTCGTTGCCGCGATCGCGGTGACAGCGGGCATCATGGTCTGGCGCGAGCGCGACGATCCGCTTGGAACGAGCATCGCGCCGCACGTTCCCGATGAACCCGCGCATGGCATCCTCTACGAATGGGATTTCAACGAGTCTCCGTCGCCCGGCCTGTTTCGCCCGATTCTGGGAAACTGGCATTTTGAGCCGACAGGCGGCCCGGACGGGTCCGGATGCATGCGGATCGAACCTGAAAACGGATCCTTTGCCATGATCGTCCATGTTCCCATCCCCGATTCGCCTGTGGCGATCTCCTGGCAACAGGGCCAGCTCGCGCCCGCGCCGGCACAGGGACACATGAGCCGCTTTTATTGGGCGGACTACGAATACATGGCAGCCTTCATGGGGTTGGTGGATACGCCCGAGAAGAACATCGCCCCTGCGCGACGTCAACCGGGCGAGCTTATGTACTGGGACGATCTGCAAGCCTATGCCACGGAAAAGTTCTTTTTGGAAACGACCGACGGCTATCTTGTCAATTTCACCTACATGCCGCGCCGCAACAATGCGCACCTGATGTTCGTGGCGCGCGGCCCCATGCGAATAGACAATCTGACGATCCGTTCCGTGCCAATGGAGTCCGTTCCCGACGTGTCAGCCTATCTGCAAGCGCTGCATGCCATTCCAGCGGAACTGCGCGACGGCCAACGCGTGCCGGTTCCGACTCTCAAGCCGGGGCGGCATGCCAGCCAAGTGGACATTGTCTTCGAAGCCGGGCGCAATTGGGATTCGGCTCCGTAGCCCGTCGACAAAAGCCATATCCGCATGGCAAACGAACAGTTCGCCAAGCGCATGGCGATCCCCTTGTTTCACAAAACGTTTAATTCTCCTAGTCCGATGATGTTTGTCAAGAACATCGAGCCGGGAGGTTATCCACCCGAATCCTTAGCGAAGAAATCAATATCCTCAGTGTTTGTTTTGCCGCTATTGGCGTTTCCCGTCGTATTTGCCATTCCTTTCCACTTTTTTGGGTGAACGAGAGCGGCGACGAGAGCGGATTACGAGTAGGAAACCCCTCAATCGTTCACCAATCTCGCATGCCCGCCGTAGCATCCGCGCGAAGGTTGGTCGCCGCTCTCGTGTACCGGAATGGGAAGGATTCCTGTTGGTTTAGAGCGAATCTCGTCTTTTCTAACCTTCGGGTGCCCAATTCCCAGCTTCGCTAAGGATTCGTTTTCCATAAAATGGCAAAATATTGCTTTGAGCGCCACAAAACAGAAAACGGCAAGCTCTGTTTAACTGATCGGCGGACAGGGAAACGGAGGCAAGTATGAAAAAAATACCCGGAACGGCTTCGGCTACTTTTTTGTGCGTACATGCGGCGACCGCGACACTCGGGATTGGCGGCGGCATCGCGCTCTCGAAGACGCTGGATGTGTCTCCCGCGAGCCTTCCCCCGGTTCTGACAGGGTTTCTGTTGTTCTATTTCGCCAACATTCTGTTTTTGAAGCTCTTTCTACGCCTTTTCCCCTTTCCCACCGGCACGGCGCTTCCAGGATCGCAAGAGGAATTCATTGTGGGCGTGTATCTTCTGTTCTACATATTCCATATCGCTCCGGTAAATTTCTCCCGGCTGCTTCCGGCCCCGTTCACCAGCCTTTGGTACCGATTTCTGGGTGCGCGAATCGGCAAGAACAGCTTTCCCGCAGCTTCCGTTCTGGCCGAACCCCATTTGATTGCCTTGGGCGACGAGGTGACTCTGGGGTTCAACTGCGTGCTTACACCGCATGTTATGGTCGGCGAGTCCTTGTCTCACGAGCGAATTGTGCTCGGCGATCGGGTGACGGTGGGAGTGAATACGGTGATCTATGGCGGAGTGAAAATCGGGGACGGCGCCCTTGTGCTGGCCAATTCCTCGGTCGTGCCCGGCACGCGCATCGGCGAAAACGAGATGTGGGGCGGCAATCCCGCGAAGAAGGTCAAGGTTCTGAAGCCGGGCGATCGTGCCTGGAACGGCGTTCCGCAAACGGCCTCGCCGGTCTGGGCCGGCGAAAAAGGTCTGGAAATCGCGCGCGGAGTGTGAGTACATGTTCTTCGTTCCTCGTTCGTTGTTCCTGGTTCGTTGTTGTCTCGGCTTTTAGGCAGGATCATGAAGATGCACGGGACAAGGACGAGAAAACCGGCGACGGAGGCCCGTCGCCCTCCAGGCATATTGAATCAGGAGATTGGAGGGCGGCAGGCCCCTGCCGCCGGAGAGACATCATGTGTTTTTGCGGATCGGAATCGTAAAGAGTATGCCATGTGCCAAGCGAATGCTGGCAACGGGCTATTCCGGGCAGCGGAAATCGGTCAAGCGTGTCGGGTGTCTGGGTAAGTGTAAGCGTGCCTTCGGCATCCCCGAACGAAGAACGACGAACGGCGAACAAGGAATTTCCCAACCATGACCGACCAACCGACAGAGCCCAACGAAGCCGACGATGCGGAGCTGATCCGGCTCTACGCGGAGCAGGACGACCACGATGCGCTGGGGCTTCTGTTTCAGCGTCACGGCGAGTTTGCCTATCGCATGGCGTTGCGCGTGGTGCGCAATCCGTCCGAGGCAGAGGAGGCTGTCCAGGCGGCCTTTGTGGACGTCATGCGGCTGGCGGCCACTTATAGAGGCGGGGCCGGCGCAAGAGTATGGCTCATGAAAATCGTAATCACCCGGTGCAAGCGAGACATCCTCCGTGCGATAAGACGCAGAAACAGAGAAAAGAACTATCACGAAGATCGTGCCGACACGGTTGCATCGGAATCGAACACGATGACGGACACATTGGCACGGGTAAAGCATGCGCTCGGCCAATTGCCCGAAAAATACCGGTTGCCGGTCTGGCTGCATCATTACGAAGGCTTGCCTTTTCACGAGGTGGCGGCCGTGTTGTCCGCGCGCGAGGCAACTGTGCGCAGTCACGCCTCGCGCGGACTGGTCAAGTTGCGTCAGGTCCTGACGAAAACAGGCATGGCCGTTCCGGCTCTGGCCTTGCCGGAAATGCTGCCGAACCTGCCGCCCGATCCAACGCCGCCGGGCCTGTTGGATAGCCTAGTTTCGCTTGCCGCCGAAGGCTCGGGCACAACAGTCGGCGGCGGTTCCTCCGCCGACACGCGCATGGCGGCGCGGGGCTTGCGGACGGCGCCGGCCGGATTGAGGACGCTGACCCTTGGCGCGCTCGCGCTGGGCGCCGTCGGACTCTGCGGCGGACTCCTGTACTTTGCCAGCCAAGACAAGCCCGCTTCTCCGCAGGAAGAAGATATATCGCCCGCTCGCGCGACACACGGTCTTCTTCTGTCCTGGGATTTCAATGCTCCCGAGCTGCCTCCGGAATTGACGGTGGCGCAAGGAAGCTGGCGGCATGTCGCCGGGGCGGGACGGGACGGATCAGGTTGCCTGGAGACAACAAGTCCATTGTTCCAATTGGAAATATGCGAGGAGATCATGGCGCATCCCGGCCCATTCCGGGTATCCTACCGTGTTCGCCCTACTCCGTCGGTCTTCGAGCATAGCTCGACGAAATTCTCCATTTGGTATCCATATGACCGTCTCGCTATCTTTCTGGACTTGGGAGAGTCTCTAAGCTATGCCCCCGGAGCGCGACCGTGGATGACCATGACGGATTATGTGTGCGAGGAATGGGTGGATCAGTGGCAGGAAGATCGGTTGGGCCTGCGCAGACAATCCTTGTTCCATCTGAAAAAGAACAAGGACAGTCGCTTGCGAATCATGATGCGCGGATCGCATCTTCTTGACTGGCTCGAGATTCGTTCCGTCCATCCCGACGAGGTTCCGGATCTCGCCCCCTATGTCCGGGCGCTGGACGCGATTCCGCCCGAAGAAAGACAAGGAACAATCCCTCTTCCCAGCCTCAAGCCCGGCACCCCAAAAGGCCAAGTGAAGGTGCGGTTTTTAGACATGGACCCCATCCCGGGACCATATGACAGTGAAAGATAGTTATGCTGAAGGTCTCCTGCAAGCACGTTGTTGTTGGTAGTGACCCCCTCTTCTCCTACCGCTTTTATAGCCATTCCGCCCAGTGGACCTGAATGCGGAAGATCTCCGATGGCCACAGCGCTCCTGTACAAATAGAAAGGGGACAGTCCCGAACGGCGCAAGTTCGTCAGTTAACCTGAGTTCGTCAGTTAAGCCGACCCACACTTCGATTCTCTAGGAAAAACGTCGGTTCTCATGTCGTTTTCGGGACTGCATTTTCGATTGTTTTTGGCAAGGTAGGCTGTTCGATCCCGATCCTGACCAGGAGCTGAGCCAGCCGTACATCCCTCATTGCTCCTGCTCTCGCACCCAAATCCGGTAGAAGCGGCGGGGACCCGGCACGGGATCGGTCGCTTCCTTCGGATGGCCGTCGCCGGGCAGGTCGTTCGCGAGCGTCTGCCAGACGGTGTTCGTCAGAGCGTCCTTGTAGACCACGCCATACCGGCGGCCGGGGATTGTATTGAACCGGATGACGATACCGGCCCCGTTCGGCTCCACGCCGGAAATTTCGAACCGCGCATGAGGATCGGTCGGATCCAAACCGGCAACATAGCATTCGAGGAGCGTGTTGATCCCGTTCGCCGCCATGGCGGATGCGTCGGCGGCAGTCGGGCCGCCGAAATACAGATCCTCCCACCAGTCGGGGATGCCGTCGCCGTCCGCGTCGGGTTCGCCGACGCTTTCCACCACTTCCAGGCTCGACGATGCGTTGTGGAACACCACGTAGCCTTCGAGCAGTCCCGGGTCCTGCTGATTGTACACACCGGCGGGAACCTGGATGGTGTCGAGCATCAGACGCCGAACCTTGACATGCACGTTTTCGATGCCGGTCACGGAACTGCCGCTCTTGCGCGCGCCGATCACGACTAGGCCGGCTTCGACATCGCCGGAAAACGCGACCTCCAGCGCGGCCAGCGCGCCGGAACTCGGCAAAGCATCGCTTTGGCCGATGTAAAGGCTGGCGTTTGCGGGAATCGAGGTCACCCGGATCGTGCCGCTGAACGTGCTGCCGCTGCCGCGCAGCGTCACCGCGCGCTCGCCCGATCCGGCCTCGCGGCGGATGGTCAGGACGCCGCTGCCGTGCAACGGCCCCAGAATGTCGGCGAATCCGCCCGTGCCGGCCGTCTCGATGACTGAATCCGCCATAATGGTCCATGGCGTGGCGGCGGACCATGTCGTGCCGGCGCTGCTATCGTCGCGATAGGTTCCGCCATTCAGGAACACCCCACCCGGCAAGGTCCAGGTCGAACTGGACGAACCGCGGCTCAGCGTCCCCCCTTCGTTCAGCCGCAGAAAGGCATTGTCTCCGAAAGCGCGAGTTCCGGAACGGAGCAGCAGACGGCCGTTTGTCACTTCGATCCGCCCTTGAAACTCCTCGAGCAGGGCCGAGCCGAGCGACCAAAGCCCGTCGCCCTCGACCCGCAGCGTTCCGGACCCGCGAATCGCGCCCGAATGTGTCAGCGTGGCCGTGTCCGCCTGTATGCGCGACACGGTTCCGGGCAGAACCTCCAATGGTGCGGTCAGCGTTCGCGACGAGGAGCTTGTAAACCAAATGCGCCCGCCGGCCAGGCGAATGCCATTCGGCGTTACGGACCTACTCGCCGTCACATGCAGAGTTCCGCCCATGCCGCTGTCGCCCGCCAGCGTCAGGGTGGAATGGAAGGTCCCGTTCGCCTGGGCCACGCCGTCGGCTACGACACAGGCGTTGACGTTCGTGTTGACGAATCCTTCCGGTGTCCAATTGTCCGCGTCCAGATATGCGCCGGTGACGCCGCTTTGCCATGTGTAGACGTTCTGCGCGGCGAGCGTCACGGCGACCGGCTCGGCATCGGCGGCGACACCCGCGTCGCTTGTCGCCCGCGCCCACAACGCGTGCATGCCTGACAAGGTCGCGTTGCTCCACGTGTGGGTGTAGGGCGCGGCGAGCGCTTCGCCCAGTTTCACCGTGTCCCGGAAGAACTCGACTTTGGCGATGCCTCCCGCCGAAATGCTCGCGTCCGCCTCGATCGTCAGCGTGGCCGGAACCGCGAATGTCGCGCCGTTCGCCGGCGCCGTCAGCGCCACGACCGGCACGGCGAAGACCTCGATGGACACCGTCGCCACCCGGCTGTCCAGCGCGCCGTCGCTCACCTTGAACGTGAAGCTGTCCGTGCCGCTGAAGTCCGCGTTCGCCGTATAGACCGGGTTCGGCAACGAGCCCGAGAGCGTTCCGTTCGACGGCCCTTCGACAAGCATCCAGATCAACGGATCGTTTTCCGGATCGCGCGCCAGGAGCGTCAGTTCGGTTTCCCGGCCAGCCTCGGCCGCGAAGGTCGCGTCCGCCGCGTAGGGAGCCTCGTTCGGGCCCAGACCGGGCAGGATTTCGATCGCATTAAGGAAGGGGTCGGCCGTCGCCGCTTCGTTGCGAGCGACGGTCAAAATCAATTCGCCCCCGTCCCCGTCCCCGATCGCGATATTCAATGGCACGGCCAGAGCGGTCTTCAGCCCCGCCTCGGCCGCCACGTCCAGGCCGGTCAGGCGCGGAATTCCCTGCAAAGCGATATCGAGAATCCGCTGGTCCGCGCCGGTCGAGCGCATGTCGGCGAAATGCAGGATGACGGTATAGCCGCCGTTCGCCAAGGGGATGCGGTAGGAAAACGACGTCCCTTCCCGGAACCGCTGGTACAGTCCGGGGTCGTCCGTGCCGGCAACGCCATCCGATACAAACCGGATGCCGCCCCCGGCATAGCCCCAAGTCCCGGCGGCGAACGCCTGGTCGTGCAGCCAGAGTCTTGATTGCCCATCCGTGTAGTCCGATTCGGGCGTGAAATGGGTCAGCGTCCATCCGCACTGGACCCGGAGCGGCGCCGCCTGCTCCGGTGCCACGCGGATTTCCTGTATGGCCCAGACGCGCGCTTTCCAGTTGTCCACCGCCTGCGCTTCCGCCAGATATCGGCGGGGCTGGGTATAGGTATGCGTCCGCACGCCGTCCAGATTCACGGCTTCCGGCCCGTACACGCCCTCGAAAAACCCGTTCAAAAACCATTCGTGCCGAACGATCTCGCCGTCCGCGTCGCCGGCAGCCAAGGAAAAATCCACGGTCAACGGAGCGCGGCCGGCCGTTTTGTCGCCGCCGAAGGACTCGACGACAGGAACCTGATTGGCCGGCGCGGCCTTGGCCGGCAGCGAGAGATCGCCGTAAAAGACGTTGCGGTTGTAGTCCCGGTACGGATTGACGCCGCGGGTCATGCCGTGCCCGAGCGTATCGCCCGCCGCCAGCACGTGCCAGTAGTCGGCTCGGTCGTCCTCAACCGCCACGTTCTCGCGGGAAAAGGCGGTGGCGGTGGAGCCCACGCTAACGATCATGCCTCCGCCGCGGGAGAGCAGATTGCGGTTCACCGGACCGCCCAGTCGGCCGGGCCCGCAACTGGAATGGATCGAGAAGCGCAGTTGCGAGGGATGCCAGTCCCAGCTCGAAAACGCGCCGTCGCTATGGATTTCCGAGTTCTGGAATTCCGCGCCCGCCCGGTACACGTGGCGCGGATGAAGCTTCGCGATCGTAGGCCAGGCGATCAGCAAGTTCACGGCGTTGCCCTCATGAATCGCGTCGTAGGCATGATCGTCCCAATAGGCGTCGTGGGGAAGCCGATGCGTCCCGGAACGATAGCCATGATTGGCGTCCAGCGCCCAGCGGATACGCAGCGCTTCGCCGCCGGCGAAATTGTTGGCAATGATACGGCTGACCCAGATGTGCTGCTTGTTGTGACCGCTGTCACGATACCGTTCCATGTTCATGAAAGCGTAGTCTGTGATTTGATTGGAGGAAAGCCCCCGCGCCGTAGGCAGATTCCCGATCAAAATCGCCCCCGACACGAACTGGCCCGGCGTCAAGTACTCGGCCTTCAAATGCTCCCACAGCGCCTGGGCGCTTGTGTCCGGCCAGGACACGAGTTTGGGCGCATAGCCTTCGCCCGTCAGGTCCGCCAGCAAGCGGTTGATTTCATCGGCGATTTCCGGCAGCAGCAAATCGCGCACCACCACCAGAACCGTCATGCCCGCCCGGTCGGCGATTTCCCGCACCAGAATTCGGTTGGTCGCGACGTTCGACTCCGCGAACCCATCGTTGATTTTCCAAGTGAACGAATCTTCGCCCGTCCAGCCCGGATTCGGTGTGTAGGTGAAGGTCGAGCCGGAAACGGAAACGGCTCCGCTGGACGGGCCGGCCACCAGAATCGCGTTCGCCGATGGCCGAGCGCTGCCCCAGTAAAGAGTCTCGTGCGAAACCGCTGACGTTTCGTACGGAACCGACAGGGAAACCGTCTGGTCTTTCATGATGGCGACATTCCGGCCCTGCGCCAGAGGCAGTGCTTCGCAAACCTGGATGTCGCAGGTCACCGTATCGCTGTTTTTCGCACCCGTTCCGTCGTTGTAGCTGATACGCCAGGTGAACGAATCCATGCCCGTGAAATCCGCGTCCGGCGTGTAGAGGAACCGATAGGTCTCGTTGCAAACCGTCAGCGACCCGAAACTCGGCCCGCTTCTGCGGACCAGCGTGTAGGCATAGCCGCCGCCGCGTTGGTACAGCGCCGGTATCGGCGTTGCGACATTCCGCAACGCCAAAGCCGTCTGCGGACGCGGCAATGGCGCGCCGGCGGTCTCCGTCACGGTGATCGAAACGGTTGCCACAGCGCTTTCCGTCACGCCATCATGGACTTTCCACTGGAAGGAGTCCGTGCCGGTAAAGCCGCCCCCGAATGGCGTGTAGAAAGCCGAGCCGTTCTCCGTTGTCGGATTCGGCATGACCACCGAACCGTGCGCGGGCGCCTGAACCAGCAGAAAGGTTCGCCACTGTCCCGCATCGGGGTCTGCCACGTCCAGTGTTACGCTTGTTCGCGTCCCGTTGTTGACCGCTCCCGTCGAATCCGCGATGACTGGCATCGTGTTCGCCACGGCGGTGATCGAGACTGTGGCCTCCCCCGACTCCTCCATTCCGCCGTAATCCCATTTCCATTTGAAACTGTCGCTCCCCGTATAACCCGGCTCCGGCGTGTAATACCATGTTCGCGAGTTGGCGTAAGCCGTCGAAAACAGGGCCGAGGTGTCGGCAACCGGCACGCCCTCCACGACAGGCTGGCCGGCGCCCCAGGTCAGCGTGCCGCGCGTCGGCGCAATCGTGAGCGTGAACGAACAGCCGCTTCGGTTGTAATCCGGGTAGTGAGATGAATTCAAAACGATCCTCTGCGGACACGCGCCGACCGCCGTATGGACCAGCGCACTTTGGTCGTTTGCCACAGGATTGTCGTTCAGCGTGATCGAGAATGTTGCCTGATCCGACCAAGAGCCGTCCGAACAGCGCCACGTAAAGGAATCCGGGCCGGTATTGCCACTCTCCGATTGGTAGTAGTACACGTTCCGGGGCAGATGCGATACTCGCCAAAGCGTCCCCTGCGAGGGCATCGAAAGAATTTCGAATCTCATGTCGTCCACAGGTTTGCTTGAATCGGTATACCACAAAAACACACTGTACTGCCCCCCCGATCTGAGCATTCTGTGGCTGTTGTATGCCGTTGGCGCCGCATGCGTCCAGGAAAAAGCCGCAAATCCAAACCCCGCCAACAGCAATCCGAAACGTTTCATTGCCAAAGTCCTTTCGCGACCTTTTATCAGCCCAGAGAGCGAAGCGGATAAAAGAATCGAAACGCAAACAATTCAAAATGGCTTTCTGCCATTAACTTTGGGTTGCGAACGAAGATCGTCTTGTTCTTGTAACCGGGCTTCTCTGGCATGACCGATGGAGGCTGTTCTCGGCGCTCTACCCAATAGACTCACCCGAAAGTCCGACTGCGGCATTTTTTTTCGAATAATTCGCTTGTCAGGAGCCGGACGGCTCACGGCCCGGTGCTTTCCCCTGAGCGGGTTCAACGGTAGTTGTGGAAGACGGCTTCGACCTGGCGGTGCAGGCGGCCGGGCTTCAGGCCGGGGAGCGGTACGGGGCGGCCGTCCCGCAATTCGGGCGGCACAGCATGGGCGGCTTCGAGCAGATGCGAGATGTCGGGAACGTCTTCGGGCGACACGGAACTGATTTCGAGATAGTCAATGCGGAACGCGCCGCGGCCAAACAGAGCCAGTCGCGTATCTGCGGAACGCGGCTCATAGGCCATCGCAATGGCAAGGCGTCCGTCGGTTGTCGTAACAATTCGGTCCGACATCACATAGGATTCCATTTGCGCCCACCAACCGATGTTCTGGCCGCCCCTGATGTCCGGATGCACTTGTCCCGGTTCGTAATCCGCCACGCCTTTGAATTCCAATACGCGATCATAATCGGCCCATCCGACGGCAATCATTTGACCCCCTGCGGGATACGGCCATATCGAATCGACTCGGCAGGATATCCGAACGGGAAAATCTTGCACGGGGAAATCCAGGATCAGTTGAAACTGGTCTCCGACCGTCTCCATGCAGCCCGATCCGTACGGGCCGCCGTTCGGCAAATGCCGCCAGGAGCCGAGCGCCGGACGCAACAGTTCCGGCACGTTCGGCGTTTCGAAATCCCAGCGCCAAGGCAGTCCGGCTCGTTGATTTTCGGCAACCGACGGAGCCGGCGGCGATTCCGCTTGCTGGCGGGAGCGAAACCGAAGATGCAGAATGCCTCCCGATCCGACCGCGCCCGCCACAAGCGCGGCAGCCACAGCCGACTTGAGCCAGGAGGCCGAAGCCGAAAGCGACCGGCCGGCCAGCCGGGCGGAAACCGGCGAAAGGCCAGCTGTTCCGCCCGATTCCATGATCGGGCCAAGGCTATCCAGCAAGGCGGGCGGCGCGGCTTCGGCGGCGGGAACGGCGAAAAGCGCGCCGAGCGAGGCGGCGGAGGCGGGCACGCCCGCCCGGGCCAGCACCGCCTTCAGCATGGCCACGCCGCGACTTGCCTGCTTGCGGACGGTGTCCGTCGGTATGGCCAGCGCATGCGACACTTCGGTAAAGGACAGCCCTTCCCCGTGATGCAACCAGACGGGCATGCGATAGCGCTCCGGAAGCCGTTCCAGCATTTTTGGAAGCATGTCCGCATGATCGGCATCTTGTTCGAGAGCGGTATCCTTCGCAAAAGAATCCAGCTCGGCGGCGACGGTTTCTTCTCGGTTTCTGCGCCGCACCGAACGCTTGATCATGTCCTTCGCGGCATTGATGACGACACGCGCAAGCCAAGCCTTGACACTCCCGTCGGCCGGGCATTTCGATGCGTCGCGCATGATCTTGACGAAAGCGGTTTGCACGGCGTCCTGGGCATCGGCAGCGTGACGGGTCACGCGCAACGCGGCGCGATAGGCCATGTCGGCATGGCGTACGAACAGCGTTTCCAGGGCGGCCGTGTCGTTGCGCGCCACATAGCGGCGCAACAGGTCCGCATCGGAGATGTCCGCATCCGTTGCTGTCGCGTTCGCGATAGTCATGATCCTTCGGCTCCCGTTCCCGATTTCTGGCCCATTCAACCTGGATTCGGCAGTTCATTCACCACGAAGAGCGCGAAGGACACGAAGAATTATGAAAACATGGGAATTGTTGTGCATATGGCCTCGCTTTCCGCAACAGAAACAATTTAACGTTTCAAACCGATCGCAGCGAAACAGTCAACTGCATTACGCCGTTCACAAAGAATCTCATGAGGGAACCGCTTGCCGGTTGCGACTCTTTCCACCTTCACGGCTCCTGCGCTTGCGCGAAGACAGGCGCGTGCATCGCTTGGCATTTACGTTCGCGCTCTTGCCATGCCGATTCGCCGGGGCGAATGTCCCTGACCTTTCGAACCGGATTCCCCCCCCACATTTCGTCGGGACCGATACGCGTGCCCGGCGTAACCGCCGAATTCGCCAGCACCAAAGCCCCGTCGCCAATCTCCACGTCTCCGTAGACGATCGAATTCG
>SLKS01000219.1 GCA_007134465.1 Kiritimatiellia bacterium | reverse complement strand
CCGTAAACGTTGCCGTAAACTGCTTCGATTGCCCTGTGCAAAGCGTGTCGGCCAACGGTTGGCGACAAAGAGGTGACAAACGGAAATCAGGACGTGACACGACTACGGGGGACGACCTGCCCGCAGTGCTACAGCGTTGCAGGCGGGCTTCTGTCACACGTAATCCGTAATCGTCGCCCGTACGCGTCCACCGATTCTTCCCTTGTTTCGGTCAACGCGTACGGGCGACGATTACGATGCCCGATGAAAAGGCTTTCGATCCCGATTCGGGCGAAGACAAGTCCGCATCGGCCCGGAAAGGCCGATTTTTCACCCGCTTGTGGCATACGCCTTGCTTTCTTTCGTGCCCGAACCCGAAGAAAGGCTTGGTCATGGACCCAACGCTCGGCGTTTTGAAGAAGATGATGGACGTGTCGGCCTTGCGCCACGAGGTGCTGGCCCATAATCTGGCCAATGCGGCAACGCCGGGGTTTCGGCGCCAGGATGTGGCGTTTCGCGACGCGCTGGCCGAGGCGATCGGCAAGAACGATACGGCGGCCATCGCCGCCGTGCAGCCGCAGATCAAGCCCGACCGCTCCGCGCCGCTGGACGGGCAGGGCAACAGCGTGTCCCTGCACCGGGAAATGGGCGCCTTGAACGAAAATTCCCTGTTGTATGGGGTGTCCGCCAAGGCGCTGGCCGGCAAATACGCCACCATTCGCGCCGCCATCAACGGGAGGAGATAGCCATGCCGGACGCTCTTTCGTTTATGCCCGCCTTGAACATCAGCGCCAGCGGCCTGGACGCGCAAGCTAGGCGGATGGAAATCATTGCCAGCAATGTCGCCAATGCCGGCGCGACAACCGGGCCGGACGGCAAACCTTTCCGTCGGCGCGAGGCCGTATTTTCCGCGCAGCTCCAGCAGGCGCTGGGGCAGGGGGGGGCGCGCCGGGAACTGGCCGGGGTCCGCATCGAGCGCATCGCGCTGGACAAGCGCCCGCCCAAACAGGTGTATCGGCCCGGTCATCCGCATGCCAATGCCGATGGCTACGTCTCCATGCCCAATGTCAACACGGTCGAGGAAATGGTGGACATGATGAGCGCTTCGCGAGCCTACGAAGCCAATCTGGCCGCCATTAAAATCGCGAAAAACATGGCTCAACAGGCTCTGGGGATCTCCAAATGAACATGCCGCTCGATCCTGCTCGCTTCGATCTGCCCGCACGCTTGCAATTCCCGCACATTGACGAATCCGGCGCGCTTGTCTCGTCGGCGCCCAAAGGGCCCGGCGAAACGCAGGCCCCGGACGATTCCTTCAAGAATCTGTTGCAGGGACTTGTCAGTCATGTGGATACGCTGCAAAAGGATGCCGATGCCTCCATTCGAGGCCTGGCCACCGGCGAAACGACCAACGTGCACGATGTGACCATTAAAATGGAAGAGGCCGGCATCGCCTTCGACCTCATGATGCAGGTGCGCAACAAGCTGATGGAAGCCTATCAGGAACTGATCAAGATGCAGGGATGAATGGCGGAGAGAATGATGAAGGATGAATGCGGAATGATGAATGGCGATGGTTTCCGGCAATCCATTTTGTTTGTCATTCGCCCTTCGTCATTCGTCATTCGTCATTTAGCCCGTAGGGGGGAATCATGGCGGGATCATTGAGCGTTGTCGGCCGTCAGTTGGGCAGCATATGGCGGCATTTCGGCGTTAATCAGAAAGTCAGCATCGTGCTGGCGCTGGTGGCGACGGTGGCGCTGATGGCCGGGCTGCTTGCCTGGAGCGCGCGTCCGGATTACCGCCTGCTGTATGCCAATCTGTCGCTCGAGGATGCCGCGGCGGCACAGGAACGGATCGAGGACGAAAACATTCCCGTGCGGCTGCGCGATTCGGGACGTTCTCTGTTGGTGCCGGCCAAGGATGTGTACCGCGCCCGGCTTCTGCTGGCTTCGGAAGGCGTTCTCAAGGATTCGTCGGCCGGATTCGAGCTGTTCGAGCAGCCGAAATTCGGATTGACGGATTTCGCGCAGCGTATCAATTATCAACGCGCGTTGCAGGGCGAGCTGGAACGCACCATCAACGCCATGTCGGGCATTCGTTCCAGTCGCGTGACCTTGGTGCTGCCGCAACGCTCGCTGTTTGCGACGGAAGCCGAAAAAATGGCCAAGGCCTCCATTATGCTCACGGTGGCCGACGGCGAAACGCTGTCGGGCGCCCAGGTGCGCAGCATCCAGCAGCTTGTGGCCGGATCGGTGGAGGGGCTGACGGCGACGGCGATCGCGGTAACGGATCAGCACGGGCGGTTGCTGGCCCGGGGCGCGGCGCAGGAAGAGGGCATGGAGGCGGCTTCGGACCAGTGGGAAATCCAGGTCAAGTACGAGGAATTGCTGGAGCGCAAGGCGCAGGAGATGCTGGATGTCGCCTTGGGCGCTGGCCGTTCCCTGGTGCGGGTGAGCGCCACGCTGGATTTCAGTCGGGTCGAAAAGCGGCGGGAAACGCTGGATACGGAAAGCCGTGTCGTGATCGGGGAGACGATTTCCACCGAGACGAGCAGCGAACCGGGACCGGGCGCGGGCGCGGGAATCGCGCCGTTTGTTCAGGTGCCGGTGGGCGATCCGGCCCGCATGACCGTCGAGCAGCCGATGAGCAAGCGCAAGCGGGAAGACATCAACACGCAATACCGCGTGCCGAGCGGGCAGGAACATACGGTGCGCCAGGGCGCCCGCGTGCAGCGGCTTTCCGTGGCCGTGTCGGTGGCGGCCGCCGCCGAGCCTCGCTCCGAAGTGGAGTTGCAACGGATTGCGAACATGGTCAGAAACGCCGTTGGGTTTGTGGACTCGGCCGAACGTTCGGATGCCATTGAAGTTGTGGAAATGCCGTTTCCGGCTGCGGAACCCGAGACCGTTGCCCAAGCGCCCTGGTGGCAGGCGCCGCCCGCGTTCGCCTTCGGCATCGGCCGCTGGCTGGTCGGCGGCCTGATCCTGCTGATTGTCTGGCTGTTCAGTCGGCGCGCACTGGCTTCGCTTATGGTCGAGCGCGCCGAGCTGGGCGCGCCTGCCGGCGCGCTGCCGGAGAGCGGGTCCGAAGAGTTCGGCGGCATGCTTAACGTGGGCGGCGTCCAGATCGAACCCACCTTCGACGGGGTCGCGCGACTGGCCGAGGAAAACCCGCGCGCCATCGCCGCCTGGATCACCAATGTCAGCCGGGGAGCGCGGTGAAGAGAAGGGCGGAGTGCGGAAACCTGAAACCGGAAGAATTTCTACCGCGGAAAACACGGAAAGCGCGGAAGAGTAACAGGAGGAAGAACGAGGACGGGGAGGAAAGAAGAGAGGG
>SLKS01000148.1 GCA_007134465.1 Kiritimatiellia bacterium | reverse complement strand
GGTTTCTTTAGGGGTTGTCGTCGCGGTCCGGATTCGGTAGGGTTCAGTCAGCCTTGGATATGGAAGCCGAACTCAAGAACGGAAGCGCGACGCGATGAAAGAGGAACGGGTCCGGAAATCAATTGCTCTCGGGCTGGGTCTGGCCGCCATGCTTATGGCGCAGGGCTGCGGAACCCGGTCCGACGAGGCCGAGCCGAAAGCCGGCGACCGCAAGGGACCTGTCGAAGGCCGGAACTGGACCTCGCCGGCAACAGGCATGGAGTTCGTGTGGATCCCGCGGATCAGGATGTGGGTGGGAAAGTACGAGGTCACGAATGCCGAGTACCGCAAGAAGGAGCCGAACCACAGCAGCCAAGAGTTTGAAGGCCATAGCCTGAACGGCGACCGGCAGCCTGTGGTGTACGTGAATTTCGACGACGCCAAATCGTATGCGGAATGGCTGACGCAGCAGGACAGGGAGTTGCTGGGCGGCGCAAGGTACAGGCTGCCGAGCGAACGTGAATGGGAGACTTACGCGCGATGCGGGGACAACAGGGAATATCCTTGGGGCAACCAGTGGCCGCCGCCGAGCGGAATGGCGGTGAATTATCCCGATCGAATTGAAGGATACACAAGTGGATTTCCCGTCACTGCTCCGGTGGACAAGCTATGGGCGAATCCATGGGGACTGCACGGTGTTGGCGGTAACGTGTGGGAGGCCTGCGCCAGCGACAGCAGCGGCGGTAGGTTTGGCGCGTGGCGCGGCGCGTCCTGGCGCAACGCCTATCAGGACACCCTGCGCGTTTCCTACCGCGTCGTCGGCCTCGGTTCGCATCGCCTCTACAACCACGGCTTTCGTTTTGTGCTTGCCCGCCCGTAGCCTTTGCCGGAGGCGGGGTATCCTGGTCTTCTCCGCAGAGGGGGCTACGGCAAAACAGGCGTGCTGATGGGTACGGAACCCCAAGCCATCTCCAACCCCTAAAGGAAACCCCGGCAAAACCCGGAGTTCCCCTCTGCCTTTTCAGGCCACTCGGCGCCTCCACGCCGGCTCCGGGATCAACGCGTCCTCCAGTCCAGCGCAGCCCCAGGCCTGTTGCAGCACCGCCGCGGCCTTGCGCTTCAGGTGAACGATCATAGCCGGGGTGACTTTCAGCCTGGCCGCAATGCTCCGGCCCGGCTCTCCGAACGCTGTCGCTGTTACGACTTCTCGGGTTCTGGCATCGAGCCTGGACTCGACCTCCTGCCAGTCCAGATTAGTTGCCGCCGCTGTTGCCGGATCCGGCCTGGGGTCGGCAATGACGTCGCCGAAGCTCAAGCCGTCCGGGCTCGATGGCGCTATTCTTTCCACTGTCGAAACCAAGCAAGACCGGCCTTGGGCCATGGCGCGTTCGGACATGGCGCAGCTCGATCCGTTGGAGTGGAAACGCCGGCCGGTTTTAGAGGCCTGTACGGCGTAGTACGCCACGCTCACGGGGATCACGGGCCGGCCCCGTGATTCGCAGCTCTCCACCATTCTAGCGGCCTGGCAGATAGCGTCGTGCGCCAGCTCTGCGCGGGTTTCGGAGCCCTGCGGTCTCGCGTTCCTGTAGATCGCCGCAGTAATTGCGGGCACGGCTTCCATCAGCAATAATCCCGATTCCGGACTCATAACGTAACCTCCGGGCGCGGTCCCGCGCCCCTTTTACTAGGGTTGCGGGCCTTGTGGGGGCCCGGAGTCGGCGGTATGCCGCTCCTTAGGTTATGACCGGTTTTCGGCGGAAATTTAGTGGGGTGGGGTGGCCGGAGTTTCGGTCCGGCGGTTTGGGCTCAAGCCTTGGCCGGGTCATCGGTGGACGGCGGGAGGGTCCGGAGTTTCTGTGCGGCTACAGCAGGAGAATACCGGTTGCGCCTACGTCTTTGCGCCTTCGCCCTGCGCGAGCTTCAGTATCTCGTCGCGGTTCTTCTTCCACGTCTTGCCGTTCATGCTCTCCGCAAGCCGTCTGATCTTGACGAGGACGGGTGGGGTGGGGGGCATGTCGGTTTCGGAGGGGGGCAGGGCTGCAACAGCGTTTTCAGACAGAACGGCGGGAAGTGTGTCCACAGCCCTGCGCATGGCAGCGGCGTCGGCATGCGAGTATAGCGCGTGAACCTCTGCCGAAGAGTGGCCGACTATGGCTTGACTGATGGATTGGGCCGCTCCGGCATCGCGTAGCATCGAAACGGCCGAGTGTCGCAGGCTATGGAATCCGACGCTCACGCGGCGACGAACGCCTGCACCAGTGCGCTCTCCGGTCGTATCCATGCCGCAGGCCTTAAAATGCTTTTGAACCACGTCTGATACTCCGTCGGCTCCGCGGCTTGCGTAGCGTTTGGCCATTTCTGGACAAACATAGCCCTTGCGCTTTCTGGATGGCGTTTCGGAAAGAATCGCGAAAAGCTCTGGGTGCATTGGTATCAATAGCGGGTCGGGATTCTTCCGGGCGGTTTTTCGCGGAATATAGCGTATCTCCCGGCGCACCATGTCCAGACAACCCCAATCCATGCAAGCCGCGTCTCCCATGCGGCAGCCAAGATAAAGGCCGAAGGCCAAGAGAAGACGGAGCTCCCCGGATGCCGTGCGGCATACGGAGCGCAGTTCCTCGACAGTCAAGGGCCGTCGCCCTTGCGGGTGTTCGTCTCGCTTTGCGATCTTAGCCCAGGGATTGCTTGACAGATTTGCTTTGTCGGAAAGGACATTCCAGAAAGAGCGCAGGAAGGCCCGATGCGCGTTGCATGTCCGGCCAGTCAGCTTTTGTCCGATCAGGTGTTGCCAGTAATCTTCGCATATCGAAAAGGTTACGTCGCGGACGGCCGTGACCTTGGGGTGCTTCGATGTTATCCAACCGGAAAAAGCTTCCCAGTAGGAAACATAATTCTTCATGGTCATGGCACCGATTTCGCGACGGTTGCCCGCGCGTTCATAAGCCTCCCAGGCGTGCGCCACGGAGAGCGGCGGGCTGCTGCGTTCGGCTTCTGCATTGGCAAGTTCGGTCTCGGTCGCCGTCAACCGGCCTTTGATGTTCGCAAGTGTGTCGCGCATGTCCCCCAGCGCATAGGGCCGGATGAATTCATCGCGAAACTTTTTCGCCTCCCGTTTCGATGTGGTGCCGGTGCTTTTGGTGATGGTCTCGCCATCAACCACAATCTGAACTTGCCAGGTTCCCTTCTTGCCGCGCCGGAACAGATAGCCTTTGCGTTTCATGTTGCGCTTCTCCACCCGTTTGTCGTACCGTTCACCTTGATTCCTGTTTATGGCGGTAAAGGTGTGGGAAACGGCGAAAAAAAGCAAGCAAAAAACAAGCAACTGTTGAAATAGTCAATACAGTATTGAGTTAGCGTCAGCCTCC
>SLKS01000287.1 GCA_007134465.1 Kiritimatiellia bacterium | reverse complement strand
TGCCGTTGTCGAGGCGCCCGCGGCCGCGCCCGCTGCGGGCGCGACAGATTGCACGGTCGCCAACAGGGACGGAAGCAGCGTTTCCGGCACGGCCGCCGACGCTTCGCGCGCCAGGCTCGCGGCCAGCGCGGACGCGCCCAGCGCAACCCCGCGCTTCGCCAGGCGCTTGCGCAACTGCGCAAGCCCCTCGCTGGCGCGGCGCTTCATCGTGCCCAGCGGACAGCCGGCCTGAACGGCGGCTTCGCGCTCGCCGAACCCGCGCAAGTAGCGCAACACCACCGCCTCGCGCAGCGCGCCGGACAAGCCGTCGAGCTCCGCGTCCACATGCCGCAGCAGCGCTTCCCGGTCCGCCTCCGATACGTCTTCCGGCAGGTTCTCCTGCCAGAAAGCCGCCTGGGCCGCCCGTTGTTCGGCGCCGGCGCGCTTGCGCAGCGCCTCCAGCGCCGTCAGGCGCGCCACGCGATGCAGCCAGCCGTTCATGCGTCCTTTCCTCCGCAGTTGGCCGGCTTTGCGGGCGAGCACGAGGAACGCCGCCTGCGTCGCGTCTTCGGCGTCGTGGTCGTTGCCCAGCACGCGTCGGCACGTGCGATACGCCATCGGACCGTACCGCGCCGCCAGTTCCGCGAACGCGGACTCGTCGCCGGAGGCGACATAGCTGTCGAGCAGTTCCTGATCGGTTTCCGTTCGCATGACATGACCGTTTACCATAGGCAACGCGCTTCCGTCTACCCTATGCTGACAGAATCGGGAAAAAGGTTCGGTGAAAAATCAAACGGGCGGCGATATTGCCCCGCTGGCGGTGTTGTCAAAGGAAAGAATTTATTTGTTCGGCTTCCTTCACGCTCTTCATGCCCTTCATGGTGACAAAATGAAATTGGGTTGCGGGCGAAGCCCGCCTTAAGGGCCTTCCTCCTGCCACCGGTTCCACCGGTGGCGCTGATTTCCTAAGGAAAACGCATGTCCAGCAGGAAATCCGAGAGCGTAACTCCTTTAACCGCGTCGGTTTCGAAGCGCGATGCGCTGACAACAAGCAATTGCGACTTGGGGAACGATAACGCGAACCATCCGAAATCGAGAGGGCCGGTGCGCCCGTTCTTGACCTCGATGAACTGATCCTCGCCGAGAACGAAGTCTATCTCGTGCCGATCGGTCTTCCAGTAGCACATGCGTTCCGGAATGTCGGCGCCGGCAATGGCCGCCCGGCGCCAGCATTCCTGAGCGACGGCCCACTCCAGAAGGATGGACCGATCCGAGGCCGACAACGAGTGAAAGTCGGCTGGCCGGCGAATGCGGGCGGGATGCCAGGCGATAGCCGCCAGCATATTGATGAAATGAAACTTGCAGGGGCGCCGCCGATTCGCGCGCTTGGCCGCCGCGTCCCAAGCCCGGCCACTGGCAACGCAAAGCAAATCGCCAAACTGTTCGATATATCCTGCGGCGACCGTGTTGTTCGCCATGCCCGCCTCGCGAGCGATTTTCGCGAACCCCGTCGGGGCGCCGCCGAAACGATACAGGCATTGAAGAACGCCTAGCAACAGCTCGCGCGAACGACCGGTCCTGGCAAATTCTCCGTACACCCAGTCCCGAACGATTTCGATCACATACGGCGCAATGACCCCCTGTTCACGAAGCGAAAGCGTGGCGGGCGGCGACCCGCCGGAAATCAGGTAGGCAGGCAGAAGGTCCTCTTTCGGCAAGCAGTCGCGGCAGGCATCGGCAAACGCGCGGAAAGATAACGGCGTGAACAAGTACTGGGTCCGCGCCAGTTTCCCTTTCCGGCCCGGCAGGCGTTCCGCACCATGCCGCAAATCGGCGGCCTTCGAGCCGGTGGTCACAAGCAACACCCTTGAAAGCTCGCCGCGATCCAGCAACCGTTTCAGCGCCTGCTCCCAAGACTTGATCGCGGTAATCTCGTCAATAAATATACGCCGGACCGACGCTTTGCTGGAAAACATGCCGGCCAGCATGTTCAGGGATTGCTCCAATTCCTCCTGATTGCGAATCTCGTCGCCGTTGAGATAAAAAGCTGAACCGGGTCCGTATTCCGTGATCGTCCGATGAATCTGCTGCTGCAACCACGTGCTTTTGCCATATTGTCTGGCGCCGCGAATGACGAGAAGTCCAGAGTCGCAAGGCAATTCCGGGAGTCCGAAATCTACCGTGAATATCGCCGATTGCCGACTCAGCGCATCCACCTTCGGCAGAACGCCTGTCGAGCGAACATCGCCCGCCGCCAAGGCCCGATTGACATCCATCACATTCATGGCGGTCATTAACGTTTAAAACGTTAGGCTTGTCAACGTTTAAAACGTTAGCTTGTTTTTCTCGTTTTTTGGCTTGCTCTGGCCAGCGGCATCGGATAGCTTGTCCGAATCGTTGTGGGAATCTGTCGGCGAAAGGAGAGGCGATCATGGGTATGCGTGCGTTTGGCAAGGCGGTGTTCGGCTGGCTGTTCGTTCTGTTCTGCGCGGTTCTGTTCGCGGTTGGCTGTCGGCGCGAGCCGAGACCGGAAGGGGAGGCGAAACCGATCGAGCTGACCTACAGCATTTTCTTCCCGGCTTCCCATATTCAGGCGCAGACGGCCGCCGCCTGGGCCGAAGAGGTCGAGCGGCGAACGGACGGCCGAGTCAAAATCACGCTGTTCCCCGGCGGCACGCTGACGCCGGCGGCGCAATGCTACGATGGCGTCGTGAACGGCATCTCCGATATCGGCATGAGCTGTTTCGCCTATACCCGCGGCCGCTTCCCGCTGCTGGAGGGGCTTGATCTGCCCATGGGCTATCCGGACGGCAAAACGGCCACGCGAATCGCCACCGAGCTGGCCATGAAATACCAGCCGGCGGAAATCCAGGATACGCATCTGCTGTACATTCACGCGCATGGCCCCGGCATCCTGGCCTCGCGCAAGCCGGTCCGCGCGCTGGCCGACGTCAAGGGCATGAAAATTCGCGGTACGGGCCTGTCCGCCAAGATCGTCGAAAGTCTGGGCGGCGTGCCCGTCGCCATGTCGCAGCCCGAAACCTACGAGGCGCTGCAAAAGGGCATCGTGGACGCGACCCTGTGCCCGATCGAAACGCTCAAGGGCTGGAAACAGGGCGAAGTGATCGAATCGGTCACGGATACGTCCGTTATCGGCTACACCACCGCCATGTTCGTGGTCATGAACAAGAATTCCTGGGCCAAGCTGCCTGCGGACCTCCAGGAAATCGTCACGGCCGTCAGCGCCGAATGGGTGGACAGGCACGGCGAAGCCTGGGACCAGGCCGACAAGGAAGGCCGCGAGTTCGTGGAGGAACTCGGCCGTGAAATCATCGCCTTGCCCGCCGAAGAACACGTCGCCTGGCGCAAGGCGGTAGAGAACATTCTCGAGGAATACGCGCAAGCCGCCGAAGCCGCCGGCCTGCCGGGCCGCGCCTTTTTGCAGGACATCCAGGCGCGCTTGGCGCAACCGGCCGCGCGCTAGCCCCAAAGCAAGCGATTATGATTCGCTTTCGGCAGAATCCGGCGATCGTCGTCTTGCGCAATACGGTGATCGCGCTGGCCTGGGTCTCGGCCGCCGCCGTGGTCTTCATGATGCTGATCACGGCGCTGGATGTCGTTCTGCGCACACTGTACCGGCCCGTGACCGGCACGTTCGACATGGTCCGGATCGCCGGCGCGGTGGCCGTGGCCTGCGCCATTCCCTACACCACGGCCATTAAAGGGCACGTGGCCATCGAATACTTCTTCCATAAGCTCGGCCGTGGCGGTCGTATTGGCGTAGACGCCATCGTGCGCGGCCTGGGCATGGCGCTGTTCGCGCTCGTGGCCTGGCAAAGCGTACGGTACGGCCTTTCGCTGCGCGCCAGCGGCGAAGTCACGCCCACGCTGCAATGGCCCGTATTCTGGGTGCCGTTTCTGATCGCGCTCTGTTCGGCGACGACCGTTGGCGTGATTCTGTACAACCTGCTCCATCCCGGAACGACGATGATCAAGCCATGAGCCCTTTGCAAGTCGGTATTTTGGGCATCGCCATTCTGCTGGCGCTGCTGGTCGCCAGCATGCCGGTCGGCTTTGCCATGGCGGCGGTCGGCGTGTTCGGGTTCGCACTGATCACAACCCCGCAGGCCGCCTTCAGCATGGTGTCGGCCAATCTGTACGATACGTTTTCCAACTACAGTTTCACGGTCATCCCTCTGTTCGTTCTGATGGGGCAGATCGCCTTTCATGCCGGGATCAGTAGGCGGCTCTACAAAGCCGCCTATCATTGGCTGGGGCCGTTGCCGGGCGGACTGTCCATGGCGACGGTCGGCGCCTGCACGGCGTTCGGGGCGATTTGCGGGTCCGGCCCGGCCACGGCGGCGACCATGGCGACCGTCGCCATTCCCGAGATGCGGCGCTACCGCTACGACATGGAACTGGCCAGCGGCTCGGTGGCGGCCGGCGGCAGCCTGGGCATGCTCATTCCGCCCAGCGTCGTCTTCATCGTCTACGCCATCATGACCGAACAGTCCATCGGCAAGCTGTTTCTGGCCGGCATTGTGCCCGGCCTTCTCGTTGCCGGCCTGTTCTGCCTGACCATCTACGTCCATTGCCGACTGCGTTCGCATCTGGGTCCGGCGGCGCCGCCGTCATCCTGGAAGGAAAAATTCGCTTCGCTGACGGGCGTATCCGAAACGCTGATCATCTTTTTCGTGGTTATGGGCGGAATGTTCGCAGGCTATTTCACTCCCACGGAAGCGGCTGCGATCGGCGCCTTAAGCAGCATCGTCGTCGCCGCCGCGCGCAAGCGGCTGACCCGAAAAGCGTTCTTCCAGGCCCTGCGCGAAACGGTGCGCACATCCTGCATGGTTATTGTCATTGTGGCCGGCGCCATGATCTTCGGCCGGTTCCTGGCCATCACGCGCATTCCTTTCACGCTCGCCGCCTGGCTCGGCGGGTTGCCGCTGCCGCCCTGGGCGATCATGGCGCTGATTATCCTGTTCTATCTGCTCGCCGGCTGCTTCGTGGATGCGCTCGCCCTGATCCTGCTGACCATCCCCATCTTCTTCGACGTGATCATCGGCCTCGGCTACAACCCCGTTTGGTTCGGCGTCATCGTGGTGATCGTCACGCAAATGGGCGTGATCTCGCCACCGGTCGGCGTTTGCGTCTATGTCGTCAGCGGCATGGAACGGGACGTGCCGCTGCAAACAGTCTTTCGCGGCGCGCTCCCCTTTCTCGGCGCGCTGATCCTGGCCGCCATTCTGCTGATCGCGTTCCCGCAACTTTCGCTGTGGCTGCCCGGCCTGATGAAATGAAACCCTTGGAGAAAACCATGACCCAGCCCAATGCCGGACTGCCGCCCAGCCCCTATACCAAGCTCCTGTTCTGCACCGATTTTTCGGAAAACGCGCTGCACGCGTTCCGGTTCGCCACCGACATGGCGCTGCGCCGCCCGGATTGCCATTTACACCTGCTGCATGTCATTCCGGAACCCGAAGCCCAATTCTGGAAGACCTACATCTACGAAGTCGAAAACGTGGACGAAAAAGCCAAGCGCGACATTGACGAAGCCATCGCCCGCGATTACCGTCCGCTCGTGCCCGAACATGCGACCTTTCATGTCGCCATGCGCATCGGCAAGGATTACGCCCGCATCCTCGAATATGCCGAAGAGCAGGCGGTGGACCTGATTGTTCTGGGCCGGCACGGCCACTCCGCGTTCGGCAAGTTCCTGTTCGGCAATGTCGCGGAAAAAGTGGTCCGCCACGCGCCATGTCCCGTCCTCGTCGTCCCGCTCGAATTCCGCCCCGAAAACCGCGCTTGACAATAAAACGCCCGTTTGAAACGTTTGTTTCATCATGGGCGAGACGTGTACGAGAGAGCGAATCCTTCGTTGTGCCTGCCGACTGTTCGCGGAGAAAGGGTTCCGCGACACAACCGTCGCCGAGATTTGCGCCGAGGCCAAGGCCAATATTGCGGCCGTGAACTATCATTTCGGGGCGAAGGATCGATTGTATCGTGCCGTGTGGCAACACACACACGCGTTGACGGATTCGGCCTATCCGGTTCCGGAATTGGATGTTGAGCTTCCCGAGATCTGGTTGCGCGCGCTGATTCGTTCGCGGGTGTTGGCGATCTTGGACGAGGGGCCGAACGGCTGGTTTTTGAAGCTGGTCGCGCACGAGATGCCGCATCCCTCGCCGATCTTCGGCGAACTGCGGGACGCGTATTTGCGGCCGGGACGTCAGAAGCTTGAAACGGCTATAGCGGCCCTTTTGGGGGCGAACGCGACGGCTCGGCATGTGCAATGCGGCATGGCGAATGTGCTGAGCCTGTACGCGTTTCTGAATGCGAGACGGCGCGTGGGCGGCGGCGCGCTTTGTCGGCGAGGCCTGGCCGGCAATCAGGCCGAGCCCATAGCGGCGCAAGTGGCGGAATTCGCCTTGGCCGGCCTGCGCGGCGTGCGGGCATGGATGGAAGCCGGGGCGCCGTCGGAAGCGGAAAGGGAAAGGGTTTAAGGCGGGGATCGCTGAAGTTTACGGCAAAGGTGACGACGGAGCTGGAATCGGCGGTGTTTACGAGGCAGTTTGCGTTGGAGGAAGAGGCGTGGCAATCTTGTCTGTTCCGTAAACTATTCCGTCAACCGCATCGAAACTAACTCCACCGTAAACGTTGCCGTAAACTGCTTCGATTGCCCTGTGCAAAGCGTGTCGGCCAACGGTTGGCGACAAAGATTTGACCAACGGAAATCAGGACGTGACAGCGACGATTACGGCGGACGATTTTCTCCTCTATCGTAATCCGTCCCGACCGCGAAGCGCGTCGGGATCGCCGTAGTCGTCCACCCAATTTTTCTTTTTTTTGACGCAGCAATGCGGGATTAAGGCACTAACGCGAAGGGCGGACGGCAGGATATGAACGCAAGCAAGGCGATGGCGATCGGGGCGGCATTGGCCGTGGCAGGCGCAACGGGATGGACGGCGTATCGGCGCGTGGCGGAGCGGGCGGCTCCGCCGTCCCGCGGCGGCGCGCGCGCGGTGGCGGTAGTGGTGGAGCCGGTTCGAACCGAAACGATTTTCGAGGAAGCGGAATTTGTCGGAACGCTGCTGCCGCGTTCCCGTTTTGTTTTGGCGCCCAAGGCGTCGGGCCGGCTGGAACGGCTGCTGAAGGATCTTGGCGACGAGGTGCGCAACGGCGATCTTGTCGCGATCCTCGACAGCGAGGAATACGCGCAACAGGTCGCCCAGACGCAAGCGGAGCTCGATGTGGCGCGCGCCGCGGCACAGGAGGCGGAAAGCGCGCTGGAGGCGGCGGCCAGCGACTGGCGGCGGCTGCAGTACCTGCATCGCGAGCGGATCGCATCCGACGCGCAACTGGAAGAGGTTCGGGCTCGGCATCGGGCGGCCGAGGCGCGGGTCGAGGTGGCGCGCGCCCAGATTCGCCAGCGCGCGGCGGCGTTGGCGGCGGCGGAAACGCGGTTGGGCTATACGCGGCTCCATGCCGCATGGGAAGGCGACGGGGTCCGATACGTGGCCGAACGCTTTGCCGACGAAGGCGCCCTGCTGCGCGCGAACGATCCCGTCGTTTCGATCGTGGACACCCGTTCGCTGGTGGCGGTCGTCCATGTGATCGAACGCGATTTTCCCGCCATGGCGCCGGGGCTAGCCGCCCGCGTGCGCAGCGATGCGCATCCGGACCGAACCTTTATCGGCCGCGTGACCCGGCGCGCGCCGGCGCTCGACGAGCGGTCGCGGCATGCGCGGGTCGAAATCGAGGTGGACAACGCCGACAACCTGCTGGCGCCCGGCATGTTCGCGCGGGTCGGCATCCGCTTTTCCGAACGCGAGAACGCGCGGGTCGCGCCGCGGGCGGCGCTGGCGCGCCGCAACGGCCAACAGGGCGTATTTCTTGCGGATGTCGAGACCGAAACCGCGCGTTTCGTACCGATCGAAACCGGAATCATGACGCCATTGCTTGTCGAGGTTCTGGACCCGGCCATCGAGGGCCTGGCGATTACGCTGGGCCACCATCTGCTCGAGGATGGCGCGGCGATCGCTCTGCCGTCGGCCGGCGACAGAAAAGACAGCCCGCGCGGCGACAGGAAAAGGTAATCCCATGCATGCCACCCGATTTTGCGTGCAACGGCCCGTGTTCACGACCATGGCAGCGCTGATCGTCGTCATTCTGGGCGGCATCTCGCTGTCGCGCCTGCCCGTGGATTTGATGCCGGACATCACGATGCCGACGCTGAGCATCACCACCACCTACGAGAACGCCAGCCCCGAAGAGGTCGAGGAGCTCATCACCCGCCCGGTCGAAGAGGCCATGGCCGCCGTGCCCGGCGTCGAGGATGTAACCTCCGTATCCGGCGAAGGCAGCAGCAACGTGCGCGTCACTTTCTCCTGGGGCACCGATCTGGATGCCGCCGCCAACGACATTCGCGACCGGCTCGACCGTGTCATCCCGCGTCTGCCGGACGACGCCTCGCGGCCCGCCCTGCGCAAATTCGATCCAGCCGCTTTCCCCATCATTATTCTGGGCGCGGCCAGCCGGCTCGACCCCATTCAGTTGCGTCGGCTGATCGACGAGGAGATCAAGCATCGGATCGAACGCGTGCCCGGCGTGGCCGCCCTCGATGTCTGGGGCGGCTTGCAGCGGGAAATCCACGTGGACATTGATCCCGACCGGCTTTCGCAACTGGGCCTGCCGCTGGACCAGATCGTGCAGCGCATTCGCGCGGCCAACATCACGCTGCCTGCCGGCTCGATCGAGGAGGGCAGCCATGAAATCACGTTGCGTACGCCCGGCGAGTTTCGCAGTCTGGACGAGTTGCGCGACACGACCGTGGTCTTGCGCGACGGCGTGCCGATCCGACTCGGCGACGTGTCGGTCGTGAGCGACCACTGGCAGCGCGTGCGCCGGATCGTGCGCGTGAACGGCGTGCCTGGCGTACGCGTCTCCATCAACAAGCAGTCGGGCGTGAACACGGTGGAGGTCGCCCGCCGGGTTCTGGCCGAAGTCGAGCGCATCAACCGCGACATGCCCCAGATTCGGCTGACGCCCATCATTGACACCTCGGACTTCATTCAGCGTTCGATCGCGGCCGTGCGATCGGCGGCCCTGTACGGCGGCCTGTTCGCCCTGGCGGTGGTGTTTTTGTTCCTGCGCAGCGGCCGCAGCACGGCCATTATCGGCGTGGCGATTCCTCTGTCCATTGTGGCCACGTTCGTCGTCATCTATTTCGGCGGGTTCACGCTGAACCTGATGACGCTGGGCGGGCTGGCGCTCGGCGTGGGCATGCTGCTCGACAACGCCATTGTCGTGCTCGAGAACATCTGGCGCCGCCGCCGGACGGGCGACAACGCCAGCCAGGCGGCCATTGTGGGAGCCGGCGAAGTGGGCGGCGCCATTGTCGCCAGCACGCTGACAACCCTGGCCGTGTTTTTGCCGCTCATATTCGTGCGCGGCATGGCCGGCATCATGTTCCGGCAGTTGGCCTATGTGGTGAGCTTCGCGCTGCTCTGCTCGCTGGCGGCGGCCCTGACCCTGATCCCGATGCTGGCCTCCAAGTTTCTGCGTGTCGAACCGGCCGACGGAAGCCGACCTCAACCCGACCGACGCCCGCCGCAAAGAAATGGTGGATTCGCGCATGTGGAAAACGTCTACAAGGACCTTCTCCATTTCGCGCTGGCCCGTCGGGGCTGGGTTCTGGCCGGCTGCGTGGCGCTGCTCGGCGGCAGCCTGGCGCTGATTCCGCTGATCGGGGTCGAGCTGATGCCGCAAAGCGACGAGGGCGAAGTGCGCATGAACGTCGAAATGGAAATCGGCACGCGCCTGGCCGAAACCGACCGCGTCTTCGCCCATATCGAATCGGTCGTGACGAACAACGTCCCCGAGCTGCGCAACATGGTGGCCAGCGTAGGCGGCGCACATTGGCGCATGGGCGGAACGCACATGGGCAACATGCGTGTCTCGCTTGTGTCGCGCCGGGAACGCAGCCGCTCCAGCGAAGAGATCGCCGCCACCCTGCGCCGCCAACTGAGCGGCATTCCCGGCGCGACCGTGCGCGTGCGGGCCGGGCAAGGCTTCTTCCTGACGCGGCGCATGACCGGCGGCGACGAGCGGGTGGAGGTGGAAATCCGCGGACACGATCTGGAAACCTCCGATCGGCTGGCCCAGCGCGTGCTGGCCGTTGTCGAGCAGACTCCCGGCGTGACCGATGCGCAGATCAGTCGCGAGATCGGCTCTCCCGAGCGCCTCATCCGCGTGGACCGCGCCCGGGCCGAGACGCTGAACGTCACGGTGCGCCAGGTGGCGGACCTCTTGCAAACCGCGCTGTCCGGGGCGCGCGCCGGCGTGTACCGGGAAGGCGGCGACGAAATTGTCATCCGCGTGAAGCTGAAGGACGCCGAGCGCCGGCCGCTGCGCGAGATTCTGGATCTGGCCGTGACCCGCGCCGACGGCGGAGCCGTATCCCTGCGCAACATCGTGTCCGCCGAATCGGCGACCGGCCCGGCGCTGATCGAACGCCGCAACCAGGAACGCGTGGTCATGGTCCGGGCCAATTTCTCCGGACGCGATCTCGGCTCGATCATGGCCGATATCCGCGCCGCTCTGCGCGACCTGCCGATCCCGCAAGGATTCTCCATCGTGTACGGCGGCGATTACGAGGAACAGCAGGAAGCCTTCAACGAGCTGGCCCTGGGCCTGGCGCTGGCCCTTGTCCTGGTCTATATGGTCATGGCCTGCCTGTACGAGTCCCTGCGCGATCCGTTCGTGGTCATGTTTTCCGTGCCGCTGGCCATCATCGGCGTAACCGTCATGCTCTTTCTCACCGGCACCACCTTCAACATCCAATCCTATATCGGCTGCATCATGCTGGCGGGCATTGTGGTCAACAACGCCATCCTGCTCGTGGACACGGCCAACAGCCTGCGCCGCGAGGAAGGGCTGCCCTTGCGCGCGGCCGTCGAGGAAGCCGGCCGCCGCCGACTGCGCCCGATTCTCATGACGGCGCTCACCACCATCTTCGGCCTGCTCCCGCTCGCGCTCGGCCTGGGCGAAGGCGGCGAAGCCCAGTCGCCCATGGCCCGCGCCGTGGTCGGCGGCCTGCTCAGTTCCACATTCGTCACGCTCGTCTTCGTGCCCGTCGTCTATACCTTCTTCGCCAGAAAAGATGACGCTGAAAAACGTTCTCGTCCGAGACAAAGCTGACGGGAGAAATCAAAGAAAAGAATTGTGTCCTGCACTAAATTGTGATGCTATACCGCCTTTCTTCTCGCGAAGACAAGCGAACGACGGCACGAAAACCCTTTCTCCCATAAGGAGGCGACGATGGCGGCCAGGATTATTGACGGAAAACAGGTGGCGCACGATATCCGCGCAGAACTCAAGAAGGAAACGGCGCAACTGAAGGAACAGGGCATCGTTCCGGGCCTGGGCGTAATCCTCGTCGGCGAAGATCCGGCTTCGCAATCCTACGTGACCGCCAAGGAACGCGCCTGCGCGGAAACGGGGTTGTATTCCGACGACAACCGGCTGCCCGCCGACACGACGCAGGCCGACCTTGTGGCCCTGATCCAAAACATGAACGCCGACCCGAAAATCCATGGCATCCTGGTCCAGCTCCCGTTGCCGAAACACCTGAACGAAGCCGAAGCGCTGCTGACCATTGATCCCGCCAAGGATGTGGACGGGTTCCATCCCGTGAACGTCGGCCGCATGGTTCTGGGCGAAAAAGCCTTTTTGCCCTGCACCCCGCATGGCGTGATCCAACTGCTCGCCCGCAGCGGCGTCACAATCGCCGGCGCGCACGCGGTGGTCGTCGGCCGCAGCAACATCGTTGGCAAACCGCTGGCAAACATGCTGTTGCAGAAGAAGGAAAACGCGAACGCCACCGTGACGGTCTGCCACACGGGCACGGCCGATATCGCGTATCACACTCGGCAGGCGGATATTGTCATCGTGGCGGCCGGCCGACCGAACACGCTCACGGCGGACATGGTCAAGGACGGCGCGACGGTCATAGACGTGGGGGTCAACCGCGTGGAGGATGCGAGCCGGAAAAGCGGGTTCCGGCTGGTCGGCGACGTGGATTTCGAAGCCATCAAGGACAAGGCGAGCCTGATCACGCCTGTTCCGGGCGGCGTAGGGCCAATGACGATCGCCATGCTGCTGTACAACACGGTGGAAAGCGCGAAACGCGCCATGGCATGAATTTCGATAGAGACAAAGGCATGGACACGGGCTTCGCCGGCAACCCAATGCCCGACCACGAATTTCACGGATAACACGGATAACATACACGCAAAAAGGAGCCAGAATCCATGAGCAACGAGTCGGGGGCGGTCGAGTCGGTAAAGAACAGGGGCTGGTCGGTAACGTTCGCGGGCATGGGTATTAACCTGGCGTTGGGCATTCTGTACACGTGGAGCGTCATGAGCAAGGCCATCCCCGATTCCTGGGGCTGGAGCGAGACGCACAAGTCGCTGCCATACTCGATCGCCTGCCTCGTTTTCTGCCTCGTCATGGTGCCGGCCGGTCGCATGCAGGACAAGCTGACGCCCAGCCTGACGGCCAGGATCGGCGGCGTGCTTGTGGGGTTGGGGATGATCATTGCCAGTTTCACGACAGGTACGGCTTCCTTGTTCGGCTACGTGCTCGGTTTCGGTTTGCTGGCCGGGGCCGGCATCGGGTTCGGCTATGCCGCCGCCACGCCGCCGGCGGTCAAATGGTTTCCCGCCGCCAAGACCGGCATGATTGCCGGCCTTGTCGTTTCCGGCTTCGGGCTGGCATCGGTGTACACGGCGCCCGTGACACAGGCGCTGATCAATCGGTTCGAATTGCCGATGACCATGCGCATCTGGGG
>SLKS01000399.1 GCA_007134465.1 Kiritimatiellia bacterium | reverse complement strand
TCCAGACACTATTGAAATCCCACCCCGAATTCTTTTGGAAAAAATCTTTCTTCAACCATTCGGTTGTTTTCCCTTTTCCTCTGGCGGAAGTGGTTTGATTAGAAGTTTGAATGTCCCAGAAAGAGCTTAATCCACCCCAATTCCCACTGCCCGTAAAACCTCCAACATTGCTATTTCCAGAAACAATGCCTGTTGAATAAGAATTGGTTGATGAGAGACCACTTGTTCTTCCAATAAATCCACCTACATTTTGATCTCCGGTAACATTTCCTCTTGAGTATGAGTTGGAGATAGCACCATAATGCTGATACCCAATCACTCCCCCCACATCATTACCGGTTCCTACAACATCTCCAAGAGAATAGGATTGGTGAATTGCAGGACTTGATCCACTGGTACTACCAACAAGCCCGCCTATCCCCGTTGTACCGGAAATATTACTTTCAGAGTAACATCTGTTAACCAGCGAGCCGTTAGTAATCCTCCCGACAATACCGCCCACATTATTAACACCAGATACTGTTCCTTTGGAATAAGAGTCTTCAATTTTTGCAGTACCTGAGACTTGCTCTCCGGCAATACCCCCAACATGACTTCCGGCAGAGGTAATATTTCCTTCGAAAGAAGAATTGGAAATCATTGAGGCATCATTTCTTCCAACCAAACCTCCATGATATGCCGAGGCACTGGTTGAAGTGCCGGAAACATTTCCTTTAACAGAAACATTGGAGATCGTCCCGGCATTGTACCCGGACAAACCGCCCACCCATCTACTTCCCGTAACATCAACATTCGCCAAATTCAAATTTTTTATTTCCCCCCCTGAATCCGTATATCCAAAAAAGCCGACATAATCAGTTACAGACCTGTTGATATACAAGTTTGAAATAGTTTTTAAGGTTCCATCAAAAGTCCCGGTGAATCTGTTCAAAGAATCTCCCACAGGTAACCAACCGTTTCCGGAAAAGCCGGGATCAGTTTTACAAAGATCAGCTATACCGGGGAAAGAGAGAGGGTCAATGTAGTCGCCAGAATGACAGAAATCCAAATTGTTCGAGAGTTTATAGTTTTCCTCAAGGGTATAGCGGATAGAATACAAATCTTCAATTTTATCTATGTATATATAACACGCCTCTCCCCAAAGCGGCTTATTGTGCGCTTCTAAAGCGGAACCGGACGAAAATCCCCCAGGTTCAGACGCAATCTGTTGTACACACCAACGCGTCAAGTCTTGGTTGAAAACCAAAGCATCCATAAACATTTGGCCCATACTCGTGACGGTGGAAGTGTTCCATCCTCCAATGTCTTGATTAAAAGACGAGGCATAAGAAAACATACCAAACATAGTGGTAACATTTGAGGTGTTCCATGCTCCTATGTCTTGGTCAAACGCGGACGCATTATAAAATAACCGGTACATATCGCTGACACTTGAAGTATTCCATCCTCCTATCCCTTGATTAAAAGACGAAGCACTATAAAACATTTCTCTCATGTTTGAAACATTGGAAGTATCCCATGTACCTATATCTTGATTGAAGGAGGATGCATCACGAAACATATTTCTCATATTGGTAACTTTGGAAGTGGTCCAATTCAGAGGAGCACCGCTTGCTCCGGAAGCTTCACCGTTATTAAAAGAACCCGCACCGCTAAACATATAAGACGTATCAACAACTTCCGAAGTGGTCCAGTCTCCTACATACTGGTTAAAAGACGAAGAACCAGAGAACATCCTTGTCATATGGGTAACACTGATAGTATTCCAGCTTAAAGGAGTTCCTCCTATTCCGGGATCATTTCCGTTATTAAATAATGAAGCTCCGGAAAACATACTCTCCATATTGATGACACTTGAAGTATTCCATGCCGCTAAATTCTGATTGAATTTTGAAGCAAAAGAGAACATATGGCTCATATCCTCAACACTGGAGGGGTTCCATCCGCCTACGTTTTGATTAAAGTCAAAAGCCATATAAAACATATGATTCATATCCGTGACGCTGGAAGTATTCCAATTCAAAGGATTATTACTTGCTCCCGCAATTTCTCCGTTATTAAAAACTCTGGCATCCTTAAACATATTCGCCATATTGAGAACATTTAAAGTGTCCCAATTCCCTATGTGTTGATTAAAGCGCTGTGCTCCCTCAAACATGCTCTCCATATTTGTAACGCTGGAAGTGGTCCATCCCAAAGGATTATTACTTGCTCCGGCGGCATCTCCGTTGTTAAAAGTAGAACTATAAAACATATAACTCATGTCCTGAACACTGGAAGTGTTCCAACTGCTAATATCCTGATTGAAATTGGAGCTGTTATAAAACATTCTAGACATGCCCTTAACGTTGAATGTATTCCAGAGAAGAGGGGCATTGCTTTCGTAAAATGGGTCCCCATTATTAAATCCTGACAAGCTGAACATAGAATCCATAAACTGGACATTTGAAGTATCCCAGGTGTTTAAGTTTTGATTGAAAGATAGAGCGCCGGAAAACATATGGCTCATATTCACAACATTTAAGGTGTTCCAACCGCTTATGTCTTGGTTGAAAGAGGAAGCGGCTCGGAACATGCTATCCATATTGATGACATTGGAGGTATCCCAAGCGCTTATATCTTGGTTGAAAGAGGAATTCTGGAACATCCCTTTCATGTTCACAACATTCCCTGAAGCAATAGTGAAAAAATTAGTCGCAGTAAAACTGGTAACATTAACATCTCTAAACATATTTTCCGCACTTATAAGGCCGTAAACACCGGGACGAACAGGCTCAAGGACATCTTTTAGGAGAGAGGTTGTTCCGCCTTCATAAAAAGAAATTCTACTGGCTCCACCCTTAACCCTTATATCATAGATGCCGGCTACAGCATATTCATGGGAGAATAGGGTACTTTCTCCGGTAACAGTGGGCTCCCAACCGAGACCTTCACCCCAGTCGACTTCAAATCCGGAAGGATCGTCTACCTGGAAAGAAAAAGTTTGATTTGAAGAATTTGTTTGTATTCTAAAAGAGAAATAACCTGAGGAAGTTGGAGTTATTTCCAAGGAGGACGAAGTCTCCTCGGATTGCAAATCAGGGTTGTCCGATTGAAAACTAGAATCGGCAGGCGGAGTTAAACGGATTGTTTTCGAATCCGGACAAGTCCCCCAAAGAGGCTTGTTGAATTCTTCCAGAGCCGATCCAACAGAAAATCTTTCAGGCTCATCTTCAAAATTCTCCACACACCACCCGGTCAAATTTTGATTGAAAGCGGAGGAATTGAAGAACATGAAAGCCATATTGGTAACATTTGAAACATCCCAATTTCCCAGATTTTGATTAAAAGAAGACGCTCCGTGAAACATATTTCTGGCATTCAAAAGACCTGAAACGTTCCATC
>SLKS01000099.1 GCA_007134465.1 Kiritimatiellia bacterium | reverse complement strand
CGCCCTGTTCCGCGCGACCTGGCGCGCGAGTTAAAAAAACGTACATTCCCATAACGGCGAGCCGGGTCTCGCCGAAGAGAAAGCGGCGCCAGGTCGCCGCACTCCAAAATGGCACGCACGAATTCACGAGCCACGCTCTTAATGGAGAATCGCTTCTTGCTATTCGGCTGAAAATGCGGTATAAACGGCCCTGAAATAATAAACCGTTACAACGATGCCTAGAGGAGGCGGCATGAAATCGAAACTATGGACGACTTGGCTGACTGGAATGGCGTTGGCGGCGGGGGTAGCGCAAGCCTTCGAGATCGCGAGCGATCAACAGATCGACGGCGCGTCGCCGCAGATCGTCGGTGTCGGCACGGGCAACACGGTCGTGCCGAGCGGCGCCGCGCCGAACTGGACGTTCAACTGGGCTGACCGTGACGGAACCGGCGCCAGCAATGCCGTGGCGACGGCCGGATTGAATCTGGCCGCATACAAGCTGTATGCCGCCGCCACCGATTCCTTGCAGGGCACCATTACGCTGGACTTGAACGGGGGCGCGATCGTCGGCGACGACGGGGTCGCGATTATTACCAGTCCTGGAGTGGGGTCTGGCCTGCACTCGCACCACCTGACCATCCGCAATGTCGGCGATATCGCCACAGGCCAAATCCTAACGTATATCCGAGGCACTTCGGACGCAGCTGGAAACGATACGCATCCCGGCCATCTGACGATCGGTACGGAACAGAACCCGGCCGGGCATATTCGAATCGGCTTGATCAACACGGGCAGCCTTACGGCCGGCACCCGCAGCGGGCAAAGGGGCGATGTCACGATTTGGGGATCGGGCAACGTACGGATCGAAGACAGTCTGGGCAACGCCGGCAATATCGTGACTTGGCCAGGAAGCAGCGGATGGCGCAATGTCGGGCACGTCAAGATCGTCCATGACGGCGCCTTCCGGGTCAACGACATTCTAAGCGCCATGGCCAATTACAGCGCCCGAAAGAAACCGGCCGACATTACGCTGGACGGCGGAGCGGGCGTCGGGGACTGCATCGTTCGCGACATAGACAACCGTCACATAGCCAGCGGCTACGGCAGTTCCGAAAGAGGCCACATCGTTATTCGGAACTATGCCAATGTGTCCCTTCGCTCGATCGCAAGTCAGCACACGAAGACCGATTCCCGCGCAGGCGGCCATGTTGACATCTACAATATCGCCGGGAACATCGAAATTACAGGAACCATTGACTGCAGTTCGGGACACGAGAATGTCGAAACATATTATGGACACCTGAAGTTAACCGCTGGCGGCATGGTTACGCTGGCCGAGTTGGACTTGGCCAAGCTGCTTTTCGCTACGCTGAGCAGCGGCGGCGGGAAATCCACAATCGAAGGCGAGCTGCTGAATTTCGATGCGGCCGGCAGCGGTTCGGGCTCGCTGAACGATCCGGTCGTCACGACCCAGACCTCCCTGCGCGCGCCCGCAGGCCAGCGGCTGCTCTACAAGGTGCGCGACGACGCCAACGCGGGCCTGGAAGGAAAGGTCTATCGCATCGCCAACGCGAGCGGCCAGGCGGGCCAGGGCGGCCTGCTCATGCCGATCCCGACCCGCGGCACCGTCCTACTGTTCTTCTAAGGCGGGCTGACGCCCGCAACCCAGAGGTCGGAGATCGGAACACAAAAACGGAACACGACTACGGGGGACGACCTGCCCGCAGCGCTACAGCGTTGCAGGCGGGTTTCCGTCACTCGTAATCCGTAGTCGTCGCCGTAGTCGTCCACCGATTTTTCTTGTTTTTTGAAGCAGCAATGCGGGATTAAGGCGCTACGGAGACGCGGAGGCACGGAGCGCGCGACAGCTCATGCCGGTTCGATTCCCCATAGGAAATGCTCCGCTTGATTTCGGTCATGTGCGTCGGCTTCCGATCACTGATTGCTCCCCCTTCCCGTCGGAGCAAGCGCAGGATACGGCATGCCCAGCAGCCGAGTCAGAGCGCCATGGAAACGGGCGCGCTGCCGCGCGACCTTCCGGCGCAGCGCTGTCGCCCGCCGCCGGGCGGCCCGGATGCCTGGATCGCGCAGGCTGGGCCGGGAACGGATGGCGGCGCCGGGATCGGCGGCAACCGTCTCGCCGATCCGCGCCTTGACTCGGTTGTAGGCGTTGCGGAACGATTCGCCCTGACGCACCAGATCGAGCACGCGGTCGGTGGCGAACACGTCGGGCGTGAAGGCGCGCGCGAGCGCGTCGCCATGCGCGTGAAGGCGCGGGGTCGCGAACGCCAGAACGCGCAGACAGGCGTGCACCGTCTCCAGGCCGTTCATGAACGGTTCCTTTGTTTCCTGCAGGTCGCGGTTGTATCCGTTGGGCAAGCCCTTGACGATGACGGCGGCAGCGGTGGCGTCGCCGAGCACGCGGCCGGCTTTGGCCCGCACCAGTTCGTAAATGTCCGGATTGTTCTTTTGCGGCATAATGCTGCTGCCCGTGGTACAGTCGCGCGGCAGCGAAAAATAGCCGAACTCCGGCATGGCGTACAGGATGGTGTCTTCGGCCAGCCGGGAAAGAGTGAGCATGGTCTGCGCCAGCGCCGAGAGAACGACCGCCTCGCATTTGCCGCGCGCCGCCGCCGCATGAAGCACGTTGCCGACCGCCTCGCGAAACCCGAGCGCGGCGGCCGTCGCGCGCCGGTCGAGCGGCAAGGGCGCTCCGTAGCCGGCGGCGGAGCCGAGCGGGTTGCGGTCGTTGAACTCGTAGGCGGCCTGCAGCAGAATCAGGTCGTCCAGCAGCCCTTCCGCGAACGAGGCCGCCCACAGCCCGACGGACGAGGGCATGGCCGGCTGCAAATGCGTGCGCCCGACCATGGGCAGACGAGCATGGCGTTCCGCGAAGTCCGTCAGCGCCCCGGTCAAATCCAGCGCGGCGTCCATGATGTCGAGCAACCGCATTTTGGCGAAAAGCCGCAAATCCACCGCCACTTGATCATTGCGGCTGCGCGCGGTATGGACACGCTTGCCCAGGTCGCCCAGGCGCGCCGTCAGTACGCGTTCGACGGCCAGATGCACGTCCTGATCTTCCGCGCGGATCGCAAACGCGCCGCGCCGGCCGGCGCGCATGATGCGGATCAGCTCGGCCATCGTTTTCCGCCGCTCGTTCGCGGTGAACAGGCGCGGCTTCAACGGCAGATTCGAGAGCATGGCGACATGCGCCGCCGTGCCGAGACAGTCGGCTTCGAGCAGGGCCAGGTCCAGAACCGGGTCCTTGCCGACCGTAAAGGCCAGCGCTTCCGGATCAATGGCGCCCACGATCGTTTTTCGCGTTTTCATAGATTTCCTTTCGTCGGTTTACGGGGCGAACCCGAGACCATGGCCCGAATCGTATTCGCTGTCGCTCGGCGCTTCTTCCGGTCGGAGTTCGGGCGTCGGTCGCGGCGGCCCGTGCTGGCCGCCGGCCAGCCGTTGCCAGCGGGCGCGCGCCGCGGCAAGCCGTTCGCGCAAGGCATCCTCGCGCCGTTCGCGCCGCAGCGTATCGAGAAAACCGGCGAACGCTTCGGCGACCGCTTCGATTTCCGCCCCGCGCCCGACAGCGGCCAGGCGCAGCGCGGCCGCCTTGGTCTGCGCGAACGTCCCGATCCAAGGCTCTTCGCGACGGTCAATCAGGTCTTCCCATTCCAGCTTCTCGTAAAGGCGACCGGTCATGGGTATGCCATACCGCCCGGGATAAAGCAACAATTCCCATTCCAAACGACGAACATTTTCCGGAGCCGACTCTCCGGGCAACCGCAGAACGTAAGCTTGCCGCAGCATCCATTCGTCCCAGCGCGCATCCATGTCTCCCGGCGATTCAACCCCGGGAACGAGCGGAACCAGATCGCGGGCGGCCGGCGTTTCGCCCGCCGCCAAACGCTCGAACAGCCAGGCCAGCCGTTCGCCTCGCTCGGGAAAGGACAGCAGCCACAGCATCCATGTTCCATAGGCGGCCCGGCGCCGCAAAACAGCCCAGTCGCGATCCGGCTCGATTATGTCGAGCGCCGCATTCGGATTCAGCAAGGCGCCCGCCGGCGGCAGCCGCCCGCGCTGCCATTCGCCGGCCAGCAACCGCAAATTCCGGCTTTTCAGATCGGGCAGCGTATTCTGGGCCAACCCGTCCGTAACCCACTCCGGCAAACCGCCGTTTTCCGGCCAGCCGACGCCCGCGCTCGCCAGACCTGCGCCCGACTGCCGGGCCAGGGCGAGAACATGGCGACGCAACAGAACCTGGCAAAACAGGGCTCGAAACGACTCGTAATCGGCCCGTACCAGATTCACGACCGTCAATCGGTGCACGATGCCGTCGCCATCCCGGTATTCCTCGACATGCAACGAGGGGGCGCTATCCGGCTGATCGAACAGCAGAAAGCGAATGCCGCGCTGTTCGCCGCCGAGCAGCCGGAATCCAAGAGCCGACTGCAATTGGCTGTCCACTGTTTCGGCCCAGACGGAAACGCGCAAATTCTCGCGCTGGTCCAGCCCACCCACCATGAAACGACGAGACGCGCTAAGCAAAACATGACCGCGTGCCGCGCCGTCAAATGTTCGCTGCCCCGCCAACTGCGCGGCGGCCTCCGGCTCGTCTCCATCGCCCGCCGCCACGCGCGGCAGCGCCGCCAGCGCGAGCCCCGCCAGCGCGCGGACCCACGTGCGCTGGCGTTGACGCGGCCCGAACAAAAGGTTTCGAGCATGAACGAACATGTCGTACAACCCAACTCCGCTTTCCGTCTTGTATCGCCAAACGGCGAGTTGCCTTTGCAAACGTCGTGAACGAAAGACCCAAGGCAACGCAAGGCAATCTAACGGTATCGTCCCATGTTTTCAACAGCTTTTCGTGGCGTTCGCGGAGGAAGTTGAAGAGCGACGAAGCGGGGCTCCAAGAATGACGTGCCGGGAGACGTTCTTGTTTCCGATAGCGGTTGCCAAGCAATGGGAAGCTTGGTAGAAGCATGAACTGAACGCGGGCAACCAAGGGAGGACGACATGGCGAAAACGGAGACGAACGGGACGGCGCCGCCGGAAAACGGGTCCGAGCAGGATCTCGAGGCGGTGGAACGGTTGCGCGCGGCGTACGGCCGCGTGCGCACGGAACTGGCCAAGGCGATCGTGGGCCAGGACGAGGTGATTGAACAGTTGCTGATCTGTCTGTTCGCGCGGGGGCATGCGCTGCTGATGGGCGTGCCGGGCCTGGCGAAGACGCTGCTGATCCGTTCGCTGGGCCAGTTGCTGTCGCTATCGTTCAGTCGCATTCAATTCACGCCGGACCTGATGCCGTCCGACATTACGGGCACGGACATTTTGCAGGAGAGCGCGCAGCCGGGCCGGCGCGCGTTCGAATTCGCGAAAGGTCCGCTGTTCGCCCATATCGTGCTGGCGGACGAGATCAACCGCACGCCGCCCAAGACGCAATCGGCGCTGTTGCAGGCCATGCAGGAATACAGCGTGAACGCGGGCTCGCATCATTTCCGGCTGGAGCCCCCCTTCTTCGTGCTGGCCACTCAGAACCCGATCGAACAGGAGGGAACCTATCCGTTGCCCGAGGCGCAATTGGACCGGTTCATGTTCCTGATCCGCGTGGATTATCCGAGCGAAGCCGAGGAATTGCGCATTGCGCGCGAGACCACGGCCGATGCGGAGCCGGTCCTGCGCCCGGTGGTGAGCGGGCCGGAGATTATCGAATGGCAGCGCCTGGTGCGGCGCGTGCCGGCGCCGGACCATGTGTACGAGTACGCGGTGCGACTGGCGCGCATGTCGCGTCCGGGCGACGCCTCGGCGCCGGACTGGATCAAGGCCTGGGTGCAATGGGGCGCGGGTCCGCGCGCGGTGCAGTATCTCATGCTGGGCGCGAAAGCCCGCGCCGTGCTGCGCGGCAGCTATCTGGCGCAGAACGAGGATATCGAAGCGGTCGCCGAACCGGTGCTGTCGCATCGTATCCTGATCAATTTCCAGGCGGAATCCGAAGGGGTCACGCCGACCGATCTGATTCGACGTCTGCTCGAACAGGCGCGCGACAGGAGTTGAACGCATGGAACGTTCGGCGCGCAACGCATGGCTGGATGCGGCGGTTCTGGCCCGGCTGAGCCGGCTGCCGGTGGGGGCGCGCCGGCCCATGGCGGGAGCGGTGGCCGGCCTGCATCGCAGCGCGACGCGCGGCTCGAGCGTGGAGTTCGCGGAATACCGCAAGTACGAGCCGGGCGACGATGTGCGGCGGCTGGACTGGCGCGTCTACGCGCGCAGCGACCGCTTCTTCGTGAAGGAATTCGATGCCGACACGAATTTGCGGGCCGTGCTGATCCTCGACACCAGCGGGTCCATGGCCTACGAAGGCGCGCAGGGCTCGAAGCTGGATTTCGCCCGGCGCCTGGCCGCGACACTGGCCTGGCTGCTGATTCGGCAGGGCGACGCCGTGGGGCTGCGGCTGACCGGCGGCGACGGCGAGCGCGAGATTCCGCCGCGCCGCGCCCCGATCCATCTGCGGGCCATGCTCGACGCGCTGACGGAAGCGCGCCCGCACGGCGAAACGGATTTGCCGGCGGCCTTGCACCGCGCGGCCGAACGCATTGGCCGGCGCGCGCTGATCGTGGTCGTTTCCGATTTCTTCGCCGATCCCGACGCATTGCTGAGCGCCTTTCGCCACATGCGCTTTCGGCGGCATGATCTCGCGCTGTTCCACGTGCTGGACGAACGCGAAATCCGTTTCGATTTCGATCGCCCGATCCGGTTTGTGGATCTGGAAGGCGGCCAGCATGTCATCGGGGATCCGGCGCTCATGGCCCGCGAGTACAGGCGGGAAATGGACGGGCATCTGTCCCGGCTGCGCCGGGACAGTCTCGAATTCGGCGCCGATTACCGGCTGGCGATGCTGGGAGACGGCTACGAGAAGGCCCTGAGCGGGTTCCTGCAGCAGCGACAGCGGCGCGGAACGGGAAGGGGCTCGGCATGATCGCGCTGCAACCGGCCATGCTGTGGGGCGCAACTCTGGCCGCGGCGCCGATCCTGATCCATTTGCTCAATCGGCTGCGCTACCGGTCGGTACGCTGGGGCGCGATGATGTTCCTGCGCCGACTCTCGCGCAGCGGCGCGCGCCGCTCGCGCTGGCGGCAATGGCTGATCCTGGCCTGCCGCGCGCTGGCCCTGGTCGCCTTGGCCATGGCCATGGCCCGCTGGCTGGCCGGCGGACGGCTGGGCGGCCTGAGCCGAGGCGGCGCGCCGGACGCCGTTCTGACGCTGCTCGACCGGTCGGCCAGCATGGAACGGCCCGATGCGCTGGCCGGAACCAGCCTGCGCGAACAAGCTCTGCGCGAATGGGCGGCCGTACCGGCCGAACGCGTGCGCGGCAGCCGCATCGTGCTGATCGAATCCGCTCTGCGCGAGCCGCGCGAGGTCGCTTCGCTAGCCGTGCTGCCCAGCCTGACTTCGACGGCGGCCACCGATACGGCCGCCGACGGACCGGCCATGTTCGAGGCCGCCTTGGACTGGATCGAACGCCATCGGCCGGGCCGCACGGAAATATGGGTGGCCACCGACGGCCAGACATCGAACTGGCGGCCGAGCTCTCTGGCATGGCACGATCTGGCCGAACGGCTGGCCGGCATGGTCCCGACGCCGCGCGTTCGCATTCTCCCGGTGCGCAGCGCGCCTTTGCCCGGCAACCGCAGCCTGCGCGCGCGCAACGTGCGGCATCTGGAAGACGGCCGCTACGCGCTGGGCTACGCGCTGGCCGGCGGTGACGGCGACTCCGCACCGCTGGAAGCCACGCTGATCGCGCCGAGCGGAAGAACAAGATATCCGCTGCCGGCCGAAACCGGTTCCGGCGAAGCGATCCTGCGCGCCGACGACCGCCAGCGCTGGGCGGGACTCGCATTGCCGCCCGACGGCTTCGCCGGCGACAATGTCGCCTGGTTCGCCTTCGGGCCTGCGCCCGAAGGCGAGATCCTGGCGCGAACAACGGCTGGAACCATGGCCAATCGCATTCGCCATGCGCTGCTGCCGCCGCGCGCGACGGATCGTCATCCCGTTCGCTTCTGGCCGGCGCCGGACGAGCCGCCGCCCGCGCTGGAGGCTGTCGCTCTGGTGGTATGGCAGGGGCGCCCTCCGCACGGCGCCCATGCGCGCGCGCTGGACCGGTTCGTTCGCGAAGGCGGCGTCCTGCTGGCGTTGCCGCCCGATACGAACGATGCGCCCGACATGCACGACCCGAACCCCGATGCCGACGACAACGCGTTGGCGAACTGGGACTGGGAGCCGGAAGAGTCCGCCTCGGCCGAGCGTGTCTGGCGCGTGGCGCGCTGGGAACGCGAGGAAGGACCGTGGGCGCGCACGCGCGACGGAAGCGATTTGCCGCTGGGCGAAGCGCCCGTGCGCCGCCGCCGCCCGTATCGCGCCTTGCAACCGGAAACGGCGCGCGCGCTGGCCCATTTCGACGACGGATCGGTTGCCCTGACGCGCGAAACCGTCGGACAGGGCCGCGTGTACGCGTTGGCCACATTGCCCTTGCCGGACTGGTCGGGCCTGGACGACGGGCGGCTTTGGGTGCCAACCCTCTGGCGCCTGCGCGAGCAGGGCGCGCGAAGACTGGGCGAGGCCCGAATGGCGATATGCGGCGAATGGCGGCCGGATTCGCCCGACGAGTTGTGGGAACCGGAACATACGGACCGGCCGCTCGATCCGCGTCTGCATGCCGGCATCTACCGGTCGGGCGCGCGCCGCATGGCGCTGAACCGGCCCGCCGAGGAAGATGATTCGCGCATGCTGGACGCCGCGACGTGGCAGAGCCTGTTGCCCGGCGCGCAACTGGACGTGGTGGCGCCGACAGCCGGACGCGTGGCCGGGCCAGTCGAGCTGTCCGGCGCGCTCTTTCTGCTGGCCGCCATTTTTCTGCTGACCGAAGCCATGCTGGCAACCGGATTGCTCGCAACGCAAGGGGACCGAACATGACCGAAGCCTATTGGAGCTGGGCGGCTACGCCATGGCGGATCGGCGCCGGATCGGTTCTGCTGGCCGTCTCGCTCTGGCTGTCCGTCCGCCAGTTCCGGCTCGGCGGCCGGCGCCGCGCCGAAGCCGCCGCCGAGGCGTGGCGCCTGTTCGGACTGCTGCTGCTGGCCGCGACTTTCCTGCGCCCGGAACGGGTGCGGGTAGATCGCGAAACGATCGAACCGACTCTGGCCGTGCTTTGGGATGCGAGCGGCAGCATGGCCACGCGCGACGCGACATGGCGTGCCGGCGAAAAACCGATATCGCGCGCCGAATGGATCGAGCGCTGGCGCGCGGACCCGGCCTGGACCGCCCTGGCGGAACGCTATCGCATCCGGGAAAGCGAATTCGGCCGGGATGCGCCAGGCACCGACATGAACGAGCCGCTGGACGCCTGGGCGCGCCGTCCGTTGGCGGCGCGCGCCATTTTGGCCGTCGGCGACGGCGACTGGACCATCGGCCGTTCCCCGATCGAAGCCGCCTCGCTCTTGCGCGAGCAGGAGACCCCCGTGTTCGCGGTGACAGTCGGTTCGGACCGTTTCTTGCCGGATGTCGAGCTGCTGCCGCCGGCCGCGCCGGCCTATGCGCCGGTCGGCGAACGGTTGCATGTGCCGTTCGTCTTGCGCAGCCGCATGCCCGCGGCGAACGAAATCGCCGTTACCCTGAGCGAAGACGGCGTTGAACGGGCGCGGCGCCGTGTCTTTCTGCCGGCCATGGCCCAAGTATCGTCTTCTATCGGGTTCGTGCCCCGGCACGAAGGCGAGAGGTCCTATACGCTGCACGCGGAGCCGGTTCCGGGCGAGGCCAGAACCGACAACAACACGCAGACGTTTCGCATGGCGGTCCGGCGCGAGATCGTTCGCGTGCTGATCGTCGAGACGGAGCCGCGCTGGGAATACCGCTACTTGCGCAATGCCGCCCGGCGCGATCCCGGCGTGGAAGCGCATACCGTCTTGCTGCATCCCGGCCTGGCGCCGGGCGGCGGCGCAGGCTATCTGCCCGCCTTCCCCGACGCGCGCGAAGAGCTCGCAACCTACGATGTGGTCTTTCTGGGCGATGTCGCCATGGGCGCGGGCGGCCTGACCGAAACCCAATGCCGAGCGTTGCGCGATCTGGTGGAATCGCAGGCGGCCGGCTTGGTATTCCTGCCCGGCCCGGCCGGACGCTGGCTGACGCTGGCCGACGGCCCGCTGGGCGAACTGCTGCCCGTGGATGTCGAACGCGACCGCCCGCGCGGCCATGGCGGACCGCAACCCGGCGGCATGGCCCTCACCCTGCTCGGCCGCGACCATCGGCTGACCCGGCTGACGGAACAGGCGGCAGCCAACGAACGCTTGTGGCGCGAGCTGCCCGGTTTCCAGTGGTACGCCGCCGTCGCGCGCGCCAAGCCGGGCTCAGAAACACTGGTTGTCCATCGGCAGGCGCGCAATGCGGACGGCCGCATTCCGCTCGTTGTGGCCGACCGGTTCGGCAGCGGACACGTGCTGTTCATGGGACACGACTCCGCCTGGCGCTGGCGGCGCGGCGTCGAAGACTTGTACCATTACCGGTTCTGGAGCCAGGTCTTCCGCTGGATGGCGCATCGGCGCCATCTGGCGCACGGCGATGGACTGCGCTTTTTCTTCCATCCAGAAAGCCCCCATGTCAACGATATGCTCGATGTTCAGGCCATGCCCCTGGACGAACAGGGGCTCCCGCTCTCCGCCGCAAGCATCGAAGGCATCCTGACCGGCCCGGACGACGAGCCGATCCGTTTCGCGCTCGCGGAAACGGCCGACGGCTGGGGAGTCTATCGCGGTCGTGTCGCCGTGCGCGAAAGCGGCGCGCATACGCTCGCCGTACGCTGCCGGGAAACGGGTCGGCAAGCCGAAAGCGCCCTGTACGCAAGCGAACCCGACCTCGAACCCGTCGGCCGGCCCGCGCGCCACGAAGTCATGAACGAACTCGCCGCCATCACCGGCGGCATGGCCGGCGGCGAGGCCGACGCCGGCGCCGTCCTGCGCGCGCTGCGCGATCTGCCGCCGCGTCCCCCGCGCGAAACCCGGTTCCGGCTGTGGGCCCATCCGCTCTGGCTGGCGACACTGGCGGCCATCTTCAGCCTCTACTGGCTCGCCCGCAAAATGCTCGGACGACTGTGATTGGCCATTTGCGTACGGCTCGCCTCCAGATACCATCCCCACCGGATTTTCTTCCATTCCTTCAAAACACGGCCCCGCACACGTCAACACCCAAATCCGGGACCCCTTTTGTCATTATGGCTCTTATGGCTCCAGCAAGGAAGGATGGATGTTGGCCAACGCCATGCGCAGGCGCATGTCCCTGTAATCGTAGAAACGCGCAAACAGGATAGCCCAGGTTCCGTCATAACGGAACAAAATGGGTCGGCTGCGCGAAATCGTTTCCACGGCGATGATCGGGTTTTTGGGAGATTTCTCGTATGGCCCCAATAGATTTTCCGACCAAGCCAGCCCGAATCCCGGCTTCCCGTCCCAGTGTCCGGGGAAAGCGCAATACCACTTGCCGTTTGAATATACCGGGCTCCGCGTCGGCGTAAAGTCGCTTTCAACCTTTGCATGCTCAAAGGGTCCGGCGGGCTTGTCGGCTGCAAGTACAATGTTTTCATAGCGGCGATTTCTGCCGGTAACAACAGACCCTTGAACTCCCAGGTAATAACGCCCTTCGTGATAAAGCGCCCAATTGGCGTAAACCCGTCCTTCCGCTCGCAATTCCTTGGCCGTGGCTTTCATCAATGCTGGCACTGCCTTGGCAAAATCATCAATGGTGAGAGACGGGCCTTTATCATAGGTCCAATTCACCAGATCCATGCTGTACGCAGCGCTGATCGCGCGAATACCGGAGTAGTCGCCCTCGGAGATGCCAAGATATACGACCCACTGCTCGCGCTTCGGGTCATAGAGCATCGCGTTCGGCATGGCGCGGCTGGCGCCCTGCCAATCCTGTACCTCATGCAACACGGGGTTGCCTGGATAGTCATGCCACTCGACAAGATTCCGGCTGAAAGCCAAACTGCCCGTTTGCTGGTGGGCAAACCCCTTGGGAGCGCGGAACCCATGCGGCGGCCTTGAATTGTACAGCAATCCTACGCCGCCGGGCACCTGGAAAACGGCTTGCGGCATGATGCGCAGTCCCCAGACTTGGTCAAGATTCAAAACATAGTTTTCAGTTACATGCCAGGATTCGGGGTTCAGCGGAGGCCCATGCGCCTCCGACGCATATTGTCCCGGACCAACAAGCCCTCGCGGCGTCGCCTCTTCGGACGAGCTTTGACTGAAAGCGATCGGCAAGAATGCATGGCATGCGTAAAGAACACAACAACACGTTTTCTTTCTCATGTTCCCTTGAATCTTTCGGTTTTTCATGTTCGTCTCCCATCGATTTTTCACGTTCTGTCAAACTTCACTGTGCCCTTTTCTGCGCAACTGTCCTTTTTTCAGGGCGTTAGCCATCTCTCGGCTTTCTCCCCCGTTTTTCCTGTCCATTTCGGTCAACGAGAGCGGCGATGAGATTGGCGGCGATGAGATAGGTGGACGATTAGGGTTCTTTACTCGTAATCCGATCTCGTCGCCGCTCTCGTTCACCGATCTCCCTTCTCATTGTTTTCATAAGACTTTTGACAGCGGCGTTTTTCGATGCCATAGGGGTCTCGATGCCATAGGGGCCATAGGGTTCACGTCGCGACATGCGACAAACGTGCGAGGCATCTTCGCACGACTTGATGCAGGCTCCTGTCTTTTTCGCTCTTCCTGCCGAACCGCGCCGCAGCCTTTCGCACGCACTTGCATTCCATGCCGCCGGCTTTTTCACCGATCTGGGCATGGATCATCCATTAAAGGCGGGTATCACGTGAATT
>SLKS01000175.1 GCA_007134465.1 Kiritimatiellia bacterium | reverse complement strand
TCTGTAAATTTCGTCGCCCTGCAGACCCTTAAAGAGCCCACCAGTCAGTGGAAAAAGCTCGCTGCACGAGAGAAGGTGCGCGCCTTATACGCCGCTATGGATTGTCTGTCGGACAAACAACCGCAAACAACCGGGAAACGGAGGCGGGCATGGAAACGAGACTGACGGAAACGCTGTTTTCAGGAAGCGGCGAATCAAGCGCAGGGGCGATAGCCGTTGGCGGTCCATGGAGCGGCGCAAGGGCGGCGGAATCAAGTGATGATTTGCAGCCGGGTCGGAGCCTGCGACTTGATTATGCCGATCGCTGGATGCGTAGCGGGATAGAAGCCTGTGCGGCGCCGGGTTTTTGCTCGACGGTCGAGGCAGATATGACGGCCGCAAGACGGCGCATGGACGAGGGATGTCGGGACGGCGAACGGATTACCGTGACGGGACTGATGGTTTATGCCGTTGCCCGCGCGCTTGATCGCTATCCGGCCATGCAGCGGCTAATGTCGCACACGCATCGTTGCCGTCCGCGACAGATTCATGTGGCCGTATCGGTATCGGGCGGCGGTTGCGATTTTGTCGCCCCGGTCGTTGTGGTCAAGGATGCGGCGCGCCGAACGCCCGCCGATATCACGGCGGACATTGCGGCTCTGGCCGAAGTGGCGCGCGCGGATCAAATCCGGTTGATGACGCAATTGCGACGATGGGGATGGCTCGTGCCGTTCGCATGGATGCGGCGCTGGGTCATGCGCGGAATATTGGCTCGGGAACTGTGGAAAAACCCCGACGATGCGCCCATGTTCCACGTGTCGGGGACCGGCAATGTCGAGAGCTTCACCCCAATGATTCTCCTGACAACGGGCATTCTCGGCGTGGGGCAAATGAAGGAGAAAGCGGTGGTCGAGAACGGGGAAACGACCACAGGTCTGCGCGCGACGCTGTCTTGCGGCTTCGACCATCGGGTCTGGGGCGGTCGGAACGCCAACCTGTTTCTCAATGAAATCAAGCGGACGCTTGAAACGCTGTAGAGTGTCACAAAGGCGGAAGGCGCTGTTCGCAAGACCGGTACGGCACGGCGTTTTTGCGCTTGCGTGCCAGCCGAATCTCGGGTAGGAAACGAGCCATATGAATTCCATGACGACTGAAATGTCCGATGTCGATCTGTTGCGTCGTTACGTGTCGCAGAACGACACGTTCGCTTTGGAGACGCTTTTCGCGCGGCATGCGGACATGGCCTATCGGACCGCGCTGCGCGTCACGCGCAACGCGGCGGATGCCGAAGACGCGGTGCAGACGGCCTTCGTGTCGGCGCTGCGGAACGCGCACAAGTACCGGGGCGGCGAAGGTGTTGGGGTGTGGATCGCGAAGTGCGCGATGAATGCCGCGAAGAACCTGATTCAGAGCGCGGTGCGGCGACGGGCGCGCGAGGAAACGGCGGTGAAAGAAGCCGAGACGCTCGTTGCCGAGAATACGGCGGGAAAGAACGATTTGGCCATGCGGATTCGCCGGTTGCTCGATGCGTTGCCGGAAAAATACCGGATGTCGGTCTGGCTGCATCATGGCGAAGGCATGCCGTTCGCGGATGTGGGCCGGGCGCTGTCCGTTCCTGAGGTTACGGCGCGCAGTCATGCGAGTCGCGGCCTGGCCATGCTGCGCGAGAAGCTGGCCCTGGCCGGCATGCCGGTCCCGGTCGCTTCCGTAGCGGCGGTGTTCGGGAGCATGTCCGGCGAATCGGCGCCGTCAACGCTGACGCGTCGCATCGGGCCGCTGGTCGAATCGGGCGGCAGGGCCGGTCTTTCGCCCGGCGCACGATTGTTGGTCGCCCGTATGCGCCTAAGCGTCGCTTGGATGAGGCTCGCCGTGGCGGCCGCCGCCGTGGCGGCTGTGGCGGGGACGGCGAGCATTGTCGTGTTGCGCCGCGGTGGCGAACCGGCGCCGCCCGCTGAAGAACGGCGATGGCCCTCGCGCTATGTGCCCGGCCCGATCCTGTTCGAAAAGGATTTTTCGGAAGGACTTGCCGGATGGTCCATCCTGGAAGCGCCCAAAGTCCAAAACGGCCAAGTCGAATGGCAGTTTGTCCCCGCAAACGAAACGGTAAGCCGCGGGGCAAGAATTCTGAATGTTGAGAAGGACGGGGAGACGATCCCAGTGCTGGAAATCACTGTTCCGCAAGACAGCGAGAACAGAGTGGGCTTGCAACTCGAAAAGGATATCGAAGCGCTCGCTTTTTCGATCGAATGGACAGTGCGCCCTAAAGGCTCGGAATCTGCGGCCGCAATGACGATCCCCGTGAGTCGCAAGTACAGGTTTGTTCGGAAAGGAAAGGACTTTAAATCTTCCCCCCGTGGCTGGGTGGATAAATCTGGCGCTTGGTACGCGGAGTTTGTTCCCCTGCCGGATTCCGATCCACCCGGCGGGATGAGGATCACCCAATACAGTGATGACGGAATGCCGACGCTCGAAGTGGATGCCTGGATGGAAATCAAACGCGCCAAGCTCAATGTGGTGCGAGGTCGGTTGCAAGTCGTCCGTGTAACGGTGCGGGAATGGGTGCCGGTGTGGGACTGACTCGCCCTTTTTGCGGGACTCCTGCCGGGTTGTTTCTTGCGGGCAGCTCTTCGAAACAACGTTCCAGGGCGGAGGCCGGGTCGGTTTGTGCGATGCGTTTGCCCAGTCGACGGGCGGCGGTGGCGTACGCGGGCTCTGTCAGCAGGCGAAGGGCTTGTTTCCGTACTGTTTCCGGATCGGCTTGCCGTGTTCTCAATAGTCGGCCCGCGCCTTGCCGCTCGACAGCGCTCATCACCAGATGCTGATCGAAATTGCTGGGCAAGCCGAGCACGGGTTTGCCCAGCGCCAACGCCTGGTATACCAGTCCGCTGCCCCCGTTGCATACCAGAAGGTCCGCTCGATCCATCGCTTTCAGGCCGGGAATGAATTCGGTGGCGTACACCCCTGCGGGCACATCCCGCGTTCGTATCCGGCCGGCCGTGGCCGCCATCACGGTCATGCCGGCTTCGCGCAGCGCGCTTGCCGCCCGCATCAGCGCGCTTCCGTTTCCCGAGCTGCCCGCGCTCAGAAAGACGGTTGGCCGGTTCGCGGGCAACGTGTTCCACCAGTCCGGCAATGGCGCATCCGGCGCCCAGAGGACCGGGCCGATGCAGCGCTCATGCTCGGCCAGGCTTTCAACGTAGCCGCCACCAACACCGCCACCGGCGTCGCCCTCGCCTTCGCCTACGACTACATGGGCCGCCGCTTCGCCAAGCAAGCACACGCTTCTTCTCCACGTTCCACGCCATCAGGTACCAGTTCCCGTGGTAGGCGAGTAGGTGGTAAGGGTGCAGTTCGTACTCGGAAACCCGCCCGCCGAAGGTCTGGTACGTCGCCCGGATCACCTCGC
>SLKS01000210.1 GCA_007134465.1 Kiritimatiellia bacterium | reverse complement strand
TCTGCGATGACAAAATCATTTTGCGACATAATCGTTTTGATATGCCTTTTCATGATTCTGTCATCAATGATTCTGTCAAAGCTCGCATCCATGCTACGGTTTTATTCGTGTCGATTCTTGGTTCAGCCGGCGGCGGCAGGCAGGAGCCGACGGTCAATCGGCGCTCCTCTCGATAATCAGCGCGGCGTTGTTGCCGCCAAAGGCCAGGCTGGTGGACAAGGCTGCGGTTCCGGCGATCGTGGTGCGTGCGACGGTTGGGGCTACGGGAATGTCGGGGTCGCGGTTTTCGAATCCGGCGCTGACGGGAATCCATTCTTCTTGCAAGCCGAGTGCGGTCAGCGCCGCTTCGATTCCGCCCGCCGCGCCCAGCGTATGGCCGGTATAGCCTTTGGTGGAGAGGAAACAGGCCTGCTCGCCGAACAGGCGCGCCAGTGTTGCGCCCTCGACACGGTCGTTGTCGGGCGTGGCCGTGCCATGCGCGTTCGTGAAGACCACATCCTCTGGCGCACGGTCGGCATCGCGCAAGGCCAGGCATATCGCCGTCTCCAGGCCGGACCCGTCTGGACGGGGCGCAGTCAGATGATGCGCGTCGCACGCTGCGCCATAGCCAGCAACGAATAAAGCGGGCAGGGTGGCGCCGCGCTCGGCCAGCGAGCGGGCGGATTCCAATACCAGGATGCCCGCGCCTTCGCCCAGATTGAGCCCGCGCCGGTCGCGGTCGAACGGACAGCAGACGGTGTCGCTCATAATGCCGAGCGAATGGAATCCGCAGAGCGGAATCCGGTTCAGTTCGTCGGCCCCGCCGGCAAGGACGCGGTCGCACAGGCCGCTGCGAATCCAGTGCAAGGCCACGCCGACAGCATCGGCGCCGGACGAGCAGGCGTTCACCACCGTAACCGCCGGGCCTGCGGCCCCGAGCGCGCGCGCCACGGCTTCGGCCAGGTTTCCGTTCAGGTAGCGGTCGGCCGCTGCCATGTCCGGATCCTCCGCCGGATTTCTGTACGCCGTGTAAAATGCCAGATCGTTAAGCTGGCAGGCCACCGTCGTGCCCAGGCAGACACCGGTCCGTTCGCCAAGTCCCGTGCGGGGCAAGCCTGCCTGGTCCAGCGCCTCGGCGACCGCGATCATGGCCAAATCGAATGTTCGCGAGGAAGGAGTCGCCGAGGCGGGAACGGGCGCCTGAAAGACCGGCTTGCGCAATGGAGTGTCGAAGAGGGCGATTGGGCCGGCTCGAACGGAGCCCTGTTCCAGCGCTTGCAGCGTGGACGCCGCGCCCTGTCCCAAGGCCGATACGATTCCCAACCCTGCGATATGCACTGTCGAATCTCGCATGCCGAGATCTAGGATTTCTCGCCCGTGTTCTCGTAAATGTAGTCCGCCAAAGTGGCGACCGACTGGAAAATCTTGCGCCCCATTTCCATGTCCTTGACTTCAACGCCGAAATGGCGTTGCAGGATCACGACGATTTCCACCGCGTCCAGAGAATCCAATCCAAGACCCTCGTTAAACAACGGCGCCTCGTCTTCGATATCTTCGGGCGCGACATCTTCCAGCGAAAGCTGTTCGACCAGCAAGCTTTTCAGCTTGGTTCGGATTTCGGCGATCGCCTGTTCTTTGTCGGCTGCGGTCATGGCATTCTCCTGCGCCTGTTACGGGCCTGAGCCCCAATCGTCTTTTCGCGCGCACAGAGTCAAGGTATGCCGTATTGCCACGGGGAAGGCAAGCGGGAAATTGCCGGTCCACGGCCATGGGGCGCATTCCCGATGGGCTGCCCTATCGTCCTCGTCGTCGTTCTCTTTCTCGTCCTCGATTATTTGTTTCCTTGCACGCGGGGCGCGGGTAGGGTATGGGGCTAATGGCTCTTAGCGCCTTGATCCCGCATTGCTGCGTCAAAATACAAGAGGGTTCGGTGGACGACTACGGCGGGACAGGCGGAATGACAGGCATAGCCGACCCTTTTCGGACAGGCTCTATCTAAGCGCCGTTCAGGCATGAAGCAAGGGGAACACAAATGCCGATCAACATGCATGCTCATTCGCTGTTTTCGGTTGACGGTTGGCAGACGCCGGAAGAGCTGGTCGAACGGCAGGCCGAGCGGGGCGTGACGGTTCTGTCCCTGACGGATCACAATGCTCTGGCCGGATTGAGCCGCTGCCGCGCGCGTGCCGAGGCGCTGGGCATGCGCTTCGTGGACGGCGTCGAGCTGGACGCGTTTTGGCAGGGCGAGGAGCTGCATTTTCTCGCGTTCGGCTTCGATCCGGCGCATGCGGGTTTGCGTGCGCTTTGCGAGCGGCAATTCGCGCAGTATCCGTTAAACTACGCGCGCATACATCCGATAGTGGAACAGCGCTGCGGGGTGGATCGGGCGACGCTGATACGCGCCTTGCCGACGCTCTATCCGACGCATCCGGCGCCGGTCCTCAACAAATGGTTCGCGCGCGCCTATCTGGAGCACAGCGGACTGTTTCCGAATGTCGAGGCGGCGCGCGCGGCGATGAAGGCCATGGTGGCGGAAGCGGAACGCGATGTTCCCCAGCCGTGGGATTGGGTGTCGTTCGAGGCCGCGCGCGATGCGGCGCATGCGGCGGGCGGCATTCTGCTGCTGGCCCATGTCGCCAGTTACCGGCGCGGCGATTGGGCGGGGCAAGCGGCGTTGATCGAGTCCCTGCTCGCGGCGGGACTGGACGGATTCGAACTGTATCACCCGTCGAACACGCGCGAACCGCATTTCTCCAGCATGGAAGACGCGGCGAGACGCTGGGGATGCGCGGTCAGCGGCGGCGCGGACAGTCATGGCGCGCTGGAACCTAGAACCAAACCCGCTCCCCCGGATTTCGTCGCGCCCGATTGGCTTGTTGCCACGCTGGACAGCGCCTTGGCCCGCGCGGGCGCATCCCCGATGGGCTGACCTATCGTCCTCGTCGTCGTTCTCGTCCTCGATTTCTCTCGTCAGCTTTGTCGAGGACGAGAACGAGGGCCGTTCGCTCCGAGATTCCTTTAGAGACTTTTCCGAAGGAATATCCACAAAAAGCACGAAAACTCAAAAAGGCTTTGTGTTTGTTGTGGCCAACAAATGGGCTTGCGGGCGGGGCCCGCCCTAAAGCCTTTGCCTTCTTCCAGCAAGGGCTCCGGGCGGAACGGCTCTTAGCGCCTTAATCTGCCGGTGCTGTCGTAAAAAACAAGAAATTTTTCACAAGCAACGGGGAAACGGGCGCATATCGTTTCCGGCGGTTTGATCGTTGTCTCGATCGTTGTCTCGATCTTCGTCGCTCTTGATCGTTGTTTCCATTGTTGTCTCGATCGTTGTCGACAACGATCAAAACGATGATCGAGACGAAGAAACGACAACGATTACGACAAAGCTCGCGACAATGATTGCAGGCCGACAAGGATCGGGACAAGGATAT
>SLKS01000366.1 GCA_007134465.1 Kiritimatiellia bacterium | reverse complement strand
GCAAAGAAAGACAGTTGTGCAGTTTTATGGCCACACCAATCGGGTGTTAGGGCGCATCTCTGCAAGCTGTTCTCCATCTTTGTGTTCTCTGTGTTCTTTGCGGTTATCTGCTCTTTCCAGGCATAATCGTTCGCCGTTCTCACGCGGCCACCACCACCCGCGCGCCGGTGCGGGCAATGCTCTCCAGTTCCCCCTCCGACGCGCCGGCGTCCGTCACCAGCGCGTCCAACGCGCCTGTATCCCCGAATTTGACAAACGATACGCGCCCGACCTTGGCGCCATCCGCCAGCAGCACGGACTTGCGGGCGTTGGCCAGCGCCAGCCGCTTGGTGAGCGCCTCGCGCGGATCGGTCGTGGTCATGCCTGCGTTCGCCGAAACGCCGAGCGCGCCGAAAAACGCGAGGTCCGGATGCAATTGTTCGATCAACGGAGCCGATAGCGGACCGACGAACGTCTGGCTGATGCGGCGCAGCTCGCCGCCCAGCATGATCGTCTGCGGGCCGCTGTCGGCGAACAGCTCGGCCACGCGCATCGAATTCGTGGCCACGGTCAGCGTCGGCATGTCCTTCAGCAGCGCCGCCAGGGCCAGGACCGTGCTGCCCCCATCCAGAAACACGGTCATCTCCGGCTCCACCATGGCCAGGGCCTTCTGCGCGATGCGCCGCTTCTCCGCCGCCGCCATCGCCGTCTTGTCTTCGAACCCCGGTTCGGCCATGCTGCCGCCAACGCCTACCGCCCCTCCATGCACGCGCCGGACAAGGCCGGCGCGGTCCAGCACTGCCAGGTCCCGCCGCACTGTCGCCTGCGATACCCCCAATTCCTCGCATAAATCTTCCAAATGCACAGCGCCCCGGTGTTGCACCGCCTGCCGAATCCTTTCTTTCCTCTCCACTGACAATACGTTTTTGCTCATAAATGAAGCCTTTTGATCGTTTACAATCAAAAGCAATCATATTGTTTTATGGATGTCAACAGATATTTTTGTCTTTTTTCGCGCTTGCGTTTGCGCAGGGTTTCGGCTAGGTTACGTCGCTTTCCATGGAAGGAGTTGCGATGAGCAAGACGTATCGGATTGCGGTGTTGCCAGGGGACGGGACGGGGCCGGAGGTGACGGCGGAAGCGGTCAAGGTGTTGCATGCGGCGGCCGGGAAGCATGGTTTTTCGGTGGAAACAGCCGATTTCGATTTCGGGGGCGACCGTTATTTAAGGACAGGCGAGGTGCTGCCTGCGTCGGCGGTGTCGGAATTGTCGGCGTTCGACGCCATTCTATTGGGTGCGATCGGCCATCCGGACGTCAAGCCGGGCATTTTGGAGAAGGGCATTCTGCTGCGGTTGCGTTTCGAGCTGGACCAGTACATCAATTTGCGGCCGGTCAAGCTGTATCCTGGCGTGGAGACGCCGTTGAAGGACAAGGGGCCGGAGGATATCGACTACGTGGTGGTGCGCGAGAACACGGGCGGGCTCTATACGGGTGTTGGCGGGGTTTCGATGAAGGGCACGGCGCACGAGGTGGCCGTGCAAAGCATGGTGTACAATCGCATGCAGGTGGAGCGCTGTTTGCGCTACGCGTTCGCCTATGCGCGCAAGCGCGACCGGAAGCGTACGCTGGCCCTGTGCGGCAAGACGAATGTTTTGACGCATGTGTACGATTTGTGGGAGCGGGCCTTTCACGAGATCGGCGAGGCGGAATTTCCCGACATCCGGCGCGACTACTATCATGTGGACGCCACGTGCATGTGGATGGTCAAGAACCCGGAATGGTTCGACGTGATTGTGACGGGCAACATGTTCGGCGACATCATTACGGATCTGGGCGCCATTACGCAGGGCGGCATGGGCATTGCCGCCGGCGGCAACATCAATCCAGATGGGGTGGGCATGTTCGAGCCGATCGGCGGGTCGGCGCCGAAATACACGGGCAAGAACGCGATCAATCCGCTGGCGGCGATTTGCGCGGCGGCCATGATGCTGGATACGCTGGGCGAAGAGGCGGCGGCGCGCGCGATCGAAAGCGCGGTGACGGCCGTGACGCCGACGATGAAGAGCATGGCGGCCGGCCGGATGGGGGTGACGACGACGGACGTGGGCGACAAGGTGGCGCAGGGGGTGGCATGAAACAGGTTCGCGTAGGGTTGGTCGGGATCGGCGCGGTCGGGACCGAGCTGGTGAAAATTTTGAGGGAGCGCAAGTTTCCCGCAAGCGACATTCGCATTCTGGCGCGTTCCGAACGCGACGAAACGGTGGCGGGCGAGACGTTTCATGTGCTGCCCGCCTCCGCGCCCAACGCGTTTCAGGGGCTGGACTATGTCTTCTTCGCCGGGACCGAGGGCGCCAAGGGCGCCTCGCGGCAATACGGATGGCAGGCGGTCGAGCAGGGCGCCGTGGCGATTGACAACGGCGACGATTTCCGCATGGACGACCGCGTGCCGCTCGTGGTCCCCGAGGTGAATCCGGAAGCGCTGGCAAACCATCGCGGGTTCATCGCCAACCCGAACTGCAGCACGATCATCGCCATGATGGCGCTGGGCCCCTTGCATCGCGCGGCGCGCATCCGCCGGTTCACGGCTTCGACCTATCAGTCCGTTTCGGGCACGGGACAGGCGGCGATCGACGAACTGGACCGGCAGGTGCGGCAGTATGCGGCCGGAGAGCCGTTGCAGTCCGAGATGTACCCGCGCCAGATCGCCTTCAACGTGTTGCCGGCGATCGGCGGGCTCAAGGACACGATGCCGGGCTACACGAGCGAAGAGGCCAAGATGCTGTTCGAGACGCGCAAGATTCTGGGCGATGACGCCATTCGCGTGTCGGCCACCTGCGTACGCGTACCGGTCTTTTGCGGGCATGCCGAGGCGTTGAACATCGAGTTCGAGCGGCCGGTTTCGCCCGAGGAGGCTCGCGAGATTCTGGCGAATGCGCCGGGCGTTACGGTGACGGACGACCCGGCCGCGCACGAATGGCCGCATCCGTTGCGCTGCGCCGGCAAGGACGATGTGCTGGTCGGCCGCGTTCGGCCGGACGACAGCGTCGAGAACGGGTTGTGCCTGTTCGTGGCCCGCGACAACATTCGCAAGGGCGCGGCCCTCAACGCCGTGCAGATCGCAGAAGCGTTGCTGTGAGGCCGCGTTTTTTTTTGTGAAAATATTGTTGCGTTCAAAGAGGGTTTTTCATACCTTGCATTTTCGGAGGGCTATAGCATGGGCAAACTACTCAGGGTCTTGGTCATTTTCCTGTTTCTGCTAAGCAGCGCGGCGTTGACGATGGGCATACTCCTCTTCATGAGGCGCGAAGTGCTCAAAGGCCGCACCCAGGTTCTCGAACGGCATGTTCAGGCCCTGGCCGAGGCGTTCATCGAAGACGCGCCGCCCGAACCGGAAGAGGGCGTGTTCACGCCCAAGGACATTGACCAGGTTTCCGACACGCTCATCCAGAACCCGGAAACCTCCACGTTTTGGGACACCTACAACTATCACCTGGAACGCCAGGATTTGCCCAAGATGAACCTGACTACGGATGATCGGGTTCGTACGCTCATGACCTATTATCTCCGCTGCAATGTGGAAACCTATCTGCTCACCGGCAATTACAGGATATTGACGGATTTGTACAACCAGCCGCGCCTTGTCCGGGAAGACAACGAGCCGCATTTGCGTCCCACCATGCAGAACCTGTTGCGCGAGGTTATGCAAAAGGCCGGCGCGCAGTACCAGTTGCTGAACGACACGCGCCAGCAACTGACCGTCGTTCGCGAAGAACTCGTGCGCACGATCGAAGAATTGAACTCGACCAAACAACGCCTGCGAGAATCGCTCGTGGAGATTACCCGGCTTCAGGGTGTCATTCGCGATCTGAGGGCTCAAATCGCCCAGCTCGAAGCCCGCATCCGCGAGCTCGAGGAAGAGGTGCGCATACGCCAGGAGAAGATCGAAGAGCAGGAGCGGAGAATCCAGGAACTCGAAGAGGAAGCCATCGAGCTGAAAGCCACGATCGATGTGCTGAAAAAGAGGATTGACGACCTGATCCGAATCCATGAGTTCCGGCCCGAAGACGAACATGCCACCGTTCGCCTCGAGCCCGGCCCCAAGGGCAAGATCGTTTCGGTCAACCAGGAATGGAATTACGTTGTGCTCGAGTTCAGCGAGGAAGCTTTGGCCGAGCTGACCGGCATGCGCATCCCCGACGGCCAGTTCCCGCCGCCGGCCGAATATCTTGTCAAGCGGCCCGACCGGGAAGAGTTTGTTACGAAAATCCGCCTGTTCCAGGTGAAGCGCTCGCGCAGGCTCGGCATCGCCAACATCCTGTCCGACTGGCAGCAGTTGCCTGTCCAGGTGGGCGATACGGTCGCCTTCTAGCGATTTCGTCGCGAGAGTGCAGGTCTTGGAGCCTTTTCAAAAGGATTCGCCTTTTTGTGCGGCGGATTCTTGCGGAAAAGGAAACGGCGAAACATTCGAAATGCCCGGAAGACGCAATCCTGTACTTATAAGGATGGCATTTCGGTTGTTTCTCAACGCATAATAATACGGGTTGCGGTTGCTGCCCCGTTTGGGTTCGCTGTCGGACGGCATGGGTTGTGAAATGTAACGGTCTGAACCGTAGCCATTAAGGTTTTCGGGACGGCATTCGTTATTACGGACACGCAGCGCGGTGGAACCGGTTCGGGTTCCCGCTTTCGAAGAATCGCAAGGGAGACGACATGTCCACTTTCTTTGATTGGCGTCAACACGCGGTACATCTTTGGCTGACGGGTGCGCTGGTTTGCCTGGTCGCATCGGCAGCGCGCGCCCAGCAGCCGGGCGCCGCTCTGGGCGCACCCAAGGACCCCGTTCTGGAAATGGAGTTCAAGTTCGCCGAGGAATTGATCAAAGCGTCTATGCCGGATTACGCGCAAATCGTGATTGATCGCATCGCGCCGACCCCTGAAAACCGCATACGCATCGAAGTGCTCAAGGTCCAAGGCATGATCGCGTTGGGCGAATTCGACAAGGTACGCCAGATTATCGCCCAGCGGCCGGATCAGACCAGTCCCGAAACCTGGGCCTTGCGGCTGGCGCTCGCCGACGGCCATTTCGCCTGGGGCCAGTTCAAGGAAGCACGTTCTCTCTACACGCAGTTCTTCAAGGCCTACCCCGACAAGCCGCCCGAAGCGCTCAACGACTTTTTTCGCGATTCGGCCTACAAATTCGCCCAGATGCTTCTGCTGATCGGCGAGGAAGAAGAGGCGATCAAGGCCTATCAGACCGTCCTCAAGGCCGAGCTGGACGACAACGTCAAGCGGCAGATTGTCGCCGAGACCGCCGAGCTGATGCTCAAGCTTGCCGAGCCTCTGCCGCCCGCCGAACGCAAAAGAAGGATTCCGGAGATCGAGAAGCTGCTCGACAGCATCCTGTACGGAGGCGTGGACCTCTGGTTCGGCAAGGCCATGGCCATGACCGCCCACCTGCGGTTGCTGGCCGACGATGTCGAGGGCGCCATGTTCATCATCGAATCCAACTGGGACCAGCTTGTCGAGCTGGATGGCATCCTGCGCGCTCACGACGAGGAACATGGCGGCAATTTCATCCGATTCAGTCCCTTGGCGCATGTTCGGTACATGCTGGCCGACATCCAGTTGGCGGAAGCCAGAAAGATCAAGCCCTGGCCTCCGACCGGGCAGGATCGCGTGCGCGCCTTCGAGCTGCTGGCCGAGTCCCGCGACGAGCGCGGACGAAGGCGAGATGGCGCATTCCGCCATTACCTTAATGTGTTCTATCAGTATTCCGCCTCGCAATGGGCGCCCGAAGCCGGGCGCAAGGCCGAAGAGGTCAAGCGGCTGATCGAAGAGGATATCAAGCCTGCGAAATTCGAGGTGCGCATCGACCCCGAACGCGTGGCGGAAGTGGAGCGCGCGCAGTTTCAGGAGGCGCGCGTGCTGTTCAACCAGCAACAGTTCGCGCAGGCGGCCGAGGCCTACATCCGCGTTCTGAACATTTTCCCCGAAACGGAAACGTCTGTGGCCGCCCTAGGCGAACTGGCGTTGTGCTACATAGAGATTCCGCTTGTTTCGAAAGTGGACGATGCCGGCAGCGAGGAATACGAGCGCAATGTTCAGATGCTGGCGGGGTACATGTCGGAACGGTTCAACAAGAATGCGGAACTCTCCACGCCAGCCGGCGACCGGGTGCTGCGCGTTGCCGCCAAATACGAGGAGTTGGGCAGGCGCGCGCGCCGCAACCAGATACAGGACATCTTTTTCGCGCACTTTCCCGAACATCCGCGGACGCCGGGCCTGCTCTACACTGTCGCTCAGGAACGGTTCGAAGCGAAAGATTTGGACGGAGCCTTGGGCTATTTCACCCAGATCGCCACCAATTATCCCGGCAACCGCGTCTATTTCCCGGCGCTCAACCGCATGGCCCAGATTTATCACACGCAGGACGAATATCTGCTGGAAATGGAGACCCTCGACAAGTTGGTCGACGAGCTGGGCAAGGAAACATCGCCGGGCCATCTGTATGTCGGCGCCCAGTACCGCCTGGCTCATGCGCATCGCGCGCGCGGTGTTCAACTGATCCGTTCCGCCCGCGAACCCGTCGAGGAAGAGCCCGCGTCGGATCCGGCCCCCATCGTGGCCGACGAGCCGGAGTCGGCCGAGCCGCCGGCTGATCCGCTGGCCGAAGGCGAAACACATGTGCGGAACGCCATCCAGCGCTATACGCAACTGCGGGACCTGCTCTCCGGCGATCAGGTGGGCCTGTACCAGTCCACGGCCGATGAAACGGAAAACAATCGGCGCATGATGGAAGGCTGCCTCTTCTACATAGGGTACTGCCATTCCCTGTTGACGTCCGATCCCGACGAGGCTGAAAAGAACCGTCGGCATGCGCTGACCATGTACGAGAATTTGCTGAAACGCTACCCGAAATCGCCGTTCGCGCCGGCTGCCTACAGCCAGATCGGAACGCTCTGGACAATTTTGCAGGAGCCGGAGAGAGCGCGCGAGGCCTTGGATCGTCTGCGCAAGGAGCATCCCGAGTCTCCGGAAGCGAGGCTGGCGCTCTACCAGTTGGGCGTCAACTTGCTTGAATTGGGCATGCGCGCGGAAGCCGCCAAGGTCTTCGCGGAAATGTTCCGGGGCGGAACCGAATATACGCCGGTTCAGATTATGACCGCCGGAACGGAACTGAACAGGGCGGGCGAACACGAAATCGCCTTGCAGGCTTTCGATCGGATTGCGGGCGACGTCAAGCCCGGCACAGGAATGCACGAACGGGCCTTGCTCGGCCGCGGCGAGGCTTTGCTCGGGGTCGGTCGCTTCGACGATGCGCGGCAGTCGTTGGAAACGCTTGTCGAACAATACCCGAAGTCGCGAAATGTGTTGCCCGCGTCCACATTGCTGGCCAAGGCCTATGCCGAACTCGCCATGCGCGAGCGCGACGCCTCGAAACGGTTGAATATGTTCAACGAGGCGGTCAAGCGGCTGAATCATGTGCGACGGTTCGACAAGACGCGCGTGGATCGGGCTCGCTCGAATCTGGCGGTGGCCAACATATTCTCGTTGCGCGTCAAGGCCGAAGAGAAATTCGGCACGCCGGAGAGCGTCAAGGAAAACATACCGCGCGCGATCGTGCCGCTGCTCACCATGATTATCGGCGCGCAGTACGACAATCTGGAAGAACTGCCCTATATAGAAGAAGCCTATTACCGCATCGTTCCGCTCTATATTCAAGACGAACGCTGGCTCGACGCCCGTACGCATGCGGAAGACTACATCAAGCATTTCCCGCGCGGCCGCTACCTGAGCGAAATCCGTCAGTGGCGCGGCCAGGCTGAAACGCGCATGGTCATGCTCGGCATATCGCGCGAGGAAGAGGCCGTCGAAATGATGGACGTTCCGCCCTACGAGGACCTCGACGGGGATATGGACGACGATCTCGGCGATTTGCCAACGGAGCCGGCGCCGGCGGATGCGCCCGATGAGGAAAACAAGGAGGAAGGTCCCCATGAAGAAAACGATACGGAATAAACCTGCAGGCTGCTCTTCGCTGGTTCGGTTGGTTGCCGTCTCGCTCGTTCTGGCCGGCATGATTGTCCCGGCGCAAGCGCAGAGGGCGATTCGGGGCAGAATCACTCGCATGGACGGCACTACTGTGGATGGCCAGTTGCGCTGGATGCCGCGGAGTCGCGAATATCTGGTGATGGATTCGGAGGGCCGCCGCTATACGGTCGCCGAACGGCAGGTGCGTGACGTTCGGGTCATGCCGCCGCCCAGGTGGAAAGATATCGTAAACGCTTTCCAAGCTAAACAGTATCCCCGCGTGATCAAGCCGCTCCAGAGCATCATGGAAGAGTATATTCGGATGCAATACGATGTGCCTGCGGCGAGCATGCTGACTCAGGCCTATATGGCGATCGGGCAGCCGGCAGAAGCGATCAAGAGCGCCGAGGTCGCCATTTCGCGCAATCCGAACGTGTGGCAAGATATGGATTTCGCCCGGGTGTACTGGCAAGCGCTGGCGCAGGCCAAAAGCCCGAAGCTGAGATCGGTTCTGCAGGAGGCCATCGAGCGAGGCTCGCGCGAAACGGCTGCGGCCGCGCAAGTCATGCGCGGCAACATTGATTTCGATCAGGGCCGCTACCGCGAAGCGCTTGTGGATGGCTATTTGCGCGTGATTATGCTGTTCAAGAACGTCCAACAGGTGCAGCCGGAAGCCTTGTACAAAGCGGTGCGCGCGCATGAACAGCTCGGCGAACATTCCCACGCCGAGAAATTCAGAAGAATTTTGTTGTCAGAATACCCCCGAAGCTCGTACAGTAGGGATCTTCGTTCGGGAAACTAAAACTAGCCGAATAAGGCTTGCAGTAAAGAAAGGATATGCGTTCATGAAGAAAACCGCCCTTGCCGTGTTCGTGCTGTCTGTCGTTGCGCTGTGTCTTTTTGCGTCGTCCGCGACCGTGTTCGCCCAGGATGCTCCTTCAGGGCAAGTGGGAGAGATTATCGATTCGGAAACCGGCGCCGCCGCCGTCGCGCCTACACAGCAGGAATCGGTGGGCTTTTTCAGAGTCATCGCGCGGTCGGGACCGCTGGGAATCATCCTCTGGCTTGCCATTTTCGTCGCGGCCGGGCTGGGCGTTTATCTGGCTGTGGACTGCGGCATTCTGGTGCGCGTCAAGCAGATTATGCCGCCGCAACTTGTGCAGAACGTCACCGAGTCCATGGCCGAAGGCGATGTTCTCAAGGCCCTGCAGAACTGCGAGGACGAACCCGGCCCCATGGCCAACATCCTTATGGCCGGTTTCAGCCATGTCGAAGAGGGGTTCGATGTCATTCAGGACGCCATCTCCACGGCCGCCGATCTTGAAGCCGAACGCATCATGCAGAAGATCACATGGCTTTCGGTGGTCGGCAACCTCGCGCCGATGCTGGGACTGCTCGGAACTGTGCAGGGCATGATCGGCGCCTTCGCCGAACTGGCAGGCGGCGGCATGGACATTGGCGTGCTGGCGCTGAACATTTCCCAGGCCCTCTATACGACGGCCGCCGGGTTGACCATCGCCGTGCCCTGCGTGGCCGGCTTCTACAGCTTCCGCAACGCGGCCAACACCATCGTCCTGCGCATGGAAGCCATGACGATGGAACTGATCAAGGACCTGCGCAACGTCGAAGTCGTGGACGAGTAGTCTAGTCGGACGGAGCACGCAGCCCGTTCGCGCACCATGCCTGTACCCGACGACGCCAAGGAGACGTTATGGCCAAGCGAAGAACAGAAATGGCCGAGCTGAATCTCACGCCGATGATCGACGTCGTGTTTCAGCTGATCATTTTCTTTATCGTCACGGTGAAGATGCAGGAGGAAATCAACGAGGACATCATTCTCGAAACCGCGCCGCATGGGCCGGTGATCACCACCGAGGGTACCGATCCGCGCACCATTGTCATAGAAGTGGACCGACGCGGCCGCATTTCCATACACAACGTTCCCATGTCGGTCGGCCAGTTGCAGAATATTCTCGTGCGCCGCTGGAACCGATACCATGGCGCGTTCCCGGTGATGATCAGGGCCGATTATCGCGCGCAGCATCAGCATGTGCGCGCGGTCATGGATGTCGCCTCGTCCATCGGCATCTGGCGTATCAATTTTGTGGCCGTTCAGGAACACAAGTACACCGCCGGCCGTCATAAGGGCCCCAAGCATTTGTACAGATAGCGAAGAGACGGGCGTCGGTTCGCCTCTTCCCTTTGACGGTTCGAATGCTAACCCGATATTTCGGGTACGGGCAAAGACCGCGTTAGAACGCGGACGCGAGGGTCGCCATGAAAAGAAAGAAAGCCATACGGAAAAACACGGAAAACCCCCAGCTCGAAATGACGCCCATGATTGACGTCGTTTTCCAGTTGCTGATCTTCTTCATCGTCACTCTCAAGCAGGAAGACATTCTGGCGCACCTCGACATCTCGCGGCCCGCCCCCGATTCCGAGCAGCGCGAAGAACAAATCGAGGACATGGTGGAAGTCGTTATCGGCCACATCCAAACCGGGTTCAGTATGAACGGCGTCATCATGACTCTGCCCGAACTGGACCGCCGCATGCGTCAACTGGCCTCCGTAGACCGCAATGTTCCTATCATCATCAAATGTACCGGGCCGTCGCGCCATCGCAGGCTGATCGAATTCCTGGATATTTGCGCCAAATACAGGCTCGAAAACCTCTCCGTTTTCAGTATGTGATCCGAGTCTGGCCCGTCGCTCCCGTCTTGTGAACCTGCCTGTTCGAACAAACGCCTGCGTTATCGCAGCATTCGCGCCGAAACATGAGGACACTGCGGCGGGACACGCGGAATGACAAAGCCTGTTATCCGCATGCGGTTTTTTTCGGGCTCGGCCCACTGAGGCTCTTGCAAAGCCCCTACGCTAGAGGGATGGCAAAGTAGACGAGGCGAGTCGCCGCGTCTACCATGGGTAACCGCAGGGTTTTGCAAGAGGCTCCCGAAGTTTTTTTTTGCGTTTTCTAAGTATTCCAATCCGACAGACGTTTTAGTATTGATTGCTTATTGGGCGAGAGCACACGAAAAGCCACTTGTCATTGGCCGCAGGCAAAAAACGGGAGGGAGAATTATGTCGGAACATCCTATGCCAGAAGACGTACCGCGCGAAATGCCGTTCGAGGACATGATGAAGCTGTTCGAGACGCTTTCGTTCAAGGAAAAATGGGCGAAAGTCCGCTATGGGCTCAAGCAGCCGAAGGAAACCGGCGAATACAAGTGGGCTGCTCTGCAAATGCGGCGCCTGATTTCCCCGATTTCGGCGGTTCTGGTTCCGTCCCTGGCCTTGCTGCTGATGGTGGCGTTGGCCGGCATGGCTCCGCGCCGCCAGCAGGTGGTCAACGTGCGCATTGTCGAAGATCAAACCATCCCCGAACTCGAGGAGCCGATCGACATTCCCGAGCCGGAAATTCAGCCGCCGGATCCCGAGCACATTGTCGAGCCGATGGACAACTTCATTCCGTCCACCAGTAAGACGGCTGTGGGGCCGGATGTGGATTTCAGTCCGCAACCGGCGCAGTTCGATTCCGTGGCCATCATTCGCAGTCCGGTAGTGATGCGCGGCATTTTCGGCAGTCGCAGTCCGGGTGCGCGCGGCAGCATGCTGGGCCGGTTCGGCGGCGGCGGGCATACGGAAGGCGCCGTCCTGCGCGCGCTGCGCTGGCTGAAGAAATACCAGGAGGAGGACGGAAGCTGGAACGGAGCCTCGGGAGGCGGCGGCGGCCGCGGCGGGGCTGGCGGGCGCGGCCATCAGGCTGCCATGACGGGCATGGCTCTATTGGCCTTTCTGGCTCATGGCGAAACCCCTGCATCGCCCGAATTCGGCAAGACCGTGGAGGGCGCCATTCGTTATCTGGTTGATAATTCGAGCTGGCCCACCGCCTACGAATGGCCGATCGCAACCTATGCGTTGGCCGAGGCCTATGGCATGACGAAGATTCCTTCCATTCGTCCTGTTGTGGAAAGAGGACTGGATCGCCTGATTTCCGGCCAGGGCCCTCCAGGCGGCTGGACCTATCAACTGGATGCGCGGGATCGCAATGACGGTTCGATCAACGGCTGGTGCGTGCAGGCGTTGAAAGCCGCCCAGATGGCCGGGATTGAGCGGCCGGGGCTGGAGCAGGCGATGAAACGCGCTGTTCAAGGCTGGGGCGCCCTTTTCCGCGGCAGTTCCGAAAGGGGCGGATTCGGTTACACCAGCCCGCAAGTTGGCAATCCGACGCCAGGCGGCGCGCTTTCGTTGCAGTTGCTGGGCGAACTGGATAACGATCATTTGCGCGGCGCCGTCAATCATCTTGCGCAACGGCAGGACGGCAACCAGGTGGGCGGAGGTTACCGCAACGTGTACTGGACCTATTACCACACACAGGTGATGTTCCACGAAGGTGGCGAGACTTGGCGCAACTGGAACAAGGCCTTTTCCGTTCCGCTGGTCAATGCGCAGAACATTATCCCCAACGGCATCGCCGACTTGAGCGGCAAGATGGTGGACATTGGCTATTGGGAAACGCAAAACGACCGGGGCGGGCGCGTGATGGATACCGCCCTCTGCGCGTTGCAGCTCATGGTCTATTACCGCTATCTGCCCACGTTCCAGTCGCCGGAACAGATTCTGGCGGCCGAAGGCGGCGAGGCGGCTGCCGAACAGCCGCGCGTGGTCGAAGCCCGCGATCTGGATATCGACATTCAACTGTAAAAGGAGAATCTACTCCGAGGCCTTCAGCGAAGCGGGTGGTTGTTAAAGATTGTTGAACCACGGAGGCACGGAGACTGCAGTTGTAGATTCCGCTTCCGATAGTTTTCATTGCGAAGGGCCGCCGAAAAACGCCTTGCGTTTTTCGGCGGCTTTTCTTGTTAAACTCGTGAGTACCGAATTCTTGGTCACTCTGTGTCGGCTTGTCCGCAACAGAGTTTGAAT
>SLKS01000047.1 GCA_007134465.1 Kiritimatiellia bacterium | reverse complement strand
GGGGCCTGGTCTCCGCTCTGCCTCGGAAGTCTGTGTTATGAAAACCATCTCTATTAACAACCAAAAAGTGTCAAACGGAAATCAGGACGTGACACGCCTAGAGCCTAACGCCTACGTTGACCTGACCGCATACTCGCAAACAATACGGATAACATACACGCAAAAACGTGTATCTTCACCGGGAAGTCTCTAACAGGCCGCCATTTCGGCGTGACGGACGCCGCGATTTCAAACGGGGAGCGGAACGATGAACGAAGCAAAGACGGCCATGCCGACGGCAGACGCTGTTTCCGCCTATTTGAAACAGCACGAGGAGAAGGATCTGCTGCGGCTGCTGACCTGCGGGTCGGTGGACGACGGCAAGTCCACCTTGATCGGGCGCTTGCTCTACGACTGCCATCTGATTTACGAGGACCAGTTGGCGGCGGTGATGAAGGATTCCAGGATCCATGGCACCACGGGCGACGATTTCGATCCGGCGCTGCTCACCGACGGGCTGAAGGCGGAGCGCGAGCAGGGCATTACCATTGATGTGGCCTATCGCTATTTTTCGACCGCCAAGCGCAAGTTCATTGTCGCCGACTGTCCCGGGCACGAGCAATACACCCGCAACATGGCCACCGGCGCCTCCCATTGCAGCCTGGCCATCATTCTGATAGACGCCCGCAACGGGGTGATCACCCAGACGTGCCGGCACAGCTTCATTTGCTCGCTGCTGGGAATCAAGCATGCGGCGGTGGCGGTGAACAAGATGGATTTGGTCGGCTGGGACGAGGCCGTGTTCAGCAGGATTGTGCGCGACTACAAGGCGATGGCGGCCCGGCTCGGATTCGCCGACATTCATTTCATACCGGTTTCGGCCCTGAAAGGCGACAATGTCGTGCATCCGTCCGAACACATGCCCTGGTACGACGATGCGACGCTGCTGCATCATCTCGAGCGCGTCAATGTGACAGCCGCGGACAACCTGATCGATATGCGCTATCCGGTGCAGCATGTCATCCGGCCCGACCTGAATTTCCGCGGCTATGCGGGAACGGTTGCCTCCGGCGTGCTGCGCGCGGGCATGCCGGTGATGGCGCTGCCGTCGCGCAAGACCAGCCGCATCGCCTCGATCGCCGGGCCGGGCGGCCCGACGGACGAAGCGCCGGCCGGCCTGGCAACCGTCGTGACGCTGACCGACGAGATAGACGTGTCGCGCGGCGACATGCTGGCGCCGGCCGACAACCTGCCGCATGTGGAACACGAGTTCGAAGCCATGCTGGTTTGGATGCACGAGACGCCTGCCGAAGTCGGATCGTCCTACCAGCTCAAGCATGCCGCCTGCGCCTTGCCGGCGGTATTGACGGATATCCGCTACCGGGTGGATGTCAACACCATGCGCAAGCTCGACCCCGCCGGTTCGCCCGATGGCGCGACGGAACAAGGCGCATTGCGCTTGAACGACATCGCCCGCTGCCACATCACCTTGCATCGGCCGATCGCGTTCGACTCCTACCAGCGCAACCGTCAGACGGGCGCCTTTGTTCTGATCGATCGCGTCACGCATGCCACCGTGGCGGCCGGAATGATTCTGGACCGGATCGTAGCGGACAGCAAGAAGGCCCCGGTCAGCAGCCATATCCGCCGCAGCCGGAGCCTTGTGACGGCCGCCGATCGGCAAGCCCTGCTTGGCCAGAAGCCCTGCACAGTATGGCTGACCGGGCTCAGCGGTTCGGGCAAGTCAACGATCGCCCGCGCATTGGAAAAGGGCCTGATAGAGCAGGGCAGGTTCTGCGTGGCGCTCGATGGCGACAACGTTCGCCATGGACTGAACCGCGATCTGGGGTTTTCCGCCTCCGACCGCTCGGAAAACATTCGGCGCGTTGCCGAAGTCGCGCGGCTGTTCAACGAGGCGGGCGCCATTGTCGTGGCCGCCTTCATTTCCCCGTACCGCAAGGATCGCCAATCGGCGCGCGAAATCGTGGCGGGAAGCGGCGACGAGCCCGGCGCCGGCTCTTTTCTCGAGGTCTGGCTGCGCACATCCCTGGACGTTTGCCGGCAGCGCGATCCGAAAGGGTTGTATGCCAAGGCGAGTAGCGGGGCCATCGCCGCGTTCACTGGCATGACCGATCCGTACGAGGAGCCGGCGCAGGCGGAGTTGGCGCTCGATACGGCCGCCATGCCCGTCGAGGCATGCGTGGCGGCCATCATGGAAGCGTTGCGGGAGAAATCGTTTCTCCCGTCCGTGGAGAACAGGAGCCCGCGATGAACGAATACATCTATCTGGCGCCGATAGCGATCGCGTTCTTTCTGGCCTTCAACATGGGCGCCAGCGGCATGTCGCCCTCCTTCTCTGTCGCCCACGGGGCGAATCTGATCCGCAAGGATTACATACCGGGCCTGTTCGGCGTCTTTGTCATTGCCGGCGCGCTGCTTGCCGGACACAAGGTCATGGCCACGATCGGCGGCGCCATATTGCCCGCGGAGCGCATGAGCCTTTTCATGGTATCCATTGTGCTGCTGGCGTCGGCGCTGTCTCTGCTGTTCGCCAACATCCTGAAAGTGCCGCAATCCACAAGCCAGTCCACCGTGTTCGCGCTGGCCGGCTGCGCATGGTCGTTAGGCTCCCTTCAAACGGGAAAACTCTTTCTCGAAATCGTTCCCATGTGGTTTGTTCTCCCCATAGCAGCCTTTCTGGTCACGCTGGGCGCGGGATTCATCGGGCAGCGAATCAGGAAGACTCTGATTCCGAACAGTTTCAGCGAAGTTCACAAGCATCCCGCATGGCGTCTTGTCACCCTGGCATGCTCCTGCTATGTCGCCTTTTCGATCGGATCCAACAATGTGGCCAATGCGGCGGCGCCGATCGCTTCCCTGTTCAGGAACGACATCGGCCTTGACGAGGGCGTTTCCGTGCTCATGCTCTCGCTGATATGCATTCTGCTGGTCGCTCCGTGGTTCGGCATCGGCGCATCCATGCTGGGCGGGAGGGTCTTGGCCACTACGGCCAAGGACATGCTTTCGATCGGGCCGATGGGCGCCGCGTTGGTGTCCGTCGTGACGGCGACATTGCTGCTGCTGGCCTCGTCGCTGAGAGGCATTCCGTCGTCTCTCGTCCAAATGAACGTGTTCGCCATTATGGCGTTGGGCTGCCTTCGCAAAGGGCGTGGCGACGGATTGAAAAAAACCGTCATGGCGAAGATGTTCGCCACGTGGCTTGCCGCCCCGGCCATGGCTTTTTTGCTGGCCTGTGCCATGACAGCGCTCGCGCGTCGCGCGGGATGGCTGTGAACGCGGATGCGCGCCGGCGCGCATCACTGGCTTGCCGACCTACCGTCCTCGTTCTCGTCCTTGACAAAAAACCGAGAGAATTCGGAGGACGACTACGGCGACGATTACGGATTGCGAGCGACAGAAATGCGCATAGGGACAGACAATGCCCGGTGCCGAGTCGCTAAGGTTTCCCCTGGCCGCTGGCAGGCTCGTCCTTCTTTTCTTCCTCTGCTTCGGATGCGCCGTCCTTGTCGCCTTCCTGCTGGCCTTTCTTGAACTCCTTGACCGATTTGCCCAGCGCGCGGGCGAGGCTCGGAATGCGGGATGCGCCGAACAGCAGGATGAGGATCGCCAAAATCAGGAGCAGTTCCTTGCCGCCAATCATGCCCAGAGTTCCCATCGTTGTCATGCTTCCCTCCTGTTTCGGAAACCTCTATATAGCCGATGCCATTCGTTGCGTCGAATACAAATTTCAGTTTCCGGCAATGGCGATGGCCATGGTCATGAACATCAGCTCGTAGATTTCCGTTGCGGCGCCGATGCCGTCTCCCGTGATGCCTCCCAGGCGGCGACAGTACGACGCGCATACGGCGCCTGCGCTCAGCATGGCGATCGTCGTAACAACAATCATCGGCGCCCCGCCGAGAAGCCATACGGATGCCGCTGAACACAACCCGAACTCCAGCGCGCAGATCCAGCCCATGTTTCGATTGCCGGCAAAGGGCGATCCGGTCCCGCCTTCCGGCCGGGCATACGGAATGAAGGAAAGCATGATGCCCTGCATGGCGCGCGAACCGGTCATGCAGGGCAACAGGATGGCGAGCGCTTTCGCATCGCCCAAGGCGCCGTACGCAGCGCTTCGCCACAGCAGGGCCAGCGCAACGGCCGCAACGCCAAAAGTCCCGAGGCGGGAATCCTTGAGAATCGCCAGCGTGCGCTCGCGACTGCGCGCCATGCCGAAGGCGTCCGCCGTGTCCGCCAGTCCGTCGAGATGCAACGCCCCGGTAACGACGGCGTTCAGCGCGCACAAAACCGGCCCCGTCAGAAGCAAAAGACGACCGCTACCCAATCCCATCAGCCTTGCCAGAAGCAGATGCAGTCCCGCCACGGCCAGCCCAGGGATGAACAGGAAAGGCAATGCGCGCGACTTCTCTTCCGTGTCGCAACCGGGAAAAGGGAGCGTTGTCAGCGTTCGGAAAGCGGTGGCAAGCGGTTTAAGACTCACGGTTCGATACCCCTGCGTCGGCAAATGTCGCCATTTCGCAGTAGCAAGCCAGAGCCTGTCGAATAACGGACATCGCCAAGGCCGCGCCGGTTCCCTCCCCGAGCCGTAAATCGAGATGGAGAATCGGGCGGGCATCCAGCGCATCCAGAAGTTCGGCGTGGAACCGCTCTGCGGAACAGTGTCCGTAGAAGAGATAATCCCCCAGGGCAGGCGACATGCGCAGGGCGCATAGGGCGGCGGCGGTCGCGATGAACCCGTCTACCACCACGGGAACGCGCCGTTCTGCGCACCCGAGCATGTACCCGATCATCCCGGCGATTTCAAAGCCCCCGACACGGGCCAATGCGTCCTCGGGGGAGCCATCCCAGTTGCCGCGATGCACGGTCACGGCGTGCTGAATGACCTCGCGCTTGCGTGCCAGCGCCTTGCCATCGGCCCCCGTGCCGGCGCCGACGGTCTCGCTTCCCTCCCGTTCGAGCAAAAGCGCCACGAGCGCTGCGGCGGACGAGGTATTTCCGATACCCATCTCGCCCACGCCGCACAGATCGGCCGTTTCGTTGGTCGCTAGTCCCTGTCCGGCCGCCAGCGCCTTTTCCATCTCGTCGCGTGTCATGGCGGGTTCTGTCAGAAAGCTACGCGTCCCTGCGGCAATACGCCGGTCGAGCAACCCTTCCCGCGAACCGGGAACGTTGCGCACGCCCATGTCCACGACCTGGCAGGCAACGTCGGCGTGCCGGCACAACACCGCGATGGCGGCGCCGCCGTCAAGCATGTTGCGAACCATTTGACCGGTGACTTCGGAGGGGTAAGGCGAAACGCCCTCCGCCGTAATCCCGTGGTCAGCGGCGAAGACCAGGAGACGGCAGGCGCGGATGGCGGCATCGGCGTTGCCCCGACAGAGGCCGTAGCGCACGACTATGTCCTCCAGGAACCCGAGGCTTCCCGGCGGTTTGGTCAGCATGTCCAGTCGCGAACGTATGGTTTGCTCGAGTTGGGCATTCTCGACGGACGGTATGCGGATTGGATTCATGGTGTTGACTTCACCTCCATGGGCAGGCCGCACACGCACAGCACGACGCGGTCGGCAGCCTGAGCCAGCCATTGGTTCATTCGTCCGGCCCAGTCGCGCCAGAGCCGTACACCTGCGTCGCACGGCACTATGCCGCTCCCGACTTCGTTTGTGACCAGGCACAGAGATCCCGAGCGGGAATCGCGCCAGTCGGCGACCGCATCGCGCAATTCGGCCACCGCATGGGCCAGTGCGCCTTCCTGTCCGTCTTTCTCGTGCCATACGTTGCCGAGCCAGACCGTGCAGCAATCAACGATGGCTGTCGCGTCTTCGGGCGCTTCGCGGATCGCGGCGGCTGCATTGGCTCCGGCTTCCACGGTTTTCCATTCCGCGCCCCGCTCCTGCCGATGCCGGGCGATGCGTTCCGCCATCTCGGCATCCGTCGAGCGCGCGGTGGCGATGAACAGCCGCGGCGCCGCGGGCGGGCTTGCCTGCGCCCAATCGAGCGCCCAGCGGCTTTTCCCGCTGCGCGCGCCGCCTGTTATCAGGACAACGTTTCCCATAGCGACCTCACCATCAGAGCGGACTCGACAAAATCCTCTTCATTGAACACCTCCAACGTAACCACACCGGTATACATGGTTTGCCTCATCAAATCCAGCAATTCCCGACAGGGCTGTTCCGAACCTTTGCGCAGCGACAGGTGATCCTTTCCGTCGCACACGCCATGCAGATGCACGACGACCGTTCGCGGCAGCATGGCTTCAACTTCCTCCAGCCATGTGTCTGGCCGGTCAACCCACAAGTGACCGACATCGCAACACAGCGCGCAGCCCGCCGCCCGCGCCGTTTCACTATGCCAGCGCCAGGGATAGCCAAGATTTTCCACGGCCACAGGCGCGGAGGTCGGCGCGGCGGCGGCCAGCTCCGCCAGCAGGTCGCCGCACCAGCCCTGCCATGCGGAAATCTCCGTGGCCGACGCGCCGCTCGCGATGCCCTCCGCATGCGCGACCCAGGCGCGCGGCGCAAGGTCGGCGCACACATCCATGACGCGCAGCGCCGAAGCTCTGTACCGTTTCCGCTCGGCGCGACTAGACGAACCGGCCCGGTCCGCCGTGGGCAAATGCACGGTAAACCCCGTTTCGTGCTCGTCGGCCAACTCGCGCAACTCGCGTACAACGGCGGCGCTCGGCATGTTCGACGCCGTCGGCGTCTCGAACAGCACCAGTTCAACATCGTCCACAAGCGGCGCAAGCCTGCGGACGTTGGGCAGAATATCGGCGGGGATCACGTACGACGTGCTGCCCAGCGAGAACGGGTAGCGGGGGCGCATTCCCTTGGCAAGCCAATTCAATTTCATGTGTTCGCCTCTCGCCCATAGCCAGCCCAGCGCGCGAGAATCGCCAGGCAATCAAAACCGCCCGCGCGAGTCAACAATCTTTGCGATATTGCAAATCGTTCACGTCCATTCTTGACGCTCATGCGGATTTCGGCTACTAGACGGATATGGCACGAAACAATGTCCCGCGTAAAGATTTCATTAAGCGATGGTGGCTGCCTTCGAGCATTGTCGGAGTCTGGCTGCTGCTGTTCGTGGACGTTTCGTTGACTATTCTGGCGACAGGATTGCTGTGCGCCGCGCTTGGCACGCTATGGATGCGTCGCGTATTCGCCCGTGCGCCCTGGCTGCCGGCCGCCGTGCCGACGGCCGACGGCGAACGTCCGATCGGCCCGTTCCGCCGTCTGCTGTTCCTGGCGCTGTTCATTCCGGTGTTTCTGGTCAAGATTCTTTCGGCGGGCGCGAATATCGCGCATTTGGCGCTGGCGCCCTCGATGGATTTCTGGCCGGGCATCGTCAAAATCAAGGGCAAGCTGCCTAGCCTCGATCATACCGCTTTGCTGGCCTATCTCGTTACGCTGACGCCGGGCACGCTTTCGCTCGACTACGACGAGGAGGGCGACGATCTGTACGTGCACTGGATCGACGTGGCCGGGTACGGCGACGCCGACATGGACGATCGCGTCACCACCGGATTGCGCACATGGGTGCGGAGGCTGCTCGGATGATTGCCATCATGATTGCGCTCGCCTTGTTTGCCGCCGGCTGCCTCTACCGGGCGCTGCGCGGGCCGACCTTGCTCGACCGCATGGCTGCGATCGACGCGATCGGCGTGCTGATGACCGTACTGCTGGTGTTGCTGGCCCATTATTTCGAGCGGGCGATCTTTCTGGACATCGCCATGGCGTATGCGCTGCTGGCTTTCGCCGACCTGCTGATCCTGTCCAAGTTTATCGAAAAAGGCGAGGTGGCCTGATGCTGACGACGCTGCTGAATTGGCTCGGCTGGCTTTGCATGGGGCTGGGCACGTTTTTCACGTTCGCCATGACCGTGGCGATTCTCCGTTTCCCCGACGCCTACACCCGATTGCATGCCGGCACGAAAGGGCTCACCATCGGCGCCGGACTCATCCTGGCCGGTCTGGCGCTTAGCGCGCCCGATGCCGCGCATACCGTGCGCACCGTGCTTGTCGGCCTGTTTCTCATGGCCACCAACCCGATCTCGACCCATGCGATCGCCCGTGCCAACTACCGAACCGAGCATGAACGGCATCGGCTGGTCGTGGACGACTATCAGGACTATATGGACGCCAAAGCCGCGCGCGACGCTGAACAGCCCGCTTCGGCAGCGAAGGGCGGAGAAACAAAGGCCGCGAAAAGGACATGAATCTTAAAGGTGGCTGAGGCCCGCAAGCGAACGGCCTTCGGCCGAGATTCCTCGCAAGCTCGGAATGACAAGATCCACGGCGCCACACTAAAACAGTTTGTCATCCCGAGCTTGCGAGGGATCTCGCCGAAGGCGCAAAACGCACACGATTAAGCGTGTGTCTTTTTGAAAAGGGGTTTAAGGGGAACGCATGACGATCGAATGGCCTTTTTTTCTTCTGCTCGGATTGCTCGTGGTCGCGGCGGCGGGCGCCTTGCTGATTCGGGACTTGCTGACGGCGATCCTGTTGCTGTCCGTGTTCAGCATACTCGCGACGGTGATCTTCGCCTTTTTGCAGGCGGTGGACGTGGCCATGGCGGAAGCGACGATCGGCGCGGGCCTGCTGACCGCTGCCTTCATCACGACCTTGGCCAAGACGAAGGGCGCCTCGTGAACGCGCGCGGCTGGCTGGCCCTTGTTTTGGCTGCGGCCGCCTTCGGCGGCGGGCTGGCGATTTTTCTGCCTTTGAGCGAAGGTGCGCCGGATGCCGTCCCGCGTGTTTCCGACCATTATATCGAGCATGCCGTGCGCGAGACGGGCGCGGCCAACATCGTTTCGGCCGTCCTGCTGGACTATCGCGCTTTCGACACGCTGGGGGAAGCCGTCGTGATTCTTGCCGCCGCGTTGGCGGTGGGCGCGCTGCTCGGGCACGGGCGTCTGCCGGCGCCGGGCCGCGGATTGTCCATTCTGGTACGGCGCACGCTTTCCTTTCTGACTCCACTCTTTCTGCTGCTTCCCGCCTACATCGTGGCCAACGGCCATCTTTCGCCCGGCGGCGGTTTCCAGGGCGGCGTCGCCTGGGCCACGCTGCTGATGCTACTGGCTGTCGTGTACGGGACCGGCGCGCCACAGCGGCTGGGCGCGCCGGATCTTCTGCCCAAAATCGAATATGCGGGTGCCGGCCTGTTTCTGGCCATCGGACTCTACGGCCTGCTGCGCGGGGGCGCTTTTCTTGCCAACCGCGCCGCCGGTTTTCCCTTGGGCGCCGCCGGTACGCTGCCCAGCGCGGGGTCCATCCCGTGGCTGAACCTGGCGATCGGCGCCAAGGTCATGGCCGGCATGGCCGCGATCTTCTTCTATTTGCAACGCGACGAGGAGACGGCGCCATGACCATGCAGCAAGCGGCATGGATGACGGCCGCGCTTGTGTTCGGACTCGGCTTGTTCAGCCTGTGCACGCGGCGGAACCTGGTCCGGCTCTGCGTCTCGCTGGCCGTCATGGAAACCGCCGTCCTGATCGCCCTGGTCGCGCTGGCCTGGCGTCCGCAAGCGCTCGCGCCCATCGCCGATCCAAGCGGCAGCGTCTACGCCGATCCCCTGCCGCACGCGCTGGCGCTCACCGCCATCGTTATCGGCGCCGCGACACTGTCGCTGGCGCTCGCGCTGGCCATTCTTGTTTTCCGGACGCACGGCTCGCTGGATGTCGAAACATTGCGAGACGAGGGCGCATAGACACCATGAACTCTTTACCGGCATGGCTGATCCTGGTTCCGTTGCTCCTCGCGCTGCTCGCCGCGCTGGGCGACAAGGCAGGACCACGCTTCCGCAGCGCCCTGTTAACCAGTGGCGCATGCGCGACGGCCTTGCTGACCGCGCTGACGCTGACCGCTCTGCGGCAAACGGGTCCGCTTTCGGTCGCGCTGGGCGGCTGGACCGCGCCGCTCGGCATCGGCCTGCGCGTGGACGAATTCAGTGCCCTGTTTCTGGCTTTGCTTTCGTTCGGGCTGCTGGCGGCAATTCTTTTTCTTTGCGCCGCGCGGCCCCTGCTTAAAGGCGAAGCGCCCCTGCTTCTGCTCCTCATGGCGGCGGGACACGGCATCGTCGTGGCGGCGGATTTGTTCAACCTTTTTGTCTTTGTCGAACTGGTTTCCGTCTGCACAGCGGCGCTGCTGGCGCTCAAACGGCGGCGCGACAATGTCGCGGCCGGTTTTCAATACATCGTGTACGCTTCCTTGAGCGGCATGATATTCCTGATTTCCGTGCTGCTGATTTACGGCGCGACCGGCCAGTTGAGCATGGCCCATATCGCCGAAGAAATTCATGGCATGCCGCCGCGTCTCTACGGGGCGGCCACGGCCGGTTTGATCGTGGCGTTCGGGGTCAAGATCGGGTTGGTCCCCCTCCATTTCTGGCAGGCGCGCGCCTATGCGGCGGCCGGCAGCGCCATGGCCGCCCTGTTTTCCGGCGTGATGTTGAAGGTCTATTTGTGCGCTCTGCTGCGCGTCCTGTGGCATCCGCTCGCCATCGGCCGAATGCCGGGCGAAACCGTGGCCGGCACACTGCTTGTGCTGGGCGCAATCAACGTGCTGGTCGGGCACGGCATGGCGCTGGCCCAGAACAATCTCAAACGACTGCTCGCCTTTTCCAGCGTGGCGCATGTCGGCTACATCCTGATGGGCGTCGGCGCCGGCAGCCGTGTCGGCATGATCGGCGGATTGTACCATATCGTCAATCACGTGTTCATGAAAACGGGCTTGTTCTGGGCCGGACGCGCGTTCATCCGTCATGCCGGCTCGCCCGACGAACGCCGTTTCGCCGGCGCGGCCGCCGCCGCGCCCTTGGCCTTCGCCGTCTTTTTCGCGGCGGCGCTGACCATTGTCGGCGTGCCGCCAACTGGCGGATTCGCCAGCAAGTGGCTCATTGCCCTCGCCGCCCACGAACGCTACGGACTGTGGCCGATCCTCGTCATTGCGGTCGGCACGCTGACTTCGCTCGCCTACTATGGGCGAATTTTCCGGCACGCGCTCGCGCAACCCGATCCGGCGCAACCGCAAACACGGCTGCCTTTGCGCCCGCTCGAACTCGGCATACCCGTTCTTGCCGCCGCCGCCTGTCTGGCCGCCGGCCTCGGCATCCGATGGCTGCTGCCCTGGCTCGAGAACGCCGCCGCCGCGCTGGGGTTTTCTTTCTGAAGATTATTTCTTGCCCTGCCGACACTATTGTCATATTATATGATTTTCATATATGAGAGGTGGCCGTGAATACAAATGTAATAACCGTGACGGAAGCCGTTCGGCATTTTTCCGACTACATCAGTCGGGTAGCCTATCGGCACGAGACGTTTACCCTGCGCAAGGGCAATAAACCGGTTGCCGAGCTGCGGCCTTTGCCATGCGGGCGAAGGCTGGGCGACTTGCCATGCATTCTTCGATCCGGAGCGCATTTGTCGGGAACGGATGCCGCATCGTTCGCCAAGGATGTTGATCTGGCCCGCGTGTCGGAAGCTGGCGAATCATTGAGGGACCCATGGGCATCTTGATAGACAGCAGCGTTCTGATTCATTTCGAGCGATCAGACGCGGATGTTTCGGCTTATGTAAAAGGCCGGGAAGATGAAGATGCGTATGTGTCTGTCGTTTCCGCCAGCGAATTGTTGCACGGGGTCCATCGCGCATTCGACGAAACGACGAAAGCAAGGCGGCTTGCGTTTGTGGAAGGCATTCTTTCGGCCCTTCCGGTATTGCCCATCGATCTTGCCACAGCGCGGTCCCATGCTCGACTTTGGGCCGTATTGTCACGAGAAGGCAGAAAGATAGGCGCCCACGACGCATGGCTGGCCGCCACTTGCCTTGCGCATGGGCTCCGGATTGCCACGCACAACCTTCGCGAGTTTGAACTTGTGCCTGGCCTTGACGTGGAGAAATGGGAGTAGATCCATGCCGTTTCTGCCTTTTTTCGAATACGGACTGCGTTGGCCTGAGCCGGGTGCCGAAACCGCGCTGCTGGCGGGCTTCGCCCTGCTGGCCGTGCTGACGTTGCTGTACGCGTTGCCGGAGCGCAAGCCCGCGTTGCTTGTCGCCGGGCTGGTTCATGCGGCGGGCGGCTTGATCGCGCTGACGGCGACCGATCTGATTGTGCTGCTGCTGGCCTGGGAGCTGACCACATTCAGCGCGTTTTTCATTCTGGCGCAGACGGGACGAGCCGACACCATGCGCGCGGGTGTCCGCTATATCGTCACGCACATGTCATCTGCCGTTCTTTTCTTTGTCGGAGCGGCCATTCATTGGAACGCAACCGGTTCGCTGGCCGTGGCGCCGGGCGCGTCGGTCGCGCAACCGTTTTTTCTGGCGGCGATCCTGATCAAAACGGCCATGATGCCGCTGCATGTCTGGCTGGTGGACGCCTATCCGCGTGCCTCGTATGCGGGCAGCGTACTGTTTTCTGTGTACACGACGAAAATCGGCATTTTCACAGCCGCGCGCGTCGTGCGCGTATCGCTGTTCGGCCAGCCGATATTGGCGCTGATCGGCGCGACAGTGGCGTTGGCGGCGGTCATCGGCGCCTTGCGCCAGCGGCATGCCCGGCGGCTGCTCTCCTGGCATATTGTCAGCCAGCTCGGCTTCATGCTTGCCGGGGTCGGTCTGGTCGCAACCGGCTCCGACACGGCTGGACTAGGCACGGAAGCCGGCCTCTTCCACGCCGTCAACAACATTGTGTACAAGACGCTGCTGCTCATGGTGGCCGGCGTCGCGGGCCGGCAATTCGGGCATGACGACCTGCTTCGCATGGGCGGCGCCGCCCGCAAGATGCCCGTCACCTTCGCGGTCGGCGCCATCGCCGCCGCCGCGATTGTAGGCGTACCGCCATTCTCGGGCTATGCCAGCAAGGAACTGCTTAAGCAGGCGGCCGATTCGGCGCCGATCGTCTGGCTGCTCGTGCTCGCGTCGGTCGGCACGGCCCTCTCCTTT
>SLKS01000091.1 GCA_007134465.1 Kiritimatiellia bacterium | reverse complement strand
CTGACCACCCTCGAATGCTTGGAGGCACAGTGCGATCCCATGCTCGATATCAAGGAGTCCGCCACCAAAATCATGGCCGCTTAGCTTAACACGTATGCCCCAACGGGGTCTTGCAACACAGGCCGGGGCAACGCCCCGGTATCGCATGAGTTCACCACCGACCCCCGACCCCAACGGGGTCGCGCAATTGTCACGTCAGGCTTTCCGTCTGGAAAACCAGAGCGCCTTTCCGGGCACAGGGCGCCTGCTCAGGAACGTCGAGACGATTGGGCGGCATCGATCAGCGCGGTGCTGAAGGCGAACATGGATTCGAAACGGTCTTCGCTATGGAGGGCGACGGCGCATTCGATGACATCGGCGATCTCGGGCGAGACGGGCAGATTCGAGACATCGGCCGGCAAATGGTCCCAGACGTTTTCTAGCGTGATATCCCCGGGGAAGGGCGGCTTGCCAGTGAGCAGCTCGTAAACGATCATGCCCAACGAATAGATGTCGGAGCGGGCATCGAGTTTTTCTCCGCGAAGCTGTTCCGGGCTCATGTAGGCGGGCGTGCCCATGATGATGGCTTCCTCGGACTGGGCGTTGGCCAGGCAGGCGATGCCGAAATCTATGATTTTCAGAACGCCGTCCTCGTCAAGGAGGATATTGTCCGGCTTCAGGTCCTTGTGCAGTACGCCGTGACGATGGGCATAGGAGATGGCGTCGGAACAGACATAGACGATTTGCAGCACCGAATCCAAGGCCAGCGCGCCGTGCTTGTTGACAATGTCCCAGAGCGTTTGGCCTTTTACGTATTCCATGACCAGATAATAGTGACGGCCTTCCTTCTGCAGATTGTGCAGGCGCACGATATGCTTGTGCGACAGTTGCATGGCGATGCGGGCCTCGTCCTTTAGCGTTGCGATGGCCAGTTCGTTGCCGGAGACCTCGGCGTTCAGGATTTTCACGGCGACGGGCATGTTCAGAAACAGGTCCTGCGCCTTGTAGACGGTGCCGATTCCGCCTTCGCCCAGAATGCCGCCAAGCTCGTAGCGGTCGCCGAGAATGCCGGAAAGTCCGCCGTTGTCGGCCGAAGCGACGCCCAGTTCGGCTTTCTTGCCGATCACGCGCCGCGGCGGTTTCGCCACGCGTTCCGGCACGGAGTCCGGGGCGGAGGTATCGTCTCCCGCTTGCGCCAGTTCCTTGAGCTTGCTTTGGGGGCGTCGCAGTTTAAGATAGCGTTCTACGCCGTCGTTCACCAGATTGTTCAGCTCGTCGTGCTTCCAGGGCTTGGTGATGTATTTCCATATGCCGCCTTCGTTGACGGCCTTTATGGTCATGGCTGTGTCGGCGCCGCCGCTGATGGCGACGGACACGATATGGGGATTGGCGGCGCGAGCCTTCGACAGGATCACATTGCCGTCGGTATGCGGCATATTCAGGTCGCAGAGCAGGACGGCGACTTCTTGCGTCTGAATCAAATGGAGCGCTTCGGCTGGCGAAGTGGTGGGTACGATATTGTACGGAAGCTGCGCCAACTGACGGTACATCAGCTTCAGCACCTCCTGTTCGTCGTCTACGACCAGAACCATAGGTCTTTCGTCTTCAGCCATAACGGCGCAGTCTCCAGAGGGCAGGCGGCTAGCCGGCTGCCGTAAAAAACAGAAAACGGAATATGCGAACAAACTAGCCGGTTTCGCGGTTGCTTGTCAATCGGAAAGACGCTTCAGCGTTTCGTATTGACGGATCCGACAGATTCGTGATTCTATTGGATTGTCGGATATGGTGCGCGGTTCGCCGTTTGCGAACAAGGGCCTTATTTAAGGCGGGCTTCGCCCGCAACCCAGAGGTCAGAAATCAGAGGTCGGAGGTCACGGAACACGACTACGGCGACGACTACGGTGGACGACCTGCCCGCAACGCTACAGCGTTGCAGGCCGGTTTCTGTCACTCGTAATCCGTAGTCGTCCACCGAATCCTCTTGTTTTTTGACGCAGCAATGCGGGAATAAGTCGCTAAGCGCCGTTCGATTGCGGGCATCAGTCCGCCTTGAAGGTGAAGGGAGCGCAATGGCAACGCAATTGGAAAAGGCTCTGGCGGGAACGGTGACCGAAGAGATGGCGCGCGCGGCTGTCCGCGAGCATGTTCCGCCCGAAAGGGTTCGCGAGGAAATCGCCTGCGGCCGGGCCGTGCTGCCGTTCAACACGGCGCACGCGCCGGAAACGGCTGCGGTGGTCGGCCGTTCGTTTCAGACCAAAGTCAACGCCAATCTCGGCCGGTCGGCGGCCTGTTCCTCGGAAGCCGAGGAAACGGAAAAGACGCGGCGCGCGATCGAGCTTGGCGCCGATTTCGTCATGGACCTGAGCGTCGGGCCGGACTTGGCCGCGTTGCGCGAGGCGCTGCTGCGCGCCGCGCGCGTGCCGCTGGGCACGGTGCCAATCTATGAAGCGCTCGCGCGCGCCAACGGTTCGACTGCCGCCCTGACCGACGACATGCTTCTGGCCGTGATCGAGGAGCAAGCGCGCCAGGGCGTGGATTTCATGACGCTGCATGCGGGACTGCGACTGGCCCATTTGCCGTTGGCGCTGAAGCGGCGCATGGGCATCGTGAGCCGAGGCGGCGCCATTCTGGCCCGCTGGATGCGGGAACGGGACCGGGACAATCCGCTGCTGGCCCGATGGGACGAGATTCTGGAGATTTGCCGCCGGCACGACGTAACCGTGTCGCTGGGCGACGGGTTGCGGCCCGGCTGCCTGGCGGATGCGAGCGACGCGGCGCAGTTCGCGGAGCTGGACACGCTCGGCGAACTCGTGCGCCTCTGCCGGAGCGCGGGCGTGCAGGTCATGGTGGAAGGCCCGGGCCATGTGCCGTTCGACCAGATCGCCATGAACATGGAACGCGAACGCGCCGTGTGCGACGATGCGCCCTTCTACGTGCTGGGCCCGGTCGTGACGGACATCGCGCCCGGCTACGATCATATCACATCCTGCATTGGCGCCACCATGGCCGCCTATCATGGCGCCGCGTTGCTTTGCTACGTGACGCCATCGGAACATCTGCGGTTGCCCACGCCCGACGACGTGCGCGCCGGGGTCGTGGCCTATCGCATCGCCGCGCACGCGGCCGACGTGGCGCTTGGACGGCCCGGCTGCCGCGAAGCCGACGACCGCATGGCCAAGGCGCGCATGGAGTTCGATTGGAACGCCCAGTTCGCTCTCGCGCTCGACGGGCAAACCGCCCGCGCCATGTACGAGCAGGGCAGGACCGGCGACGCCGCCCCGCAGGAATACTGCTCCATGTGCGGCCAGGACTTCTGCGCCGTGCGCGCCACCCGCGAGCTGGCCGCCGAATCCGAACCCCACGCTGCCGCGGCAGGTGCGCCCTGAAATAGCCAACCCGGCGAAGCCGGGAATATGCCAAGGCGGGCTTCGCCCGCAACCCAACGGCCTTCGGCCGAGATTCCTCGCAAGCTCGGAATGACAAAACCCAAGGAACCACACTAACACAGACCGTCATCCCGAGCCTGCGAGGGATCTCGCCGAAGGCGCAAAACATACACGCAAAAACGTGTGTCTTTTTGAAAAAGTCACTAACGGTGAAGTCTTTTTATCCGTACCCGTTCACGGGGTTCAGTTCAGTCCAACCTATGAGCAAGCTCGGCATGTTTGAGCGCTGAGCGTTTCGGCTCACGATAGCGGGCGACCAACCTTCGCGCAAGCGCTACGGCGGGCACGCGAGAGCGGTGGACGATTGGGATGCTCGCTACTCGTGATCCGTTCTCGTCGCCCGCTATCGTCACCCAATTCCTCCCTTGAAGTTCGCTGTTTTGGACGCCGCCTTTCTTCCGTGCCGGCTTGATCCGTCGAAATGCCTGCCTTATAGCAGGCCACAGGCGCTTTTGCGCTTGCCCATACACTTAATTCGGCAAATTCTTCACCGCCGCCCGCATGTGTTTGCGCTCAAGATGCGCCCAGCAATCGCTCCCGTACGTTTCCGTGCGCCTTTCCATAAATTCCCGCATGCTTTCACGGGCCTTGTTTTCGCCGCGTTATTACGGCGGATGACATTCAATTTTCGCAATCCGCGTATTCTGGCGCGAAAACTGCTTAGCCTTTGTGCATGATGCATTCTGCCGATGTGCGCGATCTGCTGGGGCCGCTGACCGGCTACCTTTATCTTGCGACGGCCAGTTTCGAGCGCGCGCTCGACGAGACGGAATCCATCCTTGAAGTTGCGGGGCGGGAATTCGGGCGGTGCGATTGGGCCGACGAGACGATGGCGCTGAGCACAGCCCTTTCGCTCGCATGGAAACGGATGCGGAATAAGACGGCAAGCGCGCGCGGCGCGGACAGACGCGCGCTGCCGCCCGCATTGGCCGCATTGCGCGCGCTGCCGCCGAAGCTGCGGGACGTATTGATCTTTCACGACCTGATCGGATTAACCGTTGCGGAAACAGCCGAGATTACGGGGCTGCATGCGACGGATATTCGCGCCATGCTCAAACGCGGGCGGGACCGCGCCCAATTGTTTTTAGCGCAAGCGACGGGCGGATCGTCTTCTCGCGAAAGCGCGCCGATTTCCCGGGCTCGGCTTGCGCGCAATCTTGAGATTCCGCGCTTGCCTCCTCTGTTCGTGGAATTGGCCGAACAGGCCTGGCTGCGGGGCGTACGACATGGCGACGCGATGCCTGATTCCGGCGCAACGCCTGCTCCGAAACGTCGGCAGGCGCCGCGCTCCGACAGGGGGGGCGATGCGCCCGCGCTTTCCTGGCGCGTGGACATCGTTCCCGTCACGCCGTACGAGTCTGCCGTGGACGAAAGCGCGGCGCCATGGCATCGCCAACCGTCTCCCGAAAAGGCGAGACCTGCACCTTCTCGCTTGCTGCCCGGACTGGCCGCGGCCGCCATATTGTTTGCTGTCGCCTTCGCGACCGGAACGATGGTTGTCGGTCCTGCGCGGAGCGCCGCATCCGTTCCGGCCTCGGCGACGGAGGAGGTTGCTCGCTTGCCGGCCGACATTGCGCAGGGCGCCGGGAACGCCCTGCGGGACGGGGGAGTGGCGGAACAAGGCGGCGAAAGGATCGAACTGAAAGAAGGAACGGACAGCCTGTCCGCGCGTTTGGAAACGCATGCCTCTTCGGGGACGGCGCCCGTTGCGGCGAATGCGCCTTCCGAGCCGGTCGCGTCAGCTTTGCGGGAACCGAAACCCGAGCCGACGCCTGCGGCGGATGCGACACCCTCGTCAAGGCCGACGGTTGCCAGGCAGCCGAATGCCCAAAGCCCCGAGCCTTTGCCGGAGTTTCCCGAGACGCGACCGCCGACGCTGGCGGATTTTCGCTCCCCTACGAATCCCGCTGTTTTGCCCGAGTCGATCTTGCCGCCTGCCGCCCGGGATCCGCGCCTGGTCCCAAGATCGCTAGGGCCTGGCCGCGGATACGCATTTCTGGGGCTCGAGAATATCGAACGGTACGAGACGCCGCATTTCCGCATCTATTTCAGCGTGTCGGGGGCGACGGCGCGCATGAACGCGCTGTCGGTCGGCAGGGTGGCGGAAATGAGGCTGGAAGAGAGTTTTCGGCTGTTGCCGCGTTTGCGCGCCATTTTCGAACAAGGATGCCTGAACGCCGATTTGCCTCGCGACAAGGACGGACAGCCGGTCTTTACCGTGCGGCCTCCGCGAAGAATCAAAGCCGCGACGAGCCGTTCGTCGCATGCGTCCACGGAAAACGAACCCTTGAAAATGAATCTGGTGCTGACCGACAACATGGAAGAGTACATGCGTGCCGCAGGCCTCGTTTACACCAGAAATCCCAGGGCCGGCAAGCCGGACCACGAACAATACCATTTCGGTGTTCGGTACCGGTCGGCAAGCTATAGTTCGCCAAATCATTTGACATTGCTTTATTACGTGCCCGGAAACGTGAGATGGAATAGTCCCCTGCATTCGCTTGGAATATCTCTGATGATTCTGCATCAGGGCATCCCGTTCGGCGAGGATCGTCCGATGTGGCTTATGCTCGGATACGGCTACTACCTGGATTTCTTTCTGTTTGAGTGTACGGAGTCGCACTGGAAGTCCCCGAAAAGGTATTCCGACTATGAACACGACGGTCAACAGGAAGCCGTTCACGAAACCCTCTACATGCACAGGCCGTGGGCGCCTGCGCTGAAACGGCTGACTCGCATTGGACGTGCCGCGACACTGAACGATTTGTTCGCGGCCCGCTGGGATTGCGATGACGTAACGCCGGAAACGATCGGGTTCATGTACGCGTTGCAGGCCTATTTCGCTGGGGACCCGGCGCGCGCGGAACAATTCGCGCGGGTTCTGCTGCAGGCGCGCGAAAACAGGGAGACACGCCCCGAAAAGCATCTCGCGCAGGCGTTCGGCCATGCGAACCTCGACGCCTTGCAGGACGCATGGCGCAAGTACATTCTGAGCGGGAGATTCCCCTAATCCTGGAACAGGCGAAGTTTTGTCGAGAGAGAGCGCAAACGTCATGGGAGACTGCGATGAACCGTAGGCGGATTCGCTGCATGGTCGCGTTCATGCTGCTGCCAGCGTACGCATGGAGCACGGAGAGTTCATGGAGACCGGAACTGTACCGGCAGATTTCGCCGGAGGCGTTCCTGAAGCTTCCGGCCGTGAACGAGCCGATAGATTTCGACGCGATCGACTTCCCGCTCCTGCACGCGGCCGTACTCTACCTTACCAACGCCGAACGCGCGCAGCGCGGGCTGCGACCTCTCGAGTACAATCCGGCCCTCGAACGGGCCGCGCGCGGGCATAGCGCAGACATGCGGGATCGAGACTTCTACGGCCACATGAGTCCGGTCCGCGGGAAGCGCACCCCGAACCAACGAGCGCGAGCCGAGGGGTTTCGGGGAGGCAGAATCGGGGAGAACGTCGCGATGGGATTTGGCATCCAATACCAGTCCGGCCAATCTGTAGTCAAACTGGATGGCGGACATTTCAGCTTCAAGCGCAACGGGGGTCCGATCCCGCCGCACACCTATCTCAGCGCTGCGCGCACGGTTGTAAGCGACTGGATGAACTCGCCGGGACACCGGGCAAACATTTTGCGCCCGGTGTTTCGATGGATTGGCGTCGGGGCGGTCCACCACCGCGACCCGCGAATGGAAGGCATGCACCGCTTCCACTACACGCAGAAATTCGGGACCTGAGCTTCGCCATACCGGCGCGCAACAGCGCCTCGGCAACGGACTCGTGGCCGCGCCGTACCGCGTAGGCCAGCGGCGTTTGTCCCGTGCGGTCGGCCGAGTTCACCCGCGCGCCACGCGCGATCAGGGTTCGGACAATGGCCGCGTGTCCGTTGCGCGCGGCGACCGTCAGCGGGGTCAGCCCCGAGCCGGAAACGGCGTTTATATCGGCGCCCGCCTCGATCAGGCGGTTCGCGATCGTCTCGAACCCGCCGGCCGCCGCGCCCAGCAGCGCGGTCGAGCCGCGGTTGTTCTTCGCGTTCACGTCGGGCCGGCCGGCCAGAACCCGCTCGACAGCGCGATGATCGCCCGCCGTCGCCGCCAGCATGAGCGGCGTGTTGCCGTTAAGCAGTTTTTGGCCGTCTGTCATGGCGTGCGCCGCCTCGCCCACATGCACCACCTCGGCATAGACGCTCATGACGACGCCAACCTCGCGCGTCTCGAAGTTGCGGGGAATCACCATGCCGCCGACGATTCTCGCCCCTTGGCCGCCCGGCCCGCCCCCTCCGAAAATCGGGATCACCTCGTAATCCGTCGGATAGCGATATTCAGTCGTCACTCGAATGTGCCCGGCTCGGGCCGAATGGACGGCCGCCAGCAGTCCGGCGGCAAGGCAAAAGGCGCCGATTCGCGTAAACATTCTCTTTTCAGTTCGCATGGCGCCTTCTCCTTGTATGGGCTCCTGCAAACCCTCGGCTTTTGCCGGACCGGCACGGGCGCCTTGCCCTTGTTTCATGGGCAAGATGCCCATGCCACGATTCTATTTGTGATGGCTTGTTTTTCATCCGAACACGCCGCTTGCCTGTTCTAAAGCGGACACAAAGGCATCTGCCGACGCCCAGCGCCGGTCGGGATCGGGATGGATCGCCTGACTCACAACCGTTCGCTGTTCTTCCAAAAGGCCTTCAAGCGAGGGCGTCATCGTTTCCGGAAAGGGGTGGGGGGGAGTGCGGTCGGGGTAGGGGCGCGATCCCGTCAAGAGTTCGCAGGCAATGACGCCCAACGCATAGATGTCGGTTCGCTCGTCCAGCGGCTCGCCGCGCATCTGTTCGGGGCTCATGTAGGCCGGGGTTCCCGCGATGCAATCGCTCTGCTGCGCATGGACCATAGAAGCGACGCCGAAATCTATGATTTTCAGCTTGCCGTCGGCCGTCACCACAAGATTGTCGGGCTTCAGGTCGTTGTGAAGCACGCCCTGGCGATGCGCATGTTCCAGGCCGCGAGCGCAGCTCCATAATATTTGCATGACGGTTTCGGAGGGCAATGCGCAGCCGGCGGCGAGCCAGTCGCGAATCGAACCGCCTTCAATGTATTCCATGGTCATGAAAAAATTCGCCCCCGTCCATTCCAGATTGTGCAACCGGACAATGTTGGGGTGCGACAGGCGCATGGCCAGGCCGGCCTCCCTTTTCAATTGCCGCACCGCATCGGGATCGGCCGTCAGCTCGGCATGAAACACCTTGATCGCCACCGGCATGTCCAGCAGAGTGTCCTGCGCGCGAAAGACCATGCCGCTGCCTCCCTCGCCCAGTGTTTCGAAAAGCCGGTAGCGCCGGACAAGCAAAGCGCCTTCTGCCGGCATGACCGCCCGCCCTGTTCGCGGAACGACTGGGCAGGGTTGGGAGCGAAGAGCCAAGGACTGTTTGCCTGCGGACATCTTTTTCATGGTTCTTAGCTTCTTGGGCCATGAAGCATTGTTCTTGATGCGCTGTTTGTTTTGCCGAACAATCAATGCCTTTTTCGGACACTCGGCAGAAAGCGCCGGTGTTCGTCGGATCCCGGTGGACGGTTCCGCACGAAGGCGGGTTCCATCGTATTCCGCTCGCCATTGCCAGTTCTTTTCGCCTATTAGCAGCGCTGTGGTCATTTCCGTTCCTTCCAGGCCATCTATTGGCTATTGCAAAAATTAGCAAGTATCGTTCCAAGCATTGTTCAGGCTTGCAAGCGTCTGATTGCGATAGACTAATGCAATGCGCGCCATTCGATTTGTTCGGTGTGGCGTTGGTATGGTGGCATAGTGCGCCCAAAAGATATGCACCCAAACAATTTTCTTGCCTTAGATTCCGGCATCGCCTAGGTTTTCTTGCTTCCGAATACATTCCATGAGGAACGATACGCCATGAGCATCGCGCGCTGGTCCGAAAGCCTGATTCCGACGTTGCGGGACGATCCGCAGGATGCGGAGATTCCGAGTCATAAACTGATGCTGCGGGCCGGTCTGATTCGCAAGCTGGCGGGCGGGCTCTACACGTTTCTGCCGCTCGGCTGCAAGGCGCTGCGCCGGGTCGAGGCCATTGTGCGCGAGGAGATGGACCGGGCGGGCGCGCTCGAGATTCTGATGCCCGCGCTGCAGCCGCGCGAGATTTGGGAGCAGTCCGGCCGCTACGGCGTCATGGGCGAGGTCATGTTTCGCCTGCAGGACCGTCAGAAGCGGGAGCTGGCTCTTGGGCCGACGCACGAGGAAGTCGTCACGTTTCTGGCGGCAGCCGAACTCAAATCGTACCGGCATCTGCCCCGTACCTTGTACCAGATTCAAACGAAATTCCGGGACGAGATTCGGCCGCGGTTCGGGCTGATGCGCGCCAAGGAATTCATCATGAAGGACGCCTACAGCTTCGACCGGAGCTGGGAAGACGCCGACGAAAGCTACCGCAAGATGTACGAGGCCTATGTGCGCGCCTTTGCGCGCTGCGGCTTGCGCGTGAAGGCGGTGGAAGCCGACACGGGCGCCATGGGCGGGCAATGGTCGCACGAGTTCATGGTTTTGGCCGAGGCGGGCGAGGACGGCATTGTGGAATGCGACGCATGCGCCTATGCCGCCAATCTCGAACGCGCCGAATGCGCCTGGCCGGCCGCGAAGCCGTTCCCCGACAGCGAGAAGCCTGTCGAGCCTGTCGCCACGCCCGACGCCCGGACCATCGAACAAGTGGCCGCGTTCCTCTCCTGCGAGCCGGCGCGGTTCTTGAAAACGCTGGTGTATCATGCCGACGGGCGGCCGGTGGCCGTTCTCGTTCCGGGCGATCGGGACGTGAACGAAGCCAAGCTGGCGCGCGCGCTCGAAGCAGGTTCGCTTGCGCTTGCCGACGAGACGGCCATTGCCGAAGCCACCGGCGGTCCGCTCGGGTTCTCCGGCCCGGTCGGATTGACCATTCCCGTTCATGCCGACGCGAGCCTGAAGGGCCGACGCGGCCTGATTGCCGGCGCCAATCGGGCCGACACCCATCTGCGCAACGTGGATATGGAACGCGACGTTGCCGTCAAGGCCTGGCACGATCTATCTTTCGTTCGCCATGGCGACCGCTGCCCGCGTTGCGCGGCGGGGATCTTGCGCGAGAAGCGCGGCATCGAAGTGGGCCATGTGTTCAAGCTCGGCACGAAATACACCGACGCCTTCGCCGCGCGTTTCCTGGACGAACACGGCCAAACGGAACCGATCGTCATGGGCTGCTACGGCATCGGCGTCAGCCGTACGCTTCAGTCGGTTGTCGAGCAGCGGCACGACGACCGCGGCATTGTCTGGCCCATGTCCGTGGCTCCGTATCCCGTCGTTGTTTTGGCGTTGTCGCCGGACAAGGAACCTTGTCGGGCCGCCGCCGACCGTCTGGCCCGGGAACTCGACGACGCCGGACTCGACGTGCTGCTGGACGACCGAGACGAACGGCCGGGCGTCAAGTTCGCCGATGCGGATTTGCTCGGATTTCCCGTGCGCGCCGTTGTCAGCGAACGTTCGCTGGCCGGCGGCCACATAGAAATCAAGTTGCGCGCGGAAACGAAGCCAACGCTGATGGACAGGGAAACCGTTGCCGACAAGATACGGCAAGTTTACGAGGACAGCATTAAAGCCTTGATCCCGTAGTCCGATTGTGCCACTATGCTTTTTGAAATCGCACAGAAGAGTAAACCTCGCAACAAGACAAGGAGAGACGGCCATGACAAAGCGCGATTTGGTGATGCGCATCTCGCAGGAAACGGGTTTGATTCAAGAGGATGTGTACGCCGTCATCCAGAAGACGCTGGACTACATCACGGAGGCCGTGGCGCAGAACCAGCATGTCGAATTTCGGGATTTCGGCGTGTTCGAAGTGCATACCAGAAAGAAACGCATCGGGCGCAACCCCAAGAAGCCGCATATTGTCGTTGAAATTCCGGAGCGCAAGGTCGTGAAGTTCAAGCCCGGCCGCAAGATGAAGAAGCTGGTGCTGAACAGCTAGGAAAACACGACATAGCCGTTCGCCTTGCGCAAGAGCCGGCTTGCGCGCCCAAGATCTTCCAGCCGTCGAAGCTGGCCGACTTCGGCTCGATACCGCAGGATGCGAGTTGCCGTTGTCGGACCGAATCCCGGCACGCGCAGCAGTTCGGAGCGGTTCGCCCGATTTACGTTCACCGGGAAGCGTTCGGGGTGCGCGCGCGCCCAATGCTCCTTTGGGTCCATGTCCGCCGACAGAAGCCCTGTGGTTTCTTCGAAAGGGATTTCTTCGGCACGGAACCCGTATCGGCGGATCAGCCAGTCGACCTGATACAGCCGGTGTTCGCGCCTCAGCAAATCCTTGCCCGAGATGTCCGGGCGTTCGCCTGGCAGATCGGATGCGCCGGCGCCGCGCTGATAGGCGCTGAAATAGATGCGATGCAGCCCCAGCCGATCGTAGAGCCCGCCTGCGTATCGCACGATCTCGCGGTCTGTCTCGTTGGCCGCGCCCACCACGAACTGGGTCGTTTGCTTGACGCGCGCGTATTTCGTGCCTGGCGCGGTCAGCCGGCTGATCAGACGCATGGGGCGAATGACGTCATCGAGGTAGTTCTTGCGTTGGGAAAGAATGCTGAAATGCCGCTCGCCCGCCGTTTCAATGTTGAGCGATACCGCGCTGGACAGCGAAACCGCTTCGCGCACGGCTTCGTCCGAAGCGCCGGGCAGTATCTTGAGATGGATGTAGCCGCGAAACCCTTCCCGATAGCGCAGGCGGCGCACGACGTCGTTCAGCATTTCCATGGATCTGTCTGGCGTGCCGGCCACGCCCGCGCTCAGGAACAAGCCGAACACCTCCCCGGCTCGCCAATAATGCAGAAATGTCCGCACGGCTTCCTCGGGGGTGAGCCGACATCGGCGCGTGTCGCGGCCGAGGCGCAGAGGACAGTAACGGCAGTCATTCGAGCATTCGTTGGACATTAGCGTTTTGAACAGAACCGAACGCCCTCCGTTCGGTAGCGAAACCGGGTATATCCAGCGGTCGCCTTCCGGCGCGCGACGGCGTCGGTCGTCCGTGTTCGTGCCGCAGGCGCAAGCCAAGTCGTACTGGCCGTCGGCAGACAGGATAGACAGCTTTTCGCGTGTATCGTAGCTTCCGGCAATGCCGACCATGCCTGCCTCCTTTATGGATGCCGATATGGACATACTCCGCGCTCGGAGACGAAAGGTCAAGAGGAATTCCGGTCGCAGCGGGTGCATCTCGCTTCATCTTGCGCGCAACATAAAGTGAAATGCGCCCGCAGGGCTTGACAACGCTCGGCAAAGCTGTCATCTTTCCTGTTGTCGTTTGCCAATGACTTAAGGCTGGCTGGCGCCCGCAACCCAAGAGGTCGGAAATCGCCGAAGTTTACGGCAAAGGCGACGACGGAGTTAGAATCGGTGGTGTTTACGAGGTAGTTTGCGTTGGAGGAAGAGGCGATCTCGTCTGTTCCGTAAACTTTGCCGTCAACTGCATCGGAACTAACTCCGCCGTAAACATTGCCGTCAACTGCTTCG
>SLKS01000143.1 GCA_007134465.1 Kiritimatiellia bacterium | reverse complement strand
GCGCGCGTAGCCCTTGGCACGGTATTCCTCGTGGACCAGCCGCCAGCAGATCAGCCGCTGCTCCGGCGTCGCCGCCAGCTCCAGACTGAACTCGCCAAACGGCCCGAACCGTTCCACGAAAGCGCATTCGCGCGCCTCGCGTTGCGTTCCCGGATGCGCAAGTTCCACCGCGTGGCCGTGCCCGGTCAGCGTCGCTTCCATGACGTTGGCGATCATGACGTCTCTCCCGAATGGCACTTAGTTAACGAAGTTTTATGACAAGCAATAAGCCTTGGGAACGCGCCATAAATGACGAATGGCGAAATACCCAAGCCCGAAGGAAATCCTAAATCCGAAATAACGAAAAAGGCGTGTTTCTCCTTGCTTTTGGCTTGGGTGTTTCGGGCTTCCTTCGGGTTTGGGTACTTGGGTGTTTCGTCATTGAACGGCACGCCAAAATGGTTTTGTTTGCGAATTCATGCGTTTACGCCGCCGCCGCTTCCAGCCGCGCGCGCGCGGCGGTCGCAAGCTCATGCGCTTGGCGCTCTTTCGCATTCCCTGTCGCCAGCCGCGTCTGAACGGCGTTTTCGAGCGCGCGCGCCGGATTCGTTTGCGCGATGCGCCCGGCCAGTCGGCCGGCGGCGGCCGCGTAGGCCGGATTAGACAGCAGTTCCATGGCCCGCGCCCGAATATTCGCCGGACAAACCTGTCGCGTTCTCAGGCTCAGCCCGGCGCCGCGGCCCGCAACCGCATGCATCACCAGGTGCTGGTCCATGTTGACCGGCAGGCCCAGAATCGGCTTGCCATGCGCCAGAGCCTGATACACCAGCCCGCTGCCGCCGTTGCACACCAGCAGGTCGGCCCGCGCCATCGCCTTGAGTCCCGGAATGAACTCGGCCGCGAACACACCGGCAGGCGCCTGCGCAGGGTCCATGCGCCCGGCGGTCGCCAGCATGACGGTCAGGCCCGCCTCGCGCAGCGCCTTCGCGGCCGTCGCCATGACATCCGCGCGGCCGGAGCTGCCCGCGCTCATGAACGCGATGGAACGGTCTTGCGGCAGCGCGTTCCACCAGCCCGGCAGCGCCGGTTCCGGCGCCCAGAGCGAAGGGCCGATGCACCGTTCGTTCGCATCGAGCGCGCCGATCCCGTACAGCTCGGGCACGTCCAGATACAGTTTCAGGTCCCCGTGCGCGTAGACCGCCGCCGCGCCGCCGGGAATCGGAGCGAGCCCATGCCGCCGCCGCAAACGGTTGAACGCCTTGGCCTGCAAACGGGAGAAAAAGGGCATCATGGTCCGGAAAATCGCGCTCCACGCGCGCGTGCCCGCCACCTGCTCCAGCCCGTGGTCGGGGACCGGCGCCGGATTCGGCAGACCCAGGCTCGTGCTCCAGTGCGCGTTGCTCAGTGCCAGCAGTGGCACGTCGAGCAAGGGTGCCGCAATGCCCAGCGAAATGCGGAAATCGCCCACGACAACGGACGGCTTGACCGCCTCGATCAGCCGCACATCCTCGCGCACGTATGCCGACAGCTCGTCGAACGTGAACAGGGGCAATCCTCGCGCCAGACGCCGGTTGAATTCCTCGCCCGAAACCGAACGCAGCGGCCGCCAGGCCACGCCTTCGGCCTCGACCATGCCGCGCCAGCGTTCCGGACAGGCCAGAACCGGCTCGAACCGCGTGCGGTCCAGCGCCCGAGCCAGACCCAACGGCCGAATCACATGCGCCGCCGTCACCCCTTCCCCGAAAAACAGGACGGTGCATCGCTCGCTTGCGGACAATCCTGTTGCGCTGCGCGTATTGATCTTCATGAATCAACCCTTTGTTCGCACCCCATCGGGTGCGCCATTCGGCCAGAATCGAAGCTGGCGCAAACAGATCATGCCGAGTCAGTCTCCATAATTATCCGCAGCCGTTCGCCTTGTACGGTCGGCTTGCGACGCGAGGCGTACGCCATTTGCTTCAGGCGGGCGATGCCCAGCCATGCCTGCGTTTTGCGCATGAGAATGTAGAGCCGGAAGAACGGGTGCCGGATTTTCAGGATACGCAACAGCGTCATGCCGCAGCGCACGGCGAACGCGGGCATGTCCTCGTCCTCGTCGTACATGAAAAAGTTCGGCCGACGCAGCGCCTCGGTCTTCACGATGCGCTTGACCTCGTCCAGACTCAAGGCGGCCGGCTCGTAATGGACCGGGGTCAGGAAGTTGTCGCTTGTGCAGGCGGGATTCCGGCGCCGCAGCTCGTCGGCGACCAACGCGCCGTTGTACACGCGCAGGCCCACGCCGATATTGATCAAATCCCACGGATCGGCCGCCCGGTTGACCGTGTCGAACGTTTCGCGCAAAGTTTCCGCCGTTTCGTTCGGGCCGCCCAGCAGCAGATACCAGGTGACCGGTATTTTCCGAGCCCGCAGCAGCGCGCCCGCCCGCACGACCTCTCGGGCCGTATAGTTTTTGCCCAGCCCCTCGAGCGTCGCGTCGCAGGCCGATTCCGCGCCCAGGTCCACCTCGGTGAACCCCGCTTCTTTCATCAGGCCGACGAGTTCCTCGTCCACGTATTTGGGATGCAGGCCCATGGTGCGCAATTCCAGACGCAGGCCGCGCGCCACGATCGCGCGCAGCACGGCCTTGGCATGCGACAGCGGCGCGTTGAACGTGCTGTCCGTGAATTCGACGTTGCGCAGGCCCGTCTCGCGGCTCAAACGCGCCAGATCGTCGGCCACGCGTTCCGGATCGCGCAGCCGGTAGCGAACCCCCTCGATCTTGTTGTACACGCAATACGAGCAGTTCAGGGCGCAGCCGCGCTTGGTCTGGATCTGCAGCGGCGAATTGAATTGGCGGTACGGGGCCAAGTCCAGATAGCGGCCCGGGTTGGGCGTCGGAAACTCGTTCAGGTCCGGAACCGGCGTCGGCGGGTTGTCCACAAGAAGGACGCCGTTCCGGCGCTGGACCAGTCCGCCAACTTCGTCGAAGGGCAGACCGGCTTCGAGTGTGGCGGCAAACTGGAGCATGGCGTGTTCGCCGTCGCCGCGAATCGCGTAGGGCACGTCCAGATAGGCCAGAATCTCCGGCGCGTTGATGCCGACCGCCGGCCCGCCAATGACGATGGGGCCGTCGTACAGCCGTTTCAGCGGCTCGAACACCTCGACGCGGGTATGTTCCAGCAGAAATTGCGTCCGGTAGCCGGCCGAATTGTCAATGTTGCGAATGCTCGCGCCTATTAATCCGGGCCGGAACTCGCGCAGCGCGTTCCGGATCGAACGCTCGCAATTCTTGGCGAAGCACAGGTCCAGTACGCGGACGGCGTGGCCTGCGCGTTCCAGCGCCGAGGCAACGCAGACCAGTCCGAACGGAATTACCGGCCAAGGCTGTTTGAATCGGTTCGCGTTGATCAGCAAGATGTTCATGGTGTCCTCCTTAACAGCCTGCCTTGAACAAGCCTTCACTGTG
>SLKS01000092.1 GCA_007134465.1 Kiritimatiellia bacterium | reverse complement strand
TGCGCTGCGCCGGGTTCCGACGCCTGTCCCATGACGAGCTGCTTGGGTTTCTGGGCGTGCGGCCCATGCCGAAACGGCGCGCCGTCTACGAACGTTTGCGCGCCGATCTTTCGCCTGCCGCGCAGGCGTTCTGGTCCGAACACGCCGCCGCCATCGAAGCCGGGTGCATCCATGCCGGCAAGTTCGAAGCCTACTTCCGTCTCTTTCGCACTCGCGTTCTGCCATGGATCCATTCGCGGCGCGCGCGCGCCGAACTGCTGGCGCCCAAAACCCCCGACGAGCAGCGGACCTTCTACAGCGCGCGCTGGAACAATCTGCGCTGGCGGCTGGCCTTCCGCCTGTTCTTCAGTCGGGCTGTGCTTGGCCGGTTCGGGCGCGACCCGGAATTCTTTCGCTATGTCGAAGGCCGCGTGTCGGATCGCATTCTCGAGCGCGCATGTCACGGGCTCTCGGAGGTGCCGACCCATACGAACCCGTATCTTGCGTATATCTTCACCGGTACGTTTCCCGACTCTGCGCTGCCGCGCTACCTGCGCGCCGACCGTTTCGAGGCCGTTCGCGACGGATTGGACCGGTTGCGTCTGCATGGCGGTACCATAGACGAGGCCGCCGAGCGCTATGGCGCCGACGGCTGGGACGGCTTCAACTTGTCGGACATTTTCGAATATGTTGACGAGTCGGCGTCCGCCGCGCTCTACGGTCGCCTGTTGAAACACGCGAACGCCGGCGCGCGACTGGCCTATTGGAACATGCTGGCGCCGCGCCGCCGGCCGCCCGAGCATGCGCAAAGGGTACGGTCGCTGGACGCGCTGTCCGCAAATCTTTTTTCGGCCGACAAGGCTTTCTTCTACAGCGCGTTTGTCGTGGACGAGGTTCTGCCATGATCGTGACGCACGATGGTCTGGGCGCCATCCTGCTGGGCGGCGTTTTCCTGCTCGTCCTGATCGCCGCCGAGGCCTGGGCCAGGATCGCGCGTCCGAATCCGGAATGGACGCGCAAGCTGGTGCATGTCGGCGGCGGCCTGATCTGTTTGGGCTTTCCCTTTTTCGTGCGCTCGCCCTGGGTCGTTCTCGGGTTGTCGGCCGCGCTGTCCGGGCTGTTCGCGCTGGGCGCGCATGCCAACGGATTGCGCTCGCTGCACGGCGTGGCCCGCCGTTCGCGCGGGGCGGAATACTATCCGCTCGCCGTCACGCTGGTGTTTCTCATGGCGCAGGGCAGGCCCTGGCTCTACGTGGCGTCCATCATGACGCTGGCCGTCGCCGATGCCGCCGCCGCGCTGGTGGGGTCGGCCTACGGACGCATCCGCTACGAGGTGGACGGATCGGACAAAAGCCTGGAAGGCTCGATCGCGTTTTTCATGATGGCCTTCTGGGTCATTCACATTCCGCTGCTGCTCATGACCGATCTGCCGCGCGAAACCTGCCTGCTGGCCGCCGCGCTCGTGGCCCTGCTCGTGACCGGCTTCGAGGCCGTCTCGCTTGGCGGCGCCGACAACCTGTTCGTGCCGATCGGGGTCTGCGCGATACTGGCGCGGATCACGACGAAGCCTGTCCCTGAAATCGTGTTCCAGTTGGCCAGTCTGCTGGCCCTGCTGACTGTCGGCACGGCGTTGAACCGGCGCACGCGCGCGTTCAATACGGGCGCCACCCTGACGTTCATGCTGTTCGCCTACGGCGCCTGGTCGCTGGGGTCTCCGCACTGGGCTGTGCCGATCCTGCTTGGCCTGGTTCTGTATACGCTGCTCCGGCTGCGCTGGATTGCGCCGGGCGCCGGGCAAGTGCGGGTGCGCATCCTGTTTCGCGCGCTGGTCGTGCCGCTGGTTCTGCTGGTGTTGGCCAACGCCACGCGATCGCCAGAGCGCCTGTTCGCGCCCTTCATGGCGGCCTGGGCCACGGCCTGCGCGCTGGCTTCCGGCAAACAGGCCGTGTTTTCACGCGCCATGCCGCCAAGTCCGCGCGGCGCCCTGTTCGCCGGATTGGCCGCCGTCGGCGCCGTGATTCTGCCGACCTGGTTTCTGGTTCCCAAAGCCGCATGGCCTTTGATCCTCGTACTGTCGGGCGCAGTTGTCGGCGCCTCCCTTGCGCGGCTGCCGTTTCTGAAGGCGCAGGATGCCGAGGAACAGGAGCGACTCTGGACCGCCGCCGACCTGGCAGTCGTGTTCGGAGCGGCCCTGGCAATATTTCTGCTGCAAGGATTGCCCGCGCTTGGCGTGTGGACTCCGGCCCGCTTCAGTTTCCCGGACGGGTTCGTATAGCGGCAAGGTTTCATCCGCGATTTTGCCATGCCTTTTCCTCGAAAGCGCCAGAAGCAGAGGAACCCCATGCGTCACCACCGTGCCTTTAATGATTGCTATATTCGTCTCGGTTGTCATGGTGAGGCTATTTGGCGGTTGGAGGCGGCATGAAGGCGCGCGATATACAGAAGGCGGGCGTGCCGGCGGGGCCGGCGCTCAAGCAGGCCCTGCGCCTGATGGGGGCGGCCGCGCGGGCGGGACTCCATAAGCGGCAGATCATGGAACGGCTGCGTCAAGTGACGGCCGAGCCCGACGCTTTTCTCGACGATCCGCTGTTCAGCCCTCTGGCCAGGACGCTTCGTCAGGAGGCGGCCGCCGCAGCCGCCAGTCCAAGCGAACGGCCGGAGCCCGCTCCTTGGCGGGCCTGGGGGACCGATCTGGACCGTGCGGCCGTCGCCCAGATGCGGACCGCCTGCGAATTGCCTGTTGCCGTGCAGGGCGCGCTCATGCCGGACGCCCATGTTGGCTACGGCTTGCCGATCGGCGGCGTGCTGGCCGCGGACAATGCCGTTATCCCCTACGCCGTGGGCGTGGATATCGCCTGCCGCATGACGCTTACGGTTACGGACCTGCCTTGCGAGAACCTGGTCAGGCGTCGGGACGAGCTGATCCGGGCGCTGGAAACCCAGACCCTGTTCGGGGCGGGGGCGGCGTTTCGGACGCCGCACGATCATCCGGCAATGCACAAGGACTGGGATTTCTGCGACATTGTGCGCCGCGTCAAAGACAAGGCGCGCGGCCAGCTCGGCACGAGCGGGTCGGGCAACCATTTCGCGGAGTTCGGCGTTTTTACGCCAACGGAACTTCTGAACGAGCTGCCGGCCGGAGAATACCTGGCTCTGCTCTCGCACAGCGGCAGCCGCGGGCCGGGCGCGACGGTGGCGGAACATTTCTGGAGAGTCGCCATGAAGGCGCATCCCCGTCTTCCCCGGCAGCTTCGGCATTTGAGCTGGCTGTCGCTGGACAGCGATCATGGCCGCGAATACTGGCAGGCCATGCAACTCATGGGCGAGTTCGCGGCGGCGAACCACGAGATCGTCCATCGCAAGATTCTGCGCGCGCTCAAGGCCCAGGTCCGGATGCGAACGCAAAACCATCACAACTTCGCCTGGAAGGAACGGCATGGCGGGCGCGATCTTGTTGTGCATCGCAAGGGCGCCACGCCGGCCGCGCGCGGCGTGCCGGGCATGATCCCCGGCTCGATGGCCAGTCCCGGCTTCCTCGTGCGGGGCAAGGGCGATCCGGCGTCTCTCCACAGCGCGGCGCACGGAGCCGGACGCCGCATGTCGCGCAGCGAAGCCAAGAACCGGTTCGCCTGGCCGAACGTGAAAAAGGAACTCGAGGCGGCCGGCGTGACGCTGCTGAGCGCGGGCATTGACGAGGCGCCCGGCGCCTACAAGGATATCTTCGCCGTCATGCGCCAACAGGCCGATCTGGTCGAAATCGTCGGCCGGTTCGATCCGAAAATCGTCAAGATGGCCGGGGACTAGCGTATCGCATTTGGTTGAAGGGAACCGGAACGGGCAGGATGCGCTTTTGCGTTGATCGGCGCGTCGGCTTCTGGTAGAGCTTTCCCGGGAATGGGTTGAGGCGGGCTTGGCTAGCAACCCAAAGGAATTGAACAGAAGGCAACGAAGAGAACGAAGAAGATGAAACACGCTTCGTTTCCTTCGTTATCTTGAGCGAAGCGGGTGTTCAAACAATCCAGAGACAAAAGATACACGCGAACACGTGTGATTTTGAATTAATCTCTAAGCCGCGCTGGTGCTGCATGTCGCCGGGCGGCGGATGAGGGGCGGAACGAGAGGCGTTATGGAACCAAGCAGCAACGAATACCGCGAACAGCGGCTGGAGAACATGAAGAAGCTGGCCGAGGCGGGCCAGGCGCCGTTCGGCCGCGTTTTCGAACGCAGCGGACGGCTGGCGGAGATCCGGGCCGGGTTCGAGGAGAACAAACGCGTCCGCGCGGCGGGCCGTCTGATCACGATTCGGGACATGGGAAAAAGCGTCTTCGCCGATTTGCGCGACGGCAGCGACCGGTTCCAGATCTATGTCGGCAAGAAGGATATCGGCGATGCGGCGTTCGCGGCGTTCAAGCTGCTGGACGCGGGCGATCATATTGGCGTGGAAGGTTCGCTTTTCACGACGCGCACGGGCGAGGCGACGGTCCGCGCGGACTCGTGGGTTCTGCTGGCGAAAGCGCTGCGGCCTTTGCCGGAAAAGTGGCATGGCCTGCAGGACACGGAGCAGCGCTACCGTCAACGCTACCTCGATCTCGTGGCGAATCCCGAAACGCGCGCCTTTTTCGACCTGCGCATCCGGGCCATTCGCGAGATCCGCGAGTTTCTGCATGCGCGCGGCTTTTCGGAAGTGGAAACGCCTATGATCCAGGCGCAGGCGGGCGGTGCGGCGGCCCAGCCGTTCACGACCCGCTACCACGCCCTGAACCGGGACATGGTTCTGCGCATCGCGCCGGAACTTTATCTGAAACGGCTGCTGGTGGGCGGGTTCGACAAGGTTTTCGAGCTGAACCGCAATTTCCGCAACGAGGGCCTGTCCAAGACGCACAATCCCGAGTTCACCATGCTCGAAATCTACGAGGCCTATACCGACGTGCGCGGCATGAAGACGCTTGTCCAGGATATGATCCTGCACGTGGCCCGCGCCGTGCTCGGCGGCCTGACCGTTGGCGGCGAAGAACAGCCGATCGATCTGACCCCGCCCTGGCGCGAGGCGACCTATGCCGACCTCATACGCGAGCGCATGGGCCAGGATTGGTTCGAGCTGACGCCGGACGCCGCCCGCCGCAAAGCCGAAGCCGCCGGCCTGAGCCTGGACCCGGCCTGGCCGCCGCTGCTGGTGACGCACGAGGTGTACGAGAAGCTGATCGAGAAAACCCTGATCGCGCCGACCTTCGTGACCCGCTTCCCGGCCGAACTGATTCCGCTGGCGAAACGCTGCGAGGACGATCCCGCCTTCGTGGACGTGTTCGAGCTGGTCGTCCGCGGGCAGGAGGTGGCGCCGGCCTACACGGAGCAGAACGACCCGCTCGAGCAGCGCCGCCAGTTCGAAATCCAGGTGGGCGACGACGCGGAGAAGCTGGACGAGGATTTCCTCCTGGCGCTCGAACACGGCATGCCGCCGGCCGGAGGCATGGGCGTGGGGATTGACCGATTGATGATGATTCTCATGGGCCGCGATTCGATTCGCGACGCCATCCTGTTCCCGCAACTGAAATCCGCGCGCGTTCCATGATGCCCTTTCCTTTCTTTCTGGCCTTCAAATACCTGAAGCCGAAGCGTTCCGTGCTGTCGGTCGTGACGATTCTGTCCGTGCTCGGCGTGCTGCTTGGCGTGGCCATCCTGGTGATCGTGCTGTCGGTCATGACCGGATTCGACGGCATGTGGCGCGAGAAGATTCTCAGTTTCAAGCCGCACTTGACTGTGTTCGACCGCTACGGGCAGCATGTGGAAAACGAGGAGGCGCTATGCCGCAAGGTCGAGGCCGTGCCGGGCGTTACGGGCGTGGCGCCGGTGGTCGCTACGCGTGCGCTTGTGCGGCATGGCGACCGTACGGCGGCGCCGATCGTGATCGGGATTGATCCGGACCGCGCGCATGAAGTGACCCGCGTACGCGAGCATATCGTGGCCGGCGTTTTTTCGCTCGAAGACGACCGCATGGCGGTGGGGGCCGACCTGGCCGCGCAACTGGGGCTGGGACCGGGCAACGAAGTCTTGCTCTATTCGCCGCGTTCCGTCATGGCTCAGGACGAGTTCCATCTTCCTGAAGAGGGCGTGGTTGCCGCTATTTTCGACATGGGCATGCGCGACTACGACGCCGGTTTCGTACTGACGTCGCTTTGTCTGGCGCGCGAACTGGTGGGCTTGGACCGGGGCGGCGCGCATGCGCTGTACGTGATGACCGAGGACCCGTTCGCGTTCGAGGAAACCGCGAAAAAGCTGCGGCAGGCGCTGGGCCACGGCTACCTGGTTTCGACATGGGTCGAGGAAGACCGTGTCCTGTTCGAGGCGCTCAAGACCGAGAAGACCATGATGTTCATTCTGCTCGTGTTCATCACGGTGGTGGCCGTCTTCTGCGTGACCAACACGCTGATTGTCATCACGGTGCAGAAGACGAGCGAGATCGGGCTGCTCAAGGCGCTGGGCTTCTCCTCCTGGCGTATCACGGCCGCCTTCGTCTGCCTGGGCTGGATTCAGTGCATTGTCGGCATCCTGTCCGGCATTGGGACGGCCCTGCTCGTGCTGTTCAACCTCAAGCGCATCGTCAATTTTCTGGCCAATCTGGACATCGAGGTGTTTCCCAAGCAGATTTACGGACTGGACGAAATTCCTTGGGATACATCGCCGGGCGAGATTCTGCAGGTGGCTCTGTTCGTGATGGCGTTTTGCACGCTGTCGAGCATACTGCCGGCCTGGCGGGCGGCGCGGATGGATCCGGTGGAGGCGCTGAGACATGAGTAGGGCGGGGGACCATACGTCGTCGCGTATCGTGCCGGGAACCACCCTGCTCGAAGCGGAAGGCTTGCTCAAGACATACGCGACACGCCAGGGCGAGTTGACCGTGCTGCGCGACGCGGCGCTGAAGGTGAGCGCGGGCGAAACGCTGGCGATTGTCGGCGCCAGCGGCGCCGGCAAGAGTACGCTGCTGCATGTGGCGGGCGGTTTGGACCGGCCGCATCGCGGCCGCGTGCGCATTCTGGGCGAGGACGTGTACGAGGTTTCGGCCTCGCGGCGCAGCCGCATCCGGGCGCAGCGGATCGGATTCGTCTTTCAGTCCTATCATCTGCTGCCGGAAATGGACGTGCTGGAAAACGTGCTGATCGCCGCCATGGCGCCCGGCCGGGCCTGGGCCGCCATGCGCGGCGCGCGCGCACGCGCGCTTGCTTTGCTGGACGCCGTCGGCCTGGCCGACCGAGCCGATCATACCCCGCTCGAATTGTCCGGCGGCGAACAGCAGCGCGTGGCCCTCGCCCGCGCGCTCATGAACGATCCGCCTCTCATTCTGGCCGACGAACTCACCGGCAACCTCGATGCCGACACCGGGCGGCAGGTGCTCGATACGCTGTTCGCCGTCGTGCGCGATCTTGGCCATGCGCTGCTGCTCGTCACCCACGACGAGCGCGTGGCCGCCACCTGCTCCCGCATGCTCCGCCTGCGCGATGGCGTTCTCGGCGTGCCGTAGTTCGGCGCAAGGCAGCGGTGCGCGGACGGCGGCGCGCCATTGAACCTGAAAAAAGCCGTGACCAGTAAGTGGATATCCACCAAAAAAAGGACATCGCAATGAAGAGTCTATTTTCCCCGTTGACGGTCTTTCTCGCTCTGATCCTTGGCGTTTCGGCTGCCAGTGCCGAGGGGATTCAAGTCGTGGGAGCGGAAGACATGGATTACCAGTTGCGTCTGGGCACGATTGCCGCCGGAGAAACCTTTCAGCTCGCCGACGAGAAGCCAACCTTGCTGGTTAAAGGATGCACCCTCGCCTATCAATCCGAAACGCTCATCGAACTCAGTGTCGCGAATGGGAGCCAAGGCGTCGAGATCACGGTTTTCGCGCCGGAGGCGGGTCGGCATAGCAAGACGTTTCGCGAAGGCGACTACGCGGGCAGCGTCAATGCCAATCTGCGGATAACGAACATTGAAACGCTGACGTTCCGGAAAACGGAAGGCGTATGGCGCATGGAGGTCGGCTCCGCCGGGGATTCGCCCCGATTCTTCCTGACGGACGCTTCGCGAAAATCTTCGCAGGAAATTCTCTATGATGCGGGATCCGGCTTGTTCACGCTTGATCTTGAGACATACGTCTTGAAACGCGAGAGCGGCAGCTTCCGGTTCCATCATGCCTTTCGGGGGCGCTTCATTAATTTGTTCGGCATTGATCGCATCGTGTTTCGCCCGGAAGAAATCCTCTTGCGAACCTACGAGAGTCGCCTTGCGCAGCGGTACGAGCCCGCCAGAAGATCTGCGGCGACCATTCATGTGGATCGTACGCCTCCGCAAAGCCTGATTGGCGCGACGTTGCGATTCGGCGGCAGCAGCCAGCAAGGGGCGAATTTGGCAACCGTGCGCTCGGTGGATCCAGTCGCGAAAACGATTGCCGTGAACCCGCTGACCCCGAGCACAGCCAACAGCCATCCGGTCGGCCGCTGGATCCGAGCGTACAAGCTAGTGGCGCACGATGTCGCGGTGGCCAATCAGTATCCGATCATGTATCTGCCGCCGCACGACTGGACGGAAGGCGGCGAGATTGCCGGGGCGATCGCGCGCGAATTCGCCACGGCGGATCCGACGGGGATCTTCTCCACGATCGATATCGGCGCGGGCGGAGGAGGCGGCGGCGAGATCGGGTTCCGCCTGCGCAATGTGACCTTTGGCCATGACGGCGTCAATTTCGTCGGGGGCATGTACGGCGTTGTTTCCTTCGGAATGCAACTGAACTTCTTCGGCAGAACACTGAATGTCGGGCCGTCGGAGCTCGATATCAGCTCGGTTTTCGACCAGATCGCCGACGAAATCATCTCGGTCAACACCTATCGCAGGGACGCCTGGGTATTCTATTTCAACCCGGAAGCGCTGGCGGAAGCCGTGACATTCGGAAGTCGCTCGCTGGATTTCCCCTTGACGTTCCGCTTGTATTTCGACCGCAACTTCAATCTCAATGGCGGCGGCATGCGGCTGCGTCCGCCTCGGCCCATTCCGCTTTCGCCCTTGAAAGGGATTTCGAGGGTAGGCGGCGGGTTTTCCCGCCCTTCAACCTTCGAGATCGAGGCGCGGTTCAGCGACTTGTTCCTGAAGACGCTCCCGGGGGTCACCCGCGATTTCTGGCGCTGCGACGCGCACGTGGTTCTCTCGATGGACGAAGGGTATCTGCTCATCACGACGCGCGGACAGAAAATGAAGGGCATGCGGCTTCTCGAGGCCGTGGACCTCGGATCGGCACGTGCGACCGTTCAATGGGATCGCAGCAAGCGGCCGGAAGGCCAACGGTGGGAAGGCGTTATTTTCAACGGGAATTTTGGCGTTTAGCTGTCCAAGGTGGACGTGGGGTTCTCCGGCGGATTCCGCGTGCGCCAATGGCCCCGTAGCCTGTATGTTGGCGGAAGCGGCGGCGTTTCGGGCAAAGCGTTCGGGATCGAGTTTGCAAGGCTTAACGCCTATGCGAATCGCGAGCGCTTGCGATTCAAGGTCAGCGCGGGAGTGGATCCTCTTAAGGTTTCGCACACGGTGAAAGTCAGATGGGAGAATATGAGCGACTATCTCCGGCCGTTCTCCATGGATTTTCCCGATACGTCAATCGGATCCATGGGTGTGAGCCGGATGATGTCGGACGACGGCTTCCAGGTGATCCTTGTGCCCGAGGCGCGCCGGCTCGGTTCGGCAAGGGCTGTCCGGGACGATTTCTCGCCGCAAATCAACGGCCCGCTCGGCCCGTTGTCCGGAGAAACCGTGGAAACGTTCACGCTGGACAAGACCTTACCGGAAATCTTGCTTAGCATCGAATATCACAATCCAACCACGGCCGTCGCGTCCGTCACGCTCCCGGGGCCAGTTCAGAAAGACGTGGTTGTCGTGACGGAAGAAGATCAGGACACAAGCGACCCTACGGTCCTGTACGCAGTGGATTTCCCGGTGGACGAGGACGACCCGGATAGCACGGCGCGCCAAATGCTGGTCACGATTCGCGATGCGGAAGCCGGCGACTATGCGCTGACGTTTGGATTGCCGCCCGAGCAGGTGGATTTGTTCGAGTATTTCGAGGTGATCCCCGTGCCGACCATCACGAATCTGACTGCGGAAGCCGTGTCCGGAAAGCCGGGCCATGTCGCGTTGACCTGGCAGACGGAACCGGTGGTTGCAAATGCGCATTATCAATTGGCGATGCACAGGATCGGGGCCGATGACGCGATCGAAAACGAACTGGCCATCTATGGCCTGTTCGAGGATGTCGAACCCGACGATGGAGACGAAGAACCCGAGGTGACGCAGGCTATGCGTCTGCTGCCGCCCGATCAGATCGCATGGAATGGCGAGAGCTTTAGCATAGAGCTTAAACTGCCCGAGAATCTGATGCCGGGGCATTACCGGTTCGAGATGGAACCCGTTGTGCTGGAGCATGACGGCGACGTGCTCGAAGATCCGCTGCATGGCGACGCCGCGCAAAGCTCTCCCTTGTACGAGCATACCGAAGATTCTGCTATCTCGCCGCCCGTCGGCGTGTGGGCTCTTGCGATCGGGAACGGGCTGATCCGCGTCGGCTGGACCCATGCCGACGAACCGGACGAATGGAACGTGACCGTTCTGCAAGACGATTCCCCCACGGGCGCCGTGACGCTGGCCGCAGCCGACTTGGTCATGGGCGTGAATCAGGTCGTCGTGACCAACGTCATTCCTTTTCCTCCTACGGTGGTCGTGACGACAAACAACTATCTCGATATAGGCGGACCCGACAATCCGCTGGCGACCCGCAACGTGCTCGAACTGGAGTACGGGATCGAATACCAGTTCGATGTCACGGCGGTTCGCAAGGATACGGGGTATTGGAGCGTTCCGGACGCCCCGATCTACGACGCAGTCAATGCCGTGCACGATCTGAACATCGCGGAAGCGCAACTGCATGACGGAACGCTTGCTTTCCTCAGTCCGGCCAGCCGGGCCTCGGCGACGGCCACGGAACCGAAAACGATTCGGTTCGCGGTGTTTATCGAGGACGACGAAGCGCCCGTGGCAAGCGTGAGCCTTTTCGAGGAAGGCGTGCCTGCGCTGACATTCGATTCGACGAACGACATTGTCACGCTGCGGGATCGCGTGCTGGGCCGGGATACGCTAGGCGTGGACGCGTTCGACAAGATCCGCATCGAGGCCGAGATCCCCTACGAGCGTATTGGGGTGACGCTGCGGGACGCGGAAGGAACGGCTTTGATTCATCTGCCGCCGATCAACCTTCCCGAATTGCTGGCGCTGGACGCTTCCTTGCAGGCGCCATGGATAATAGCCAATGTGCCTGCGGAGTATCAACCTCATGTGCAGGCGCTGGTGGACGGAAACGTGCTGGATGCCACACCGAACCATCTCGCGGTCATGATGGACGCCTACATTGCGGCCTTGGCGGGCGGCGAACCGCTGACGCATGGACGGTACCAGGTGGATGTCGAAGCCTATACGGCAGAGAACGATGTTACGCATAACAGCTTCACCATCAATTTGAACGCGTTGCCGTTCGGTCCCAACCTCTACTCCTTGAGTTATTCGTTCGGCCATGGCGGACGGGTTGACGGAAATCTTTCTCAGTTGCTCTTGCATGGCGCCACCGGAACGGTTGTGACCGCCGTCGCTACCAACGCCGGGGTAGTGTTCGCTCGCTGGAGCGACGGAACGACCACGTTGGCTCGTCAAGACGGGCCGGTGCATGGGCATTGGCATGCGCATGCGGTTTCCACAACGACGAACGGGGTGCCGATAGACTGGTACGTCGCGCACGGGATTGCGCCTGACGAAGGGCAGTCCTGGAGCGAGTTGGACGGAGTGGACCCGCACGGCGACGGATACACCTATCGCATGGCCTATGTCGCCGGGACGAATCCAGACGACCCGGGTTCCCGCTTGCGCATACTCGACATCGAAGCGGACTGGCCGATACTCGTCGTGTTCGATCCGGAAGTTATCGGACGGCGCTATGCGCTCGATTTCCGCACCAATTTGCTGGACGGCGCATGGGAACTCGTGCGGGAGACCCGGCCCGAGGAATGGGATGGCGGCCGAATCGAGCACCATCCGTCTGCCGACACACCCGCAGGCTATTACAGGATCCGCGCGATCCCGCCAAACGCGGAGTGACCCGATTGGCCGGCTATTCTTATATCGCAGAACGCTCAGCGTGAGGATTCGGCGCTGCAACGCGCCGATATCCTCGACGCTGTTGTTCGCATTTTTTCCGTTGTTCTGTCGGCAACCGTTGGGCCATCCTCGCAAACGTTCGCTCAAGCGGGTCGTTCAAGTGTAACCAAGCAAGACTCGCGCATCCGCGCAAAGCGTGATTTCGGCCGATGTCAGCATGCGAACGATCTCTCCGCACGGACCGAAAGGCGCCAGAAGTCCTGAAACAAGCACGTTCGTGTCCAGCACGACCTTCATCTTGCTTGCTTCCGCCGTGTGCTTCTGGCCTTTCTGATCTCGGTGTCGATCTCGTCCATGGAGAACGCGTCTGTGCGTTTGCGCGCTGACTGCCGCTGGATTTCAGCGATTGCCTGGGTCGCCCGCGCACGTCGCCAGGCGGCCAGCGATTCCTCAACCGTGCCCTCATCGACTGCCGTCAGGACTGCAACAGGACGCCCGTTACTGGTCACCACCATTTCCTTCTCTTCCGGCAACTCGCGCCACACGCGCGCTGAATTGTCACGCAGTTCTCGAACGCTCAGAAACTTCATGACCTACCTCCATTGTCACGTAAGCGTCCTTTCGATCACCGCCTTCACGGCGTGAGCGGAAGGTGATATACCTTCTGCATGAATACAGAACTACCGACAGAAGGACGGCGAGTTGTCCGGCGATATAGAGCCGAAGACCGAGAAGCTGGACCCCAATCAGTTGAAGCTTCTGCTAGGGTTGGATGAAGAGCCGGAGGCAGACGAGCCAGAGCCGGAGGACGAGCCTCAGCCACCTCCCGGCGCAAGGAAGCGCAAACGC
>SLKS01000244.1 GCA_007134465.1 Kiritimatiellia bacterium | reverse complement strand
GGGGGCTAAAGCCCCCGCAAAACTTCCGCCTGAAGGCGGGACTCTGGCAAGAGAGGTTCTGCTGCTCGCCTGTGTGCGGGTCAGAGTACCGGCTTCAGCCGGAAGCTCTCCGGCGGCTTCAGCCGCAGGGCAGACGGAATTCGCGACCGATAGCCCGCACTCGCCCCGCAATTTTATCCCCCAACAGCGCTTTTCGTGTCGCGCCTTTCGCAGTTGCAAAACAATTGGACATGGAAAGAGCAAACGAGCCATGTCACGCATCGCCGAAAACGAAGGAGCCGCCAATCATGGTGGCTTCGGCGCGGACATTCTTGATCTCGTCGGCAGGCACATCGAGCAGGGGCTCCGACAGCACGGTCAGGTCGGCCAGTTTCCCGGGTTCGATGCTGCCCTTCATTTTTTCCTCGAAGGCCGCATAGGCCGCGTTCACCGTGTAAAGGCGCAAGGCCTCCATCACGCTTAATCGCTCGTTCGGAGACAGAGCCTGCCCGCTTTGCGTCGCGCGGTTGACTGCGACATGCACGCCCAGCAGCGGGTCGGCCGACGTGACCGGGCTGTCGGAACCGGCGGCGGCGACAATGCCGCGCTCCTGAAAGGCGCGCCCGCGAAACATGCGGTTGGCCCGTTCGTCGCCGTAATGAACGCGATAGGCATCGCCGAACTCGTACAAGAACACCGGCTGACCGATCGGAACGATGCCCGCCTTGCGAATGCGGTCCATCAGATCGTCGTCCACAAGCGCGCAATGCTCGATGCGATGGCGGTGATCGGCGCGCGGGTTCGCGCGCAGCGCCTTTTCGATGGCGCTCACCATCTGCTCGACCGCGGCATCGCCCACGGCATGGGCCGACACCTGGTAGCCGAGCCGGTGCGCCTCGTCCACGAAGCCGTCGAGCGTCGCCTGGTCCATGTACAGAATTCCCTGGCTGGCCGGATCCGACGCGTACGGCTCGCGCATGGCCGAAGACGGCCCGCTGCTGCTGCCGTCCAGCATGGTTTTCAGGGCGCCGATCCGGAGCCGGTCGTCGCCGAAACCGGTCAGCACGCCCGATTTCATGAAATCGCGCACGTAGCCCAAGGTATCCGAATACGGACAGGCATAGACCCGCACATGGATGGCGCCTTCCCGGATGCCCTTCTGGAAGAGCCGCAAATGATGCGGCTTCACGCCCACTTCATGCACGGACGTGATCCCGTAGCGGCACAGCCGCGTATCGCTGGTCAGCAGGCCCTGATAGAACTCTTCTTCGCTGAACGGCATGGCGCGCATCATGCGGACGTTCGCCGTTTCCTTCATCAGTCCGTTCATGCGTCCATCGGCATCGCGGCATATTTCGCCGCCCGGCGGATTTCCTTCGTCTTCGCGCACGCCGGCCAAGGCCAGGCTGCGCGAGTTATGAACCGACATGTGCTCGCAGGTGCGAATCAGAGCGACAGGATGATCGGGCGCAATGGCGTCGAGTTCCCGACGAGTCGGATGCCGTTTCTCCGTCAGCCGGTTCTGGTCGTAGCCCCAGCCGCGAATGATCTGGCCGGGCGGCGTTTTCGCCACCGCGTCGCGCACAAGGCCATAGATATCCTCCAGCGAACGAACGTCGGGATAGCGCAGGGTCAGGCCCAGGTCCTGAACGCCCATGTCCATGTGGATATGGGCGTCAATAAAGCCGGGAACCAGGCTGCGCCCCTTCAGGTCAACCACACGGGTTTTTGGGCCGGCGACATCGCGCATCGCCTCGTCGGCGCCAACACGCAGGATTCTGTCGCCTTTCACGGCCACGGCCCGGCAGACTCGCGAATCGGCATCGAGCGTAACGACCTGTCCGTTCCGAAATACGCAATCGGCAAAGGAACTCATGCGGCATTTTCTCCCAAGGTTGTTCGGGCCCGTTGCACGACGGCGTTGACCGCCGCCGCGATCTCCGCCGGCAGCGGCTCGCACTTGTGTTCTTCGATCAAACGCGAAACCTTTTGCGCGGCGCGTTCGCCAAGCGACAACCCGCCTTTGGCCTGCCAGTTGGCGAAATGGTCGCGATCGAACAGATCCGGATAATACCGTTCCTTGTAGTGCGCGAAGGTATGGTCGTGATCCATGTATTGTCCATCCGGCCCGATTTCGTCTATCATTGCCACGGCCAGCGCCTCGTCGTCAAGCGCGATCGGCTTGTGCAGATGGCGAATCCAACCGACGATTTCGTCGCAGACGCACAACTGGGCCAGCGACCCGCACAGGCCCGATTCGAGATAGCCCATGTCGTGGATCAGGTTGGCGCCGCCGATCGCGTCGGACATGAGCGTCAGCGCCGCTTCGGCCGCGGCCTGCTCGTCGGGCAGCTTGGAGTCGGAACAGCCGGCCAGCCCGAACACGGGCAGTCCGTAATGGCGGCCCATGGCTCGGCAGAGCGGGCGGTCGTCCGGCGCGGCGTAGGGGCTGACCATGGTGCGCATGTCGAGGCCTTCCCCACCCTGGCCCGGCGCGATGAACGGAGCGCCCTCCCTCTTCAATTGGGAGAGCACGAGCCCGGCAAGCACGCCTGCGTTCATGGCGATATAGGAACCGGCCACCGTGACCGGCGCCGTCGCGCCGCCCTGGGTGACGGGCACGTAGGTGAACGGAATGTTGCGCTCGGACAGAAACAGCAGCTTCTGCAACGCTTCCTCGTTCTGGCGCAGGCCGGTCGTGACATTGATGTAGCAGCCGACAAACGGCTTGGCGCCCAGGGCATCCCGACCGCCCGCCACCGCCTCGGCCATGGCAACCGCGTCCTGCGCGCCCGAGAATTCGTTTGTCACGAACAGGATCGGCTTGGTTGTATTGTTCAGCATGACCTCCATCTGGAAACGGTCGGTCAGCGCCACATCCATATCGGCCGGCAGAAACATGGACATGACGAAATCAACGTTCGGCAGCGAATCGCACAGGCGCGCCGCTTCGACCACGTCGCTGGCGACGGGCTTGCGCCGTTCGCCGGTGCGATGGTCGCGAATGTAGAGACAATCGGACCCGGTCCCGAAATAGGAGTTGTAGCCGCCCAGCTTCATGGCCACCTCTCCGTTGCGGTTGTACATGCGCACTTCGCTCGAAGCGGTGCGGAACGCCTGTTCCACCAGTTTCGCCGGAATGCGGACCCGGTTTCCGTCCGACACCGCGGCGCCGGCCTTGCGCAGCATGTCCACGGCTTCCGGCAGGAAGAACCGGGCGCCGGTTCGTTCCAGAACCTCAAGGCTGGCCTCGTGCAACCGTTTCGCCTGCTCGGCTCCGATTTGTCCGCAGGACAGCCGCTGCCCCGCGCACGACGATTCGCTTTTCCGTTCCTTGCTCATTCCTTTGCTCCTTTCTGCACTGATCACAACCAATCTCCATTCAAGCCTTATTACGCGTATGGTCTAGCCGGATCCAGGCAAGAGCGATTCCGGCCATGGATTGTGGCGTTTTCCGCCTTCGTCAGGCGGACTAGCTACGGCGGACATGTCGGGGCGGGCCAACGGGCGGCCATACGGCAGCGCTCGCTGCGTTATGCGGGGATGTCGCATACCAAGAGTATAGCGACAACCCCGCAAGCCTTGCGATCGCAACCGTCTGACCACCCGTCGTCCCTCTATCCCCGAATCCGCCACAGGGCGCCAGCTGCATCGCCCTTCGGGACGAATGCAGCAGTTTTTCAAAGGAAAAAACAAAGCCTTCACGTTAAAATGCGTTTGCCGAGCGCGGACAGCATGAACCGGCGCCAGCGGCTCGCGTCGCGTTCGCCTGCCGGTTCGCGGCCGGAGACGTCGAGCACGCGGAGCAGGTCGGACGCGGCCACTGTTTCCATGGCCAGATGACATTCGCGATCGGTCAATCCGTCGCGGCCGCGGTCGGCCACGGCGGGATCGAACCGAACCAGAACGCCGCGACAGCCGGTCGCCGCCCGGCGCAACGCGCGGCGCATCGTTTCGCGAACGCCCAGCACGTCCACGTCTTCCATCGTATAGCTCTCGATGCGAAGCCGGCGCACGAGCTCCGCCTGCTCTTTGCCGACATTGCGCAACCCCAAAAACACCAGTTGCTCCGGCGACAGACGAGCTTCGGGCGGCACGGGATCGGATCCGACGCCCAGCAGGCCAAAGTCGAAATCGGGTTCCGGTCCAATCCAGATCATGCCCAGCGGCAGGCCGGCCGCCGCCATAGCCGCGCACAATTCGCGCGCGCGCGCCGTCGCTCCGGCCACGACCACGCGTCCGCCCGCCCGCATACGTTCCAAGCATTCCACAATCCCGCATGCGGGCGAAAACTCGGGCTCGCCTCCCTGCAACGCCGCGCCGAGCCACGGTTGCGGATCGGCGAAAAGCTTGCTCGCGCCTGCGAACAGCGTTCGCGTATCGCCGACGCGCCGCCGGTCGTCAACGAGACGCTTTTCCACATACGCGGATGTCATGACTGCCAGCAGCGCGGAATAGGACATATCGAAGGTCAGCTCGTCGCCCAGCGCCAACGGCGGGCGGCAGGCGGTGACGTCGGCGATCAAATGATCGCTGGACGCGCCGAGGATCACGATATTCCTGTCGCGGGGGAACAGTCCGTCCACGTCCGCGTCTTCGCGGCCGACATTGAGAATCGCGCGCAACATCTCGCCCTTGTCGGCGAAGACGGGCCTGCCGCCGAAGGCATCCTGCCCGATCTCGCCGATCGGCACGGACGGCTTGCGCTTGAGTTCGATGATTTCAGCCGCAAGCGCGAACGCGTCCTGCGCCGTGCCCGGCCAAGGCTGACGCCGCACCGTCTCGCGACCCAGCAGAATCGCCTCGCCAATCCGCAACTGGTTGATGCGCGCGGGCATCTTGCCCGCCGCCACCAGCGGCAAGGCGGACGAGTTCCCGCCGGACACCGTTTCCACCTTTGTCCCGAAGGCGTCCTCGATGCGCGCGGCCCAGTCGGCGAGTTCGCCCATGTTCTTTTCCGTGGGGATCACGCCGCCATAGCAGGCGAGATTGGCGCCGATCCCCTGGAAACGGATGCCGGGCAGTTCCAGCGTTTCGCGCACGGCCTCCATCAGGTCGTCCGGCCAGAATCCTTCGCGCAAATCGCCCAGATCAACCATCAGCACAACCCCATGGCGGATGCCGCGCTCTTCCGCGGCGAGCGAAAGCGCGCGCACGACGGACATTTCAGAATTCAGGCTGAGATCCGCCGAAGTCACAATGTCGGCGGCCGCCGAAAGCGGCGGGATGCGCAAAAGGGAGATCGGCTCGACAATGCCGCCCGCGCGCAATCGCAAGACGTTTTCCAGTCGCGATTCCCCGACGCCGCGCACGCCGCCGCGAATCATGGCCTTGGCTACGGCGGGCATGCCGCAGACGACCTTGCACACGCCGATCGTTTCGATCCCGTGCTCCGCACACAAACCGACGATCGCACGCGCGTTCGCTTCGATTTTCGCTTCGTCCACCGTTACGCTCGGTCCCGCCATGACGGTCACTCCCGCAAACTGTTCTTCACTAGCCCTAAAACAAGCAAGTTTTTCTGCTACGAGCACGCCAACGCCAACGCCTTCCGCCTACGCAAAGCCTACGGCGCGACGAGACGGCGGCACTTGAGGCGGGGTGCGCATTTCACCCATATTTCAATATGCGAGAATCGCGCGCCCCGCCTCAAGCACCGCATCCGCAGACGTTTGCGCACTCTCGCGACGAAACCCTTGCTGATTCCAGGACTAGCGCGCACGCCGTCTCCGGCTGCTCCACCGCCAACACGCCGGCAGCCGCCATAATGTATTCGCGATCCAGCAGGATGCGCGCCGAGCGGGGCGGCATCAGCCGATTGCCCGCCGGTTCATCCAGTATCCGCCGAATGATCTCGATTCCGTCCGGTAGCCGCGTCAGCGCGCCACCGGTGCCGATCACGGTTTGCACGCCGGTCAAGTCCTTGCCTTCCGCCAGCCGCGTGCGGCCGCCGGGCCCGTACAGGTCACGCCAGCGGCCGGCATGGCGATGCAAAGCGGTACGCGCCGCATCGAACGTCAACTCCCGCAGGAAGACGGCTTCCTCCTCGGTTTCGGGCATGGGCCCGACGGATTCGATCAAGGTTGCCATCCGCTCGCGCGAAACGCCGCAACGGCGCGCGAGCGCATCCGCGCCCGCCAGCGCCACGACATTGGTCCGGTTGCGCCACAGCCCCAAATCGCCTTCCACCGTTCGCTTCGAGCGCGGTTCCGGCCCTGTCCGGCGACGGGCGACATCGTCGGTTCCCTCGGCGACCGAATGCGCATCGGTGGTGGCGCCGCCCACGTCCAGCACGAGCAGATCGCCCCAGGTTCCGTGCAGCGTTTCCGCCGCCAGCATGACCGCGCGCGGGGTCGGCAGCACGGCGCCTTCGACCGTCGCCCGCACCTGTTCCATGCCGGGCACGTCGGCGATATGCTTTTCGAACAGCGCCTGAATCGCCTGACGCGCCGGTTCGACCCGCAAATCGTCCATGGACGGATAAACATTGTCCACGCACACGCATTCCATGCCCGCATCCGCAAAGACCTTGGCCAGCGGTTCCCGATTCTGCACGTTGCCCGCATACACGACGGGCGGCTTGCGCGGCCGGCCGGCGAACGTTTCGGCGAGCAGGCAGCCGTTTCGCCACACCGTCTCGCGCTCGCCGTAATCAACGCCGCCAGCCAGCAGAACCATCGTAGGCCCCAAAGCGGTCAGCGCCGCCAGGTCGGACGGCTGCAAACTGCCTGCCGTCACCTGGCAAACATTCGCGCCGGCGCCGAGCGCCGCCTCGCGGGCGGCCCGCACGGTCATATCGTACATGAGCCCGTGCACGGACATGCGCAAGCCGCCCGCCGCGCTGGACGCGGCCATGTGCCGAACGCCCTGCGGATTGCCGCATTGCGCCAGCGCGGCGCGCAAGCCGATATTCACATCGCCGCCATCGGCGCCGCCGACCGTCGTAAGGGCCGCGCCCTGCCGCAACAGGCGCAACGCGGCGCCGGGCGGCGCTGCGGGCTCGCGCCCGAACACGCCGACCGTCGTCGTAGTGCTGCCAATTTCGGCAATGGCGTAGTCTTCGCTCATGCTCGCAACCGTTCGTTCAAGCGGGTCGCGTAAGTGTATCCAGGTAAGGGGGGCGGTGAAGTGTGCGCTTAAGAAAGCGATCAAGTGTTCGGAGCGCCTGCCTGTCGGCAGACAGGCCGAAGGCGCTCTTTTTACACTTACTGTCGAACACTTACTCGTACACTTAGTCCCCACACTTACTTGGTTACGCTTCGTCGCCCCGCTTCGTCGGTCTTCTTCCTCTGCGAACCAGGAAGGAGGCTACATGCCTGCCTTTGGTTCCGCGTCCGAACCCGGCATCCACTCCCTGGCGCACGGCCAGTTCGGGCGACACCTGCGAACCGCCGCAGACCAGCGCCAGCCGCTGGCGCACGCCCTTTTCGACAGCCAATTCGTGCAGGCGGCGCATGCTGCGGTAATGGATGTCGTCATGACTGATAATCATCGAGGCCAGGATGGCGTCGGCGTCGTATTCGACCGCCGCGTCCACGAGCTTCTCGAGCGGCACGGACGTGCCCAGATAATGGCATTCGATGCCGAACCCTTCCACGCCGCCATGCTTGATGTCGAGGATTTCGCGCAAGCCCACGGAATGCTCGTCTTCGCCCACTGTCGCGGCCACGATCCGGATCGGACGCCGTTTCACCGCCTGCCGAATCTCGTCCTCGTCCAGCAAATCCGGTTCCGGCGGCACGGCCAGCTCGGAAAGAACGATTTCGGCATCGAACCGCCCCTTGATTTCCACGCGCGTACCTTCGGCCGGGTGCAGGGGCTCGACATGAATCGCCTCCACATCGCGCAGCCCCATGCGGGCGCCCATCTCCAATGCCGCCGCGCGCGCCAGCCGTTCCTCGACCGGCAGAAACAACACGGTCTGCACCCAGCCGTCCCCGGCCCACTCCATTTCCGGCTTCACCCGCGAACCATCGCGCAGTCCGGCGGTTTCCTCCAAGCGTCGCGCCACGTTGTCCTCGGGATCCAGCTCGTCCACGAAGACGATTTTTTCGGGCTTCTCGAACGTGCATCCGTCCACGAGCGATGCCGGGTCCCGTTCGGCTTCGGGCCCGTACGCGGCCGCGTTATTGAACCCGAAATGGGCCGTGACCGGCGCCAGATAGTCGGGGTCGCGTTCGAACACGCTATCGGCGCCGACCCCGCCATTGGCCTGGCGCACGATCCCGTCGCCCTGTCGCTCGGGATAGCGGCCCGAATCCACGAACATGCCTTGCTCGACGGCCGCGAAATAGCCGCCCGCCTCGAGCATTTCCTCCATGAACAATACCGCGCGTTCCTTGAGTTCGCGCACGGCGCCTGCCATCGGCTCTTCCTGCCGCCGCAAGGCCACCAGCTCCCTGATGCCGTCGAGCCCGCACAAGGCCTGGCGCGCCGTGTCCACGCCCTCCATATTGTAAATGTGCCAGGGCACATTGCGACCTTCGTCTGGCGTGATCGTGGACTGGATGTCCGCCGAGGTAAGCGCGGAGATCAACAGGTCGAGCGTGTGAGTCACCGTCGCTTCCCGCGTGGAAGACGTCATGTACTTGGTGTTCTGCTGCGCGCGCATTTTGAAGTCGCGAAACAGTTCGCGCACGGCCACGGCATAGGGCAGGTCGTAGCGCAGGCGCGGCGCGGGCGGCGCCGTGGGCGGCACAGTCGAAAGACAGACGAGTTCTTTGGGCAGGCCGACCTTCACGGAGAAGGCGCAATTGATCGCATGCTGCACGAGCAGCTCGGGCATCACCTTCCATGCCTGACGCGCGGTGGCGTTCGCATTGTGCGCGCCGTCAATCTGCGCGATGCCGGCCCAGGCCAGAATGCGTTTGGCTTCCGCCGCGTCCACAAAGCTGCGCACCATGTTGACATTGCGATAGAGCACGTTGTACTGCGGATCCTGATGCGCGCCGTTCACGCCTTCCTCGGCAAACAGCACGGCGATCTCGGGACCGGCCACTCCGCTCACATAGGAATGATAGTTGATGGGCCGCCCGACCTCATCCTCGATGCGGTCCAGCGCCTTGCGCTGGGCGCGAACCTGCTTGCGCGTGATCGGCACGCCGCCTACGCCCTGCGGCGTGCCTTCGATCAGGCCGTCCATATGGCTTTGCCCGGCCGTGCGGATCACCATGATGTGATCCGCGCCGTGCCAGGCCGCCATGCGCATGCGGCGAATATCGTCCTCGAACCGGCCGGACGCGATTTCTGTGGTGATCGTCGCGTTCGGCTGCGGGTCCACGCCGCCGAAATGGGCGGCGGACGCCGGCAACGGAACGGAGCAGGCCAGCGGCGCGGAACAATCCAGGTAGGCGAACGGACCCATGGTTCTGCGTTCGCCCCGGCCTTCCCGCCATGTCCAGCCGCGCCGCTTCGGGCGATAGTTCTCGAGATCGGCCAGAATTTCCTCGATATCCAGTTTCTCGTCCGGTTTCATCGGATCATCTCCCCGACAGTTTCGGCGGCCGCGAATTCGGTTGCCGCCTCGTCCCAGCCTTCGCCCAGCCCCAAGCGCAAGCCGGCATCCCGAAGCGGCATGCGCCAGCGGCGCGCCATGCGCAGGACGACATGGCCCGCCCCCTTGCCCATCAGTCCGGCGCCTGCGCAATGGTCCACGATTCCTTTCGCCTCCATACTTGAAAACCCCATGCGCAGCAGAACGGAGCGTTCGATCGCCGGCGTAGTGTGCGTTCGGGCCAGCTCGACAAGCGGTTTGGTCAAACGATCCGCCAGCGCCCAGAAGCGTTCCTCCAGTTCCGGCTCCGTCAGCGTGGCCAGCCGTTCCCGTCTTGTTGCGTAATCGTCCGCTCTTTCCTTGCCTTTCATGGCGATGTCTCCTGTTCTTGCCTCAAAACAAGCGAGTTTTTCCGCTGCGAACACGCCTACGCCTGCTGGGCTAGCGTCTGTGTCAGCGTCTCCAGCACGAAAGCCGCGTCCCGTTTCGTCTCTTCCCCGAGGAAGGCCAGCGTCTCGCGCCAGCGTTGTTCGTCGCGCGCGTCTCGCGGCTCGCGCAGCAGGCGGCGCAGCTCGGGCTCGCGACCCTTGACAGCATGGCGAATGCGCGACCGGCGCAGCTTGTCGATATCCTGCTCGCGCGGCGCAATGAGCTCGGGCGTTGCGGGCAGCACGATGGACTGGCCGGGAACTTCCTCGCGCGGATCGCCAAGCCGCACCTCGATCCCGTTTTCGCGCGCGAAGGCCAGTTGCGCCTGCGCATGCTTGCCGGCGCCGGTATATTCGCTTTCCTGAACGACAATCGTCCGGTCCGCATCCAGCTCGCGCGCCAGCGCGAAGGCGGCGGCCAGCGCCGTATTGCCGGCCGGCCCGCGTTCAAGCCCTTCCAGCCGGGCCAGCGCCTCGGTCATGGCGAACACTTCGCCCTGGGCCACGGTAACGTAGCGGTCCAGGTAGCGCAACGGCCGGGCCGCCGAACGCGGCACGTCGGAACGGTCGGGCATGACCGCAAACGGCACGCCAAAGCCGGTGTGGCCGGTTGTGAACGATTTGCGGTTGAAGTCGCGATCGCTCGCCATGTGCAGGCCCTGAAGATTCACGCTGGCGCCGACCACCGCCGTATCCGTCGCGCCCGCCTTGATCAAGCCTCGCGCCGTGCCCGTCACATTGCCGCCGCCCGCATGGGTGATTACTGTCATGTCCGGGAACCGGCCTGTACGCGCGCGCATCTGCTCGGCCACCTCCAAACCCAACGTCTCGATGCCCGCCACGCTGAAGGGCGTATAGAGCGAGGCGTTGAAATAGCCGGTCTCCTCGATCAGCGAGAGAAAGACCGTGAACAGCTCGGGGCCCACTGTCAGTTGCACGACCTCCGCGCCGTACGCCTCGCATGCGCGCGCCTTTTCAATAATTTCCGGCTGGCCGATCCCGCGCGAATCGAAACATTCCTGCACGACGATGCAGCGCAGGCCGCGCATGGCGGCCTGGCTCGCCACCGCGGCGCCGTAATTGCCGCTGGTGGCCGCAATGACGCCCGAGAAACCCAGCTCCTTCGCCTTCTTCACCGATACGGCGGCGCGCCGCGCCTTGAAACTGCCCGACGGATTCGCCGCCTCGTCCTTGATGAAAAGGCGCGCGCCCTTGCCCGGCGGCGCCAAACGACGCGCCAGCGCGGTCAGATTGCGCAATTCGAGCAGGGGCGTATCGCCAACGCCGGTTTCGCGCTGCACATCGGCAACGGCACGCGGATCGTCCCCCGCCTCGCGCATAAGCGCGTCGTAATCGAACGCAACGAAACCGGACTCGAACCGTGCGTACTCGATTCCGACCGACCGCATCATGAGTGCGTTTCTGTCCATCACGAGCCGCTCCCTGTCCGTTCCGGTTCCCGCAAAGCGAAGGCCTGGCCGGCTGCCCGCAATTCCGGCACATACGCGCCGAAATCGTGACGCCAGGCCGGCGCGACCGTCTCGAGCTTGCCGCGCACGCGGCGGCCGGTAGCGGTTTCCACCTCCACCTCGTCCCCTACGGCGGCCGTTTCCGTCAGCAAAGCGCCTTTGACCCAGAGCATGAGCGGCGTGCATGCCGTCTCCTCGGGAATGCCCGGCGCCCGTTCCTCGGGCGTCAGCGCCGTGCGGACAACGCGTACCCAGTCGCCTTGTTTCGCGTGGTTGGTTTTCATGTCTTTCCTCACTCGATCCGGTCGCGCATATCGCCCATGATCGCGCGCGGCACGGGCAAATCGAGCATGGTCTTGAGACCGGGCGCCGCATTGATCACATGCGGGATCATATTGACGCACATGGCAATGGTTCCGATGCCGCCCGGCGTCTCCGGACGTATGCTCAATGCGAGATTCGGGTCGCCCGCAATCTCGATCGTATCGGCCGTCTCCACGCCTTCGGCCTGCGGCTCGATTTGCTGCGGATGTTCCATGAATATGCGCGGACGCCCGCCCACCTCGCCCACGCCGTTCATGTCGCATCCGGCCACCTGGCCCGGCTCGACCGTCGCGTATTTCGTCGTTCTCCGAACGGCCGACACGATCGGCGCCATCGTCTGTTTCACCGGCCCGTCCAACGTCCAGCCGAGTCCGGCGCAGATCATGGCCACCGATTCCGCGAAGCCAACATGGCCGGCCAGCGCGCCAGCCTCCGCGCGCCGACGAAACTCGTCGGGCGCAAGACCCACCCCCTGCTCTTCCATCACCGCCGTCCCGAACGGGGACAGACTGTTGACCCGGCGCGCCCGAATGCCGTCCACGCGCCGGCAGGCGCCGGTCATCAGCACGACGAGCAAGTCCATGATCAGGCCGGGATTGACGCCTGTGCCGAGCACGGTGACGCCATTCGCCTTGGCCAGCCGATCCATCTCAGCGGCCAGTTCCGGCTCCGCCGCCTGCGGCCAGGCCATCTGCTCCGCCGTCGAGATCACGTTGATGCGGCGTTCGACCATCAGCCGGATTTTCGGGAAAGCCTTGGCCGTGAAAGAATCCGTGGCCAGCAGCGCCACATCCGCGCCGTCCGCCGGCAGCGCGTCTTCGATGCATTCGCGCACGATCGTCTCGGGATGATCGCCCCGTTCCCTGCCCAGCAGATCGAACAGACTGCGGCCAACGCGATCGGGCGCGTTGTCGCATACGCCGACGATTTCAACCCCCGGCTTGTCCAGCAGCATATCGGCCATGCCGCCGCCCATCGCGCCAAACCCCCAGATCAGGATCCGCACCTTCGCTGTTCGTTTTCCTGTCCCTTGTACCGTCATACGCAAACTCCCTCTGAAGCGGCGATCTCCTCGCCTATTCCAGGCCTCGGCTATCCCGTCTTTGCGCCTTTGCCCTGCGCGCTTCGCCGGACATGTCGAGCTTTGTCATCGTCAGATTAGGGCGAAAGATTACGGCAAAAGATTAGGGTTCCGATCACGGGTCGCTTGGCTCACGACCTTGGACCATGGACTTTCTTCACGTTTCATGTTTCCGCCCTCATCCCTTTCTTCACTTCCCCTCGTCCGGCACGTCCTTGAGCGC
>SLKS01000189.1 GCA_007134465.1 Kiritimatiellia bacterium | reverse complement strand
GGACGTCGGCGATCCCGGCGCCGACGGGGACGTCGGCGTTCCCGGTGCCGACGAGGACGTCGGCGTTCCCGGGGGAGTGGCGCCTTTGCCGGCCATATCGCTGTCGGCCTGCGACATCAACCTGCTGGAGGCCATGGGTCACGATCACGGCGAAGCAATGAAACGCCTCCGCCTTTCAGGCTTCCGCCTCGGCAAGAACAGCTACGGCGGGACAAGACGGCGGACACGGTGTTGGGCTGTTTCGTCATTCGTCAGGTCGCATCGGCGAGGGCGGCGCACAGGGCGCGGATGCCTTGGCAGGAAAACGGGCTGGGCATGGCCCCGAAAATGCCGGACGATTCCTGTTCGGCGGACACGATGTCGCCTTGCGTGAAGCCGCCGACATGCGCGGCGACACAAACCTTGCCGGGCAGTGTCTGCGCGAGCTCGGCAACCGTGCCGGGCGCCGGGTTGCCCGGCAACCCGACCAAGGTCAGGTCGCCGATGCGCGCAGCGCAGGCTTCGGCGGCGCCGTAGACCATGGCGATCTGATCGAAAACACCGCTGTCCTTATGGCGCGCCAGGGTCAGGAGCGCCTGCGCATGGGCGCGGCGCCGCACGTGTTCGCGCCAGACGGTTCGCTCTTCCGGGGCGGATGGCATCGGGCCCGGGTCCGACTCGGCGACGGCCTTTTCGATCGCGGCCGAAGGCGCCAGCATTTCACGAAAGGGCAGGGCGCCGGCGGCGTGCCGGAACACGATTTCCGCGCTGTCGTCGCAGGAGGTCCATGGCGCGTTCTCCAGTTTTCCGAGCAGGTCGTCGGCCATCTGTTCGCCGGTCGCGCGCGCATGGGCGAATGCATCGTCGCCGACTGGCGCGGCGGGCGGATCCCATCCGGCGGACGGGGCGGAATAATGGATCACCGCCATGTTTCGGTTCAGTCGGGCGAGGATTCGCTTCCGCAGAAACCCGGCCAGATCGGCGGATGCCAGATCGCTTTCCGGCGCCGTCAGGGCGGGCGGCACGGGACAGACCAGCAGCAACGCGGCGTAGGTGCCGTCCGGTTCGCGAAAGGCGAGCGCGGCGGTTTCCGCCGCCAGGCCGGCGAACGGAACGGGCGCGCCGGTCAGGGCCAGTTCGACCGGACGAGTGGTCGCGCAGGCTTCCGCCGCCGCCGCCACGATGGTTTGCGTGGCCGATTCCAGAAACGCCGAGTGGGGGCCGGGCACAAGATCGTCGTCCTTCCAGGCGTAGGACCAGACGGTGGGCGGGCCCGAATGCGTATGGGCGCAGCCCAGAAAGATGCGATGCCGATGCACGCTGGTGGCGGCGGAAACGGCGTCGAGAATGCGACCGCACTGGTAGCCTTCGAGTCCGTACAGGTCCAGAGAAATGAAAAGCGCGCCGTGCACGCCGGTCCGCAAGTGCAAAGCGGAGACAAGCAGCGGATCTTGGGCGCCCGCCGCCGCGCGCCGAAAGCCCGGATGCCCGAACAGCATGCATCCGTTCGGCACGAGCAGTTCCCGTACGCCTATGCCGGCTTTGATCGTCATTTGAACACACTGACAGGTGTCTCGCCGTTTGTCAATCCGCAATCCGCGTCAGCGTCAGGACGACGGTCCGGTTCCTGGCCCGGTTCTCGGGCGTGTCGTTGGGGAATGGCGGGTTGTCCACGCCTTGTCCGATAGTGCGGATGGCTTCGCGGGGGAACCCGAACTCGTTGACAAACAGGTCGGCGACAGCCCGCGCACGCATTTCGCTCAGCGCCTGATTGTCCGCCACGGGAGCGGACGGACTGATCGGCACGGTGTCGCAATGGCCGGACACGGTCAGACGCCATTCTCCCATATGCGGGCGCAGAGCATCGGCCACTAGCCGCAGCGTTTCGGGCGCATCCGGGTCCATGCGCGTCATCGAGGTGAAGATGCCGAAATCGAAGGTCACGGTCCACGCGTCGTCTTGCAAGACGATACGCGCGTTTTCGATGGCAAGGTTCGACCAAGGCGGCGCGTCGTCCTGTCGGACAAGGACGGGCGAGACGGCTGCGGGTTCGGACTCGGCGTCGGTGTCGGCGCCGGGTTTGGCGGTCGCATCCGGCGTTTCCGGCGGCGTGGCGGGAACCGGAGCAGGCGGCAGTTCAGGCGAGGCGGGTTCAGGAACATCCGGTGTTGTATCGAGAGGCGCCGGTTCCAACGGCAGAAGCGCCGGGCCGGACGCGGGCACGGTTGGCATTTCCGCAAGCGGCTTTCCGATATGGACGGGCGTCGGCGAGACGGTTTCCAAGCCGTGTTTCGGAATGAGCGGCGCTTGCCGATGCAGGCGTTCGCGAAGGCCGATACGAAAGGCGGCGGTAGAAAAAAGAATCAGCAGCGCCAGGCTGACAACCGCATGCGCCAGAAACGGATATCGGGCCAGCGTCCGCTCGAGAATGTCGATGCGATTGACGGATTCGGGATGCGGGCTGTCTGTACGGTCGCGGGCGGCGCCCGCTTCCGTTTTGCCCAGCTTGGCCAGCAAATCGGCTTCGCGCCGCTGGAGCCGTTCGACAACATTGTCGTGCTGCCGATGCAAGCTCTCGATTTCGCGTTGCGCGGATTCGAGCGACTTGACCAGCTGGTCGGCCTCTTTCAGCAAGCGTTCGTAGCGGGTCTGGTAGTCGGTTTCTTCCGCCTCCGGTTCGGTTTCCGGCGGGCTTTCCTGGCCGATGGCGGGCAGAGTAAGCTGGCGCTCGTCGGGGTCCAGCCCGTTTCGGTCGCGTTCCTGGCTGGCAATCTCGTTCATGACGGATCGAACGGGTATTCGTCTTTATCCAAGCCGATTTCATCGCGCATGGCGACCAGTTGCCGGGCCAGGGCCGTGTTGACGGGCACGCCCTTGTCGCGCCGTTCCTGTTCAGCCAGCCATTCCTTTTCGCCGCAAGTGTAGATGCGGTCGGCGCCGGGCGCCTTGGCGGAGGCGCGCAAGGCGCGCAGGATGTCGCCGCATGTTTTCTTGAAAGCGGCCACATCGGTGAAGCATTCGATGTTCATGGCCAGGAAGAAATGGCCGAGCTTAGCGGGTGTGCGCTTGCCGTTCTCGAAGCCGCTCAGTTGTCGCAGGAAGGCGCCTTGCTGCAGGGCGGCGCTGAGGATTTCCACAACGGTGGCGTATCCGTACCCTTTGTAGCCGCCGGTTTCCTCGCCGATGCCGCCGAGCGGGGCGAGGGCGGCGGTTCCGTTGTCGAGCGCCGCCAGAGTCTGCTCGGGGTCGGTCATGGGTTGGCCGTCGCGGCCGATCACCCAGCTTGGCGGCAACGGCCGGCCGGCGCGCGCATAGGACTCGATCTTGCCCCGTTGCGATATGGAGGTCGCGTAGTCGTTCGTGAACGGAAACGGCTCGTCCGTCGGCATGGCGAACACGAGCGGGTTGGTCCCCAGCATGTTGTCCACGCCGAATGTTGGCGCGATGGACGGGCGCGCGTTCGTGCCCGTGAGACCGACCATGCCCGCCTCGGCGGCCATCATCGGGTAGTAGGCGGCGATGCCGTAATGCGTCGAATTGCGCGCCACGACCATGCCCAGTCCGTATTCGCGGGCCTTGGCGATGGCCATGTCCATGCAGCGCTTGGACACGACCATGCCCATGCCGTTTCCGCCGTCCACGACGGCGGTTGTCGGGCCTTCCCGGACGATGGTCGTCAGGGTTGTCGGCAACTGGGTTTTGTGATGGACGATCCGGTCGTAATAGATGGTTTTCAGCCGCCCTGCGCCATGCGAGTCAATACCGCGTCGGTCGGCGCTGATGAGCACATCGGCGCATACGGCGGCGTCCTCTTCGGGAACGCCGATGCCGGTAAAAACCGCCCGCATGAACCGGGTCATCGTTTCGAAAGAATGCCAGCGTACGGGATCGTGGCTCATAGAGCTATTCCTTTCGTCATTCGTCATTCATGGCGCGGTTCCATGGCTTGTCGCTTGTCCTGAAACGTCGTTAACGAAGCGCCATTCCGGTCAGGCCTTGACTTGCGCGATATGGCCGTCTGGAATTGTGTCCTCGCGATCCTTCGTTGCCAGCCGATCTCCGTTCGCGGCGGCGCCCTGCCGCTTGGCGCGCACAGGCAATTCTCCCGTGTTCGGCGTCATGCCGAGACACCCCAAAGCGCGGAGGGTTCGGTACAGTTCCCGGCTGACCCAGGCGTCGGTGGCCGCATAGGTGAGGGAGCGGGCGGGTATCCGCTTCATTTCCCAATTCGTGAACCGTTCGCTTTTCGAGATGCGGAACCCGAGCAGCAGCGCGGCCAGTCCGCGCAGTCCGTGGTGCGGAATGCCGTTGCGTTTGGCGACCGTACCCAGGTCCACGAAGCCTGCCGGCGCGAACGGCGCGAGTTTTTGGAGGGCGCGAATGTCGCCGCTAACGGCGACGCCCGCCTTGACAATGTCCGGGTTCGCCAGCAGGTTGGCGAGTTCGGGGGGGAACCCGATCTCGCGAAGAAGGAATATATGCACAGCCTTGCCGCCGCCTAATTGCAGAAGGGCAGGCGTATGGGATTCTCCTTTGCGGAAGGCCGGTCGCGTTTCCGTGTCGAACCCGAGCGTAGTCTCGCGCGACAGCGCCCGCAGCGACTGCGCCATCTGTTCGCGTGTGCGGATCAGGCGCAACGGTCCGCGATAGGCCTGCATCGGAAGCTTGTTGATCGCCTCGCGGCTCAGCTTCTCGTACGGACCGATCATCGCGGCCGCGCTCGTCTCCGATGCGCGCTCGTCGGACGGAACAGGAATGGGCAGGGGAACGGATTCCATACCCTGTGAAACTGTCGTATTCACGACCGAAGAGCAAGGAAAAACAATGATCGGCTGCGCAGGCAAGTACATGACCGACTGCCGTGCCGAGTTCCCGGCCTCCTGGTTCGCGAAGGCGCGTCTGGCCGGCAAGGTCTTCTGCATCGGCCTGTTTGGCTTCGGCGAGCCGGCGGTGTTCGTCGAAGGTCTCGAAGCGCTGCTGGGCGATCCGTTCCATTCCCTCTCGGCAAAGAAAAGCTGGGCGTCGCGGTCATCCGGGCGGTAGTCGGAACTGAACTATTCGATAATTTCGAATAGTTGCCTCCGGGGATAGCTCGTCATCGCTGTAAATCTCTTTCAGATGATGATTTATCGTGTTTACACCAACCTGAAACAACGCGGCCATCAGACGTTGGGTGAGCCAGACCGTCTCGTCTACTCTATGTTCCGCTCCTGTCGGCATCGTTTTGCAAGAGCCTCGGTGAACGGTAGAGAACTTTATGGATCATATCCGCAACGCGGACTGCGAGCGTCATGGGCAAGGAGAAGATTGGAGCCGGCGTGGAGTACGTGGGCAGCAATGGCGCGGTGCGCCAGCGCGTGCAAACGACGCTGGCCGCGATCGGCTATGCCGGGCTCCGGTTCGCGGACAAGGCCCTGTCCGGGCGGGCCATCTGGATCTTGGGCGAATGAGCGCCGCAGGAATCCGTGTCGGCCACCTCGGCGCGGTCCGGTCCGTAGAAGCCGAATTCCTGAAGTACGCGAAGCTTGGGCAGAATGTTGCCGTCGAGATCGAAATGGAAAAAACCCGGGAAGATGTCGGGATTCCTCCGTACGAACTCGAAAATGCGGGCGTGCTCGGCCGGCCAATCGCAACGCGCGCCCCGCAACCGTTCGTGACCGGTGAGCATGTATTCCGGGAACAGCTCGGGGCAGAATTCCAGTTGCGCCGTCTCGCGCAGATTCCGGTAGATTTCAGTCTGCGGCAGAAGACACAGCATGCTGGGCAGGATGCGGGCGCCCATGGCGCGAAACGACACCATTTGAAACACCGACTGATAGAAGTCGTCGGTCGTCTCGAAGGGAAAGCCCCACACGTAGAAGCAGTCGGTTCGGTCGAAAATGGTGACGGCTTTGGCGACGACTTCCACGGCCTCTTCGGCCGTGAACCCTTTGCGGGTCTGTTCGAGAACCCGGTTGGAGCCGGACTCGATGCCGTAGCGGATCTCGCAGCAACCGGTATCCGCCATGGCGCGCATGGTTTCCTCGTCCGTGAGATTGATGCGGCCGAAGGCCTTCCACTTGACGTGGAGCCCGCTTCGTTCGAGCGCTTCGCAAAATGAAAGAATGCGCGCTTTTCCGCTGACCATGAATTCGTCCTGGAACAGGAAGAGCTTGATGCCCTGTTCCTCGTGCAGCCGTTTCATCTCCGCCACAAGGCCGGGCACGGAGCGGGAATGGGTTTCCCAGTCCCAGACCGGCGCCACGGAACAGAAGGTGCAGGGGTAGGGGCAGCCGCGGCTGGTAATCATGCCGTAGCCCTCGTAGTCGCCGAACCGGATGTGCCGAAAGGACGGCGCCGGCAGGGCGTCCAGATCGGCGATTCGCGGCGCGCGCGGGGTTTCCACATAGCGGCCGTCGCGGATGAAAGCGATGCCGGGCACGGCGTCCAAGGATGCCTTGTTCTTGAGCGCCTGGAGAAGCAGCGGGCCGGAAATCTCGCCTTCGCCGCTGGCGATCGCATCCACCCAGGGGCAACGCTCGAGAACGAGCCGCTCCACCGATTTGGACCCGACTCCGCCCAGGACGACAACTCGGTCGGGATGGCGCGTCTTGAAGTCCTGAAGCGCCATCAGGGTGAACGGGAGCAGGTTGGCCATGCAGCTTACGCCCAGGACCGGCGCGCTGTCGGCCAGATAGTCGGCCATGGTTTCGGGTCGAAACGGATCATCGCAGACATGCGTCTGATAGTCGCGGAAATCCACCGCGAACCCGGCCCGTTCCAAGGCGGCGACCAGATAGAGCGGTCCCAGCGGCAAATGCTTTTCCCGCTCCGTTCGTCCGTCCGCATAGCGGACATACAGCATGTTCAGGTTCACCAGCGTAATGTCGGCAGGCGTCATGCGTTCCCCGCTACTTGGCGGTGTGTCCGCGCGTGGCCGGCGGGGCGGGCTGCGGGGCGCGCGCTTGGTTCGCCATCCATCGGGCAAGCAAAGCGGGCATGGCTTCGATCGCGCGGGCGATGTTGCGCTCGCTAACCCGGCGCTCCTGTCTCAGCACGGTTCCGTCCGGCGCCAGGAAAAAGACCAGCGGCGCAGCGTCCGCCACCTTGTACTTTTCCAGCATGGCGACATACGCCTTGCGCCCGTCCGTATCGTTCCATGGGTTGCCCGCGTCGTCCGGCGGCTTGACGGCGATCAGTTTCGCGCGGGCGACGGCGGCGGCAACGGATTCGTTGCCGTTTCGGCAAAGCTCCAGAAGAAAACGCGAGGTCGGCAATTCCACCGTAATCCCCATCGAGAACGGCGGCCCCGTCCGCCGGCTGACCGGCTTGGCGCCATAGGGGCAAACCACCATCACGACTCGGTTCGATGCCGCCGCCTGCGCCAGCGCAACCGCCAGGGAGGTTTCCCAGTGAATCTGGTCCGGCGACGGGACGGCCGCTGTCGCCCGCTCCTGCGGGGTGTCGGGCCGCATTCCTTCGGTGGCAGGGGCGCGGCCCAAGCCGTCTGTTGCGGCCAGCAATGCGGCGGCGGCTGTGCCGGCGGCGAGCGCGGCGCCTCTGACGGGCGTCAAACGGGCGCCGACGAAAGAATGGATCATCTGGCCCAGCGTCTTGGAAGGGATGGTCTTGAGGATGGCCGATTCGCTGGGCGAGAGACGAATGTCCGCTTCGGCGGCGGCGCCGAGAGGGTCGGCGAGCGTCTTGGCTTTCCACTCCTCGTTCAAGCCGGCCAGGGTCAGCAGTTTCTCCATCCCGCGCGGCACGGAAATGGACGCGCCGGGTTCGGTCTCGGGGCGGGGTCCGACAATGGTGGGAACTGGCGCTTCGATATCGTTCGCCCTGCCGTGCGTATCCGAATGGTCCGATGCGCTCATCTTGCCCTCCTCCCTTTTGGTTTGTCGGAAGGAAATATAGCGCCGAGCGATGCCGATGGCAAGCGTTTCGCGCGTTTTTGCGCGAGGGCAGTGCATCTCCGATTTGCCGATCTATCGTCCTCGTCGTCGATTTCTTCTTTCGTGGCATGGGCGTCCCGCCCATGTTTTATGCTGAGAAAACACGGGCAAGATGCCCGTGCCACGGCTGGCTGTCAGCTCCGCAACGGTGCGCCGGAGCGCGGGCAGCTCGTCCAGCTCCGTCAGGGTGCGGCGCAGCATGCGCAAGGCGGGCGGGATGCAGTCCAGAAAGCGGCGGGTGCGCGGTTCGGCCCCGAGCCGGGCATAGGCGCCGAGCGCCTGGCCCAGCCGTTGCGCGGCGGCCCAGGGGAACAGCCTCCGAACGCTGTCGGGATCCGGGCTTCTCTCGCAATAATAGTTCAGCAGCCGCTGCCGCAAGGCAGGGCCGAGCATGACGTAGGGGTCGCAGAGGAGCGAGGCCAGATCGTAGACGGCCGGACCCATGCGCATGCCCTGGAAATCCACGAAGACGGGTCGGCCGGTCGCCAGCATGATGTTGCTCGATTGCATATCCCGGTGGATCGGCACGTGCGGCGCCGCGCGCAGGCGGCGCGCGACGAGGGCCAGTTCCTCGCGAACGGCCGCCAGCACGGACCCGTGCAGACCGGCGCAGCCGGCCAGGAAACGGTCGGCAAACAGTTCCCGCTCCCATCGGTACAGGGCGGGCGAGAAGGCCGGCTCCATTTTCGGCAGCGTCTTCGTGCGCCGGGCAAGCGAATGCAGCGCCAGAACCGCATCCAGAACCCGGCGGTACAGACGTTCGGTTTCTTCGGCGCCTGGCCGGGCGCGCAGACGGTCGAGCAGTGTTTCCGGTCCGAGATCTTCCAGCGCGCAGACGCGCGCGCGCGGACAATCGGCCAGGACGCGCGGGACGGGCACGCCGTGCCGTCGCAGAAAGCGGGCGTGGCCGGCATAGCGCAGGTTCTCGCGGCGTTCGCTTCCGTAGGCGACAACGATCGCGCTTTGCGGTCCGCGCTCGATGCGCGTCAGCGCGCGGTCCGAGCCGCGGGCGGGCAGGGGATTGATCGTGACGGAAGCGGGCGGCCAGCCGAGCGCTTGCAGGGCGCGGCGGAGCGAGGGATCGAGCGGGACGCGCGCGGCGGGAACCACGCAGCCGCGCGCCCAGCCGTGCACGACGGTGTGTTCGGCGGCCAGCGCATCGGTCAGGACGGCGCGCGGGCCGATGCGCGCGCCGGGCCCGACGATCGAGTTCTCGATGCGCGCGCCCGCGCCGATGTCGGCATCGGGCGCCAGAACGGAATGGGCGCAGACGATGGCCCCGTTCTCTCGAGCGCGCCGTACGGTTCGCGCGTGGGTCGGATCGTACAGGCTTGCGCCCGGCCGGCCTTGGCGCCAGGCGTCCCGGATGGCGCGATGCGCCTCGCGCCAGGCGTCCGGTTCGCCCAGATCGCGCCAGAACGAGCGTGGCGCTAACACGCCGGCCACGCGACGGCCGGCGGCCAACGCGTGTTCGTAGGCTTCGACAATGCTCGAGAAAGCGGTTGGCAACCATTGAACAATGTCGGGCGCCACCCATTGGACGCCGCAGAACGTGGCTGTTCCCGGCGCGCCGGGTGTTTGACTGCGGAAGGTGCGAATCTGGCCGTCCTTGTCCAGCTCGACCGTGCGAGGGCCCTGTCGCGCTTCCATCCAAAGCACGGCGACCGGGCGCCCGCGGGCCGCTTCGCGCAAGAGCGGCGCCGGGGAAAGTTCGGCCGCAATGTCGGTGTTGACCAGCCAGAAAGGCTTGTCGCCGAAAAACCATGCCGCGCGGCGCAGCGCGCCGCCGGTACCCAGCACGACCGGTTCGAACGAGAATTGAACGCGCAGGCCGACCGGCGGCGCGCGCAGGACATGGCGCACGATGCGGTCGGCTTGCTCATGCAGGTTCACAAGAACTTCGCGAACGCCCCAGTCGCGCAGCCGTATCAGGATCCGGTCCAGAACCGGCCTGTTCCAAAGCGGCGTCAGCGGCTTGGGCGCGACATGCGACAGCGGACGGAAACGCGTGCCGTATCCGGCCGCCAGCAAGAGCGCCTTGCGGGGCGGCTTCACGGCACGGTATGAGGCAGACATGATGGGTCTCCCGATCGGGCGCAGGCGGCTGCAATGCCCTTTTAAATAATGCTACACGTTTTCGCGTGTGTCTTTAGAGCCCTGATCCCGCATTGCTGCGTCAAAAAACAAGAGGATTCGGTGGACGACTACGGATTACGAGTAACGGAAGCCCGCCTGCAACGCTGTAGCACTGCGGGCAGGTCGTCCCCCGTAGTCGTCGCCGTAGTCGTGTTCCGTTTTTGGGCATGGTTCAAATAAGGGTAACACATCCGAGCGAGGGTGTCATTCCGAGCGCAGCCAGGAATCTCGCCTGCTTGCAGGCGTCCTGCAACGGATTCGGCACAGGCGTGACGGCCTGCGGCCGAGATTCCTCGCTGCGCTCGGAATGACAAGCGGGGCGAAGCAGGCGGCGCCCTCGCCGTCTGACCATCCGACTGTCCTGCGTTCTCTTTGTGCTCTTCATGCTCTTCATGGTGAAACAGTCTTTTTCGGATCGCCGTTCGGCGACTGTCCGGCCGCCGCGCTACCTTCCATTCGATCAGTCGGCGGGAAAGACGATCATAGCCTTGACGATGCCGTCGGCATAGGCGTGCGCCGTCTCGAACGCGGTCTGGACCTGGTCGAGCGGAAAGCGATGGGTGATCAGGAAGTCGGGGTTGACGCCGCGTTGTTCGATCAGGTCGAGCGCATCCTGAACGCAGCCGTTCTGGCGGCGCACGTTGAGCAGGCGAATCTCGCGCCGCCTCATCTCGTCGAGCGGCAGGGAAACGCGTTCCTCCTCCGGTATGCCGACGACAACGAGCGTGCCGCCGGGCTTGAGCATGAGGACGGCCTGGTCGAGCGCGGCCTGCTGGCCGCAGCATTCCCAGACGATGTCCATACCGAGCGGATCGCGCTCTTCAAGCGCGGCCGCCGGGTCTCCGGCATCCGCGCGCGCGGTCCAGCCTGCCCCCGCCTGGCGGGCGACAGCCAGGCGATAGTCGCGGATGTCGGTCATGGCGACATCGTCGGAGCCGTGCGCTTGGAGTGCGAGCAGAACGGACAATCCGATGGGACCGCAGCCGAGAATGGCGCACCGCTTGCCGGCGAGCGGCAGGCCGGGCAAACGAACGGCGTACAGCGCAATGGACAGGGGCTCGATCAGCGCCGCGCGGTCGGCGTCGGTCGCCGGCGCGACCGGGAAGCAGCATTCCTGCGGCATGACGATGAATTCGCTCAGGCAGCCCGGCCCCTGGCCCGGCGTGCCCAAAAACAGCAGACGCCGACACGTGTGCGGGCGGCCGGCTTGGCATTGGTCGCAGGCGCCGCAGGAACGGGCCGGTTCGATCGCCACGCGGTCGCCCGCCTTCACGCGCGTAACGGCGTGGCCGACGCGAACGACCGACGCCGAACCCTCGTGCCCGATGCAATAGGGGAAGGAAACAATTTGGCGGCCGATGCGGCCGTGCGCGAAGTAGTGGACGTCCGACCCGCACACGCCAACCCGTTCCATGCGCAGCAGCACGTCGTCGTCGCGTGCCAGATCGGGAGCGGGCGTATCGAAAACACCGATCTGGCGCAGTCCCGTCAGCAGCGCCGCTTTCATGGCGCGTTCGGCGGGGGGACGGGCGCAATATCCGGCATGACCGGCAGGAAGGGCGGGGCCGCATCGGGCGCGTCCGACCCGGGTTCGCGATCCGACGGAACGTCGGCTGGCGGGATCGGGATCGTGACGGATGTGCCTGTCCTTTCCCGTTGCCGACGGAGGCGCTTGCGCCGGTTCTCGAACATGTCGGTCCAGTCCTTGTGCCGTTGTTCGGCCAGCGCGCGGTCGTAAACGGCTTTCGCCTCGGCAAAGCGGCCTTGTGTTTCGAGGCAGCGTGCCTGACCCAGAATCGCCTGGGGCGTCAGAAAATGATCGGGATGCTCTTCGGCGAAACGCGCGAATCCGCGCAGCGCCTCTTCGGTCTGGCCCAGTCCCTCGCGGCTGTGCCATTCGCCCATGCGCGCGGATTCGATCATGAGATGATCCGGATGCTTCTCCTGAAACTCCCGGTAGAGGTTCAGCGCGCGATTGAATTCTCCGCTGTCGTAATGTTCCTTCGCCGCACGCAAGCGGGCCAGCGGCGCCAGCGGCGAAGAGGGATAGTCTTCCGGCAGGCTTTGCAACTCCTGCGGCGTACGGGCCGACCAGTACAGTTCCGCCGCTGCGATGCGACGGCTTTCCTGCCGGGAGCGAAAGCGTCCGACCGCCACCAGCGCCAGCAAAGACAATGCGACGGCAAAAAGAAGCGGACGTCCGTATTGACGGTAGAGCTGCATGATCGTTTCGATGTCCGCGCCCTTCTCGGATTTGACCGGCGGCGATTCGGCGGAATTCTCGGCCATGAACAATTCCTTTCTCAACGTTTCTGTCATGGACCCCGCGCAGCCCGGATCAGAAACCGGGCACAGCGGGAAAACTTAGCGCTTAAGCTATGGCAGGAAAAAAAGCAAGGGGAAAAAAGGTAGGCTTGTATTTGGAATCGAGACTTGGTAGCTGTCAAGCATGAAAAGAACGAAGCGAGGCCGCCGAACCGGAAAGCGCGCCAGGACTGTCGGGCGACCGACCCAGCCGAGCGCTTGTCGCGCTTTGATTCTCTTGAAAACCGACCGCATTCGTCTCGACGTTTTTCGACGACGAATCCGTCTTCGATACGGAAGAGTGCGGTCAGTATCGAGACATGGAGGAAATGATGCGCGGTTTCCTGGGGCTGCCTGCGGCGGCGCCGCGCAGACCGGAGCAGAAGCAGTCCTTGAAAGAGGTCTATCGCAAGATCGCCCGGCGGCTGCATCCCGATCAGGGCGGCAGCGGCGAGAAGCGGCAAATGGATTTATGGTACGAGGCGCAACAGGCCTATGCCCATCATGATCTGGAGACCCTGGAGCGTATTCTGGCCCATTGCGACCTGCTGGACGATGATGCGGCCCGTTTGGCTCCGGTTTCCTCGATTCGGGCTGGAATCGTCTTTTTCAAGAACGCTTGCACGCGGCTTCGCAGTAGAATTCGGCAGTTCAAAAAAGAGCCGGAAT
>SLKS01000326.1 GCA_007134465.1 Kiritimatiellia bacterium | reverse complement strand
CGGGCTTCTGTCACTCGTAATCCGTCCCGACCGCGAAGCGCGTCGGGATCGCCGTAGTCGTCCACCGAATCCTCTTGTTTTTTGACGCAGCAATGCGGGATTAAGGCGCTAATAGAGAGCCGATAAAACCACGAGAACACGGAGAGCACGAAGCAAGCATCTTATAGGGAAGCAGATGCATGTTCGCCCCGCCATGAAGACGCCCTCACCCGGCGGGTGCGGGTTTCCGGATCGAAAAGCGAGGTCAGATGCGCAACAATCCCTATGGTTTTCATAATTCTTCGTGTCCTTCGTGCTCTTCGTGGTGAATGAACTGCCGAATCTAGCCTTAAATACTCAGCCATTCCCGCCAACATCGCCGTTAATTTTCCTTGCGTTGCGGGCGACGAATCAACCATATTCGGGGGCATGAGTTTGAAGCAGGAACAGGCGCAGGCCGGGGCAAAGGCGCGAAAGCCGGACGGCGCGAAAGCCGGGCGAACCGCGCTGGTGATCGGCGGCGGCATTGCCGGCGTGGCGGTCGCCGACCATGTGAGCCGCGGCGGCCTGACCGTGCATCTGGTCGAGAAGCGGCCGGATATCGGCGGGCATGCTGCGGAGATGGGCTGCAAGGCCGACACCGCCTGCGTGCGCTGCAACGTGTGCGTGGCCGACGAGCTGTTCCGGACCGTCCGCGAAAGGGCGGCGCGCCGTTCGAGCCGCGCGCGCGGCATGCCCGCGCCCATACGGCTGCATACCTCCTGCGAAGCGCTCGACATTCGGCCCGGCCAAAACGGAAGCCGGTTCACGGCCGTTCTTGGCGGGCAAGGCGCGCGCGCGAAACGGGTCGCCGCCGATTTCCTTGTCGTCGCGATCGGTCATCGTCCTTTCGATCCGGCCGAAAACAGTTCGTACGGATACGGCGCCATCCCCAACGTGATCACCGGCGTCGAGGCGGAACGGCAGCTTGCCGACCGTCAGGAGATTGTCCGGCCGTCCGACGGCGCGGTTCCCCGGCGCATGGCGTTCATTCAATGCGTGGGCTCGAGAACGGAGGAGATTCATCGGCGCCCGGAGGATACCGACTACTGCTCCACCGTATGCTGCGCCTATGCGCTGCGCATGGCGCGCCGGGTCAAGCATCGTTCCCCCGAAACCGACATTGCCGTCTTCCACATGGACATCCAGAATTTCGGCAAGGGGTTCGAAACGTTTTACGGGCGCTGCAAGGACGCCATGCGCTTTGTGCGCAGCCGTCCCTACGAGCTGAAAGCCGGGCCCGACGGAACGGTGCGCGTGAAGGTGGCGACCGAGCCGGATGCGGGCGGGGACAAATCCGACGGACCGGCGCAGGCGGCGACACGCGAGGAAACATTCGATCTGGTCGTGCTCTCGGTTGGCATTCGGCCGCCATCCGACGGCGCGCGCTTGGCGGACATGCTCGGCATGGCCGTGGACGAGCAAGGCTTTCCGGGCCTGAAAGGGGCGACAGCGCAGCCGGAACTTCAGCGGCAGGGCTTGTATGTCGCGGGCACGGCCGAATCGCCGAAGGACATCGCAGGCTGCCTTGCGCAGGCGGAGTCGGTGGCCGCCCTGATCCTGGCCGACGCCGAACGGCGGACCGGGAAAGCGCCGCGCGGCGTCCTTCGCGACACGGCGGTGGTTGGCGGCGGCGTGGCGGGCATGCGAACGGCGCTGGCGCTGGCCAGGCTGGGCCATCGCGTGGCCTTGATCCATCGCGGGACAGACCTGGGCGCCGGCGCCGAGCCGGAACAAGCCGGCCATCTCGGCGCCGATGCCGCGGAGGCGGAGGCGCGCGCGCGCGACACCCTCGCCCGGCTTGCCGAAGCGGTGGCGAACGAGCCGGCCATCGAGCGGTATCCGGAAACGGATATGGAATCCGTAACCGGCGAACTGGGCGGATTCTCGTTGACCCTGCGCCGGAACGGCCGGCGGCAGACCGTCGCGGCGGGCGCCCTGGCCCTGGCTACCGGCTCGACCTGGCGGTCGGCAGCCGAATCGTTGTCCGGCGCGGTGGTGGACCTGGCCGGATTGGCCGCGCGAATGCGCGACGGAGCGCACGGCGGAAGCGTGGCGTTTCTGATGGATATGGACGGCGAGCATGGGCGCGCGGCGTGGATTCGCGCGCTTTCGATGGCCGAACAACTGGCTCTGCGCGGCATGCGAACGAAAATCTTTTGCGGCAATGTCCGGGTGGCCGCCACCGGCATAGAGCGCTTGTATCGGCGCGCGCGCGCGACCGGAACGGCGGTCGTGAAGTTCGACAAGAAACCCGTCGTTTCGGAACAGGCGGGCCGGGCGGTTGTCCGGTCGAAAGACGCCGTGACCGGAGCGAATTTGACCGAGACGTTCGATCTCGCCGTGTTCGTCGAGCAACAGGACTGGCGCGGCAGCGCCGCTCTGCGCCAGGGCGTCGCCGGGCTGAGAGCGGGACCGGACGGCGAGCTGCAGGCCGACAACGTCTGGCTGCTGCCCGGCCGCACCAACCGGCCCGGCATCTTTACGGTCGGCTCCGCGCGCGGCGATTCCGAATGTCGCGCGGCGCTGACCGACGCGCTGGCCGTGGCGCACAGCATGCACGCCTTGCTGAGCGGAGACGAAATGCGCAAGCGAGACGATGTCGCGCAGGTGGACGCCGAAAAATGCGTGCTGTGCCTGACCTGTCTGCGCGTGTGCCCGCACGGCGCGATCGGCATTGACGGGGAAAGAAAAGCCGCGTTTCCTTCGCCCATCTCCTGCCAACGCTGCGGCCTTTGCATCGGAGAATGTCCGGCGCAGGCGATCACGCTGCCTGGCGTCAGCGACGAGCAGGTCGCGCGCGAAACGGGCGCCAAAGCGGAAACTGTCGTTTTCGCCTGCGAAAACTCGGCCGTGCCGGCGATGACGGGGCGGCCATGCGGCGAATCCATTAAAATCATTGAAGTGCCGTGCGCCGGCCAGGTGGACCCGCGCATGGCGCTGGCCGCGCTCGAAGCGGGCGCGGCCAAAGTCGTGATCGCCGGCTGTCATCCGGGAAGCTGCCAGTATCTGTCCGGCGCCGGCCGCGCCGAGCAAAGAATGAAACAGCTCGCCGATTTGCTCGAGAAGGCCGGCTACGACGGCTCGCGCGTGAGTTTTCACGGCATGGCCGGCGTCGAGCGCCAAGAATGGTTAAATGGTTGATGGTTAAGCCCACAGTTTGACCGAAGGCTTTTATGCGCAATACAGCACGGAGTATCTGCAATGCCAGTATCGTTGCCGAAGAGAGGCTCGTGAAACCGTGACGCATCTGAATTATGCCGGAGACGTTGGCAAGCTGCAGTCGGAAACCAAGACAAGAATTGTTGACCGTTACGAAGATGGAATGCATCAGTTGTCGAGCTTGATCGCAAGCATCGAGAGGAAGATACAGGCGCAAGGAAAATCGAAACCAACCATCAACCATTAACCATCAACCAT
>SLKS01000087.1 GCA_007134465.1 Kiritimatiellia bacterium | reverse complement strand
TCCGCAAACGACGGGCGCAGACCGGTCGGACCCGGCGCCTCGAAAGCCAGCGGCTCCAGCGGCTCGTCGGCGAGCCCCTCCTGCGCCATCTGTTCGCGCAGCTTGCCCGCGTCGTATTTCAAATGCGTGTAATACCGCTCCGCCACCGTCGCCCTCCCCGACCGGCTCTTAGACTTTTTTCAAAAAGACACACGTTTTTGCGGGCGTTAATCGCCGCCGGCCGCGGAATCGGCCGACGGGTCCGGCGGGGCGCCATGGCTGAGGGCGTGGAATTCGAAGCGGTTGCGCACGGCTTCGACCAGCGCCGCCCCGGTGACAGGCTTGGGCAGATAGGTGTGCAAGGATTCGCGCTGCAGCGCCTGGCGGATGCTTTCCGGCGGAGTGTAGCCGGTGCAGAAGACCACGGCGGGCATTTCCCATTTGCTGTCCTTGCAAATTCTGCGAAGCTCGCGGAAGGTCTCCTCGCCGTCCATGACGGGCATGGCGATGTCCAGCACGATCACGGCCGGATGCTCGCGCCGGAACGCCTCGAGCGCCTGCTGGCCGTTGGCGGCCGTTTCAATGCGGATGCCGGGCAGTTTGGCTTCGATCATGCTCTCGAAAAAGCGGCGCAGCGTGATTTCGTCGTCCACGATCAGCAGCCGGTCGCCCTGGGCGGGCTTGACGTCGGCGGCCGGAATCTCGTAGCGGCTCGCGGTTCCCGCGTACTTGACGGTGCGCAGTTCCTCCTGCAGCCGCAACTGCTGAATGACCGTCGTGATGCGGTTGAGCGGCGCGGCGTAACGCACGTTGTTGTCGGCTTCCACCATGCCGAGCAGCATTTGCAAAGGGTTGTTGATTTCGTGTGCCAGCGTGGTGATGGTTTCCATGCGCGCCTTGGTCTTTTCGGCTCGCACAAGCTCGTCCTGCGCGTCTTCGAGCCGGGATTCGGCTTCGATGCGCTGAGTCACGTCGCGCACGGAAAAGCACAGTTGCGAATCGGGCCCCAGATAAATGTTGTGAACGGCGATTTCGCCGGGGAAAAGCGAGCCGTTGCCCCGAACGCACGACGCTTCCAGCAGCACATGCTTTTCCTTTTCGAGCGATTCGACAATGTTCTGCAGGATTTCGTCGGTGAACCCGCTGATCAGGTCCTGAATCCTGGCATGGCACAAATCCACGGATTCGCGTCCGAACAGCTCGGCGGCCCGGCTGTTGGCTATCTCCACGTCGCCGCGCAGACCGGCAATCAGAATGCCTTCGTACACGCTGTGCAGCAGCTCCTGGAAACGGTAGTCTTCCGTGTCGTGCGACGCGGATCTGTCGGGTCGGCTGTTCATGCTCTTCTCCAGGATTCGTTTCCGGAGAGGTCGGCAAGGAATCGGGCCAGCAGCTCGACGGACTGTTCCGCGTCGGCCAGGGCCACGGTTTCCACGGCACTGTGCAGGTTGCGGCATGGTACGCTAACCAGGCCGGCGGCCACGCCGGCACGGGTCATGTGCATGGCGAAGGCGTCCGTGCCGGCGCCGCGCGGTTCCGGCTGCATCTGGGTTTTGATTTTCGCCTTCCTGGCGGCCCGACGCAAGCCCTCCAGCGCTTTCTTGTTGTGGGTCGGCCCGCAATGCAGCACGGGGCCGTCGCCCAGCTTGCTTTCGCCGACGATTTTCGGGTTCATGTCGGGGTAGTCGGTGGCGAAGGTCACGTCCACGGCCAGCCCTACGGCGGGGTCCACGCCGAACGCGGCCGTCTTGGCGCCGCGCAAGCCCACTTCCTCCTGCACGGTGCTCACCGCATGCACGGCCACGTTCAGCTTGCGGCCTTTCAGCAGCCGCAGCGTGTCGGCCACGACAAACGCGCCGATCCGGTCGTCCAGTCCGCGACAGGCAATGCGCCCGTTCGCCAGTTCGATCCAGTGAGCGTCAATGGTCGCCACATCGCCGACGCACACATGCTTTTCCGCGTCCTTCCGGCTTTTCGCGCCGATGTCCACCCACAAGTCGTGTATGGCCGGCGGCTTGGCCTTGTCGGCGTCCTGGCGCAGGAGATGGATCGGCTTGACCCCAAACACGCCGGGCACCGGCCCCTTGCGTCCCTGAATCACAATGCGTTCGGCCTGCAACAGGGATTCCTGCATGCCGCCCAGAACGGACATGATTAGAAAGCCCTTGTCGTCAATATGCTGCACCATGAGCCCGATTTCATCGCAATGGCCCGCGAGCATGACGCGGTATTTGCCGTTCGGATTCACAATGCCGTGCACGTTGCCGTGCACATCGGTCTCAACATGGTCCGCGTAGGCGCGCATGTAGTCGGCTACGATCTTCTGGCCGGCCTCCTCCGAGCCAGTGGGCGTGGGCGTGGCCAGCAGATCTTTCAGGAAACGCAGGGCTTGCTTGTTCATGGGGCGGAATCCTTTCGTTTTGATCGGAATCAGACACTCGCATCTTGCGGCCGGTTTGTCCATAGGAAAAGCGGCGCCCAACTGTTCCCAACATGCCGTTCTGACAAAGAGGGGCGACACAGGTGGCGAGAACGCCTGCCGGCGAATAATCCTCGCCCGCCCCCACCGCCACGAACGAGACCGCTGCCCGGTCGCCATCGCGTGTCACGGTCGGCCCTTGCGCGAATCCGAAGACCGCCTCGCGCGCAACGGCATAGCGCTCGTAGCCCGGCTCGGACTTGTCGGCCCGCAGCGCGGCGACCGGGATCAGGACGGAGAAAAACAGAACGGTTGCATTGCGCATGGCACGGCTCCTCAATGACGAGGAGATCTCTACATGAAAAGGATTACGGTGCCGGCTGGCGGCTTCTTGGAAATGTCCAGCAACACCGATTTCTCGTTCACTTCCAGGCGGACGGCGCCCCTCATCTTCGGCGGCGCATTCACATGCCATGTTTCGGGCAGAACCGGATTGGCGCCCGTGTACGTGAACAGCACGTGCGTTCCCGACATGTCTTCATGCGACGCTTCCTCTTCTCCCAGCCACTCGATGTTCAGTGTGGGCGCGGCCGTGCCGAATTCCAGATCCGCCGTCTGCGTCCAGTCGTTTGTTGCGCCGTTGTACTGCCAGTTGTAGGTTGCTCCCACCGTGTCCGTTCCGAACCTCAGCCGATCAATCCGAAACAGGGCGCTTCCTTGCGGACCGACAACCGGTTCCCTGTCCGTCAAGCCGGTGTCGAAAGGCGAGAGACTGCCCGTCACCGTCAGCCAATGGGGGGAATCGGCCTCGATCCGCCCTGTCCCCCGGAAATCGTTGGCCATCGTCACGTCCTGCTCGATGGTCAGATTGGGCACGCTTCCCGCAACCAGCAGCACGGTTCCGACACCGAGAGCGGTGTCGGAACCGAGATAGCGATGTCGCGTCCTGATATAGGTTGACACTTGCAACAGTGAGGAGCAGGTGTGTATGGATGCGAGCATACGGTATAGCGAGGCATTCAAGCAGCAGGTGCTGCGCGAGATCGAATCGGGAAAG
>SLKS01000161.1 GCA_007134465.1 Kiritimatiellia bacterium | reverse complement strand
TCGCCAGGCCACCCGGCTTGCAATTCGCGTTGCGCGGCGGCAAGTTTCGCCTGCGCCTTGGCCAGCATGGCCAGTAAACTATCGTTGGATGCCTTCATATTGCCACTCCCTCCCGTTCGACATTCCAGCCCAGCGGGGACTGGCGCACGGCATCCCATTGCGTATCGTCATACAGCAATGCCGCGCACAACGCATCCCGATGATTCAGCATTGCGCATCCGGCATCGCTTACGAGGTCGCGGATTTCACGGGTGTTGCGATCCACCACCACAATGAAATCGTAATCGGAAGTATCGGTTGCTTCGCCACGAGCCCGAGATCCGAACAAGATGATGCGGCGGGCACGAGGTCCAAGCCGATGGCGTACCTCTTGCGCGTATTCCAGCGCCACCGGCGGCGGCTGAAGATCGTCGACTGTTTTCATGTTTTACTCGCCTCGTCAGCTTGTCAAACCCAAAAGGCCATTGCGCGGAGCCGATACGGAACCGTTTCCGATGATGATTCCTTACGAAGGTTCCACTCTTGAACCGAGACCGCGCTGTATCAAGCATCTTCTTTCATATGGCATTCCCATCGCATACCAAGTTCACGTTTCATGAAAACGTTTTGCGGCACAATGGAGCATGCGGCACAACAGCAGGAGGTTTACACAGCCAAGAGATACTATGGCACAATCATCATGACAAAGCAAGCGTTGCTGTTACCATGACAAATGTCTTCCCGGAAATTCGGGGTCTGCCCTTCAGAATACACTTGACGGACGAGTGATCCAACGGATATAGGGTCACCGGACCTGATAGACGAATTGCCGAGGGGTTCCGTTGCGCTCGATATCGAGGACGAAGGCGTTGGCGCGGTCCTGAATGAAGTCGGAGATGAAGGCTTCGGCGATCGTGCGATTGGCCAGTTTGCGGCCGTTGACACTGCGCACGACATCGTTTTCGCGCAGGCCGGCGGCTCGGAAGAAATCGGCTTCGCCCTTGACTTCGAGCCGGTAGCCCTGGATGACGCCGTGTTCATCCCGCACGGGCGGCATGGAATCGAATACGGTGGAAAACGGAGAAATCCATGTCGGGGCGCGTAGCTGCCGACGATGATGGCCAAGGCAAGGCCATGTCGTCCGGTCGCGTCCGTGGCACGACCGGGCGCAAAAGGGCGGGCGTTTGCCACAAGGCAATCGTATGGCCGACGGCGGCGATGGCGGCCAGGGCCAGCAGCGGCTTAGCCGATTTCGCGAGCATTCGCATGGCGGTGGAGTCGGTTTGGGACATAAGCCGGATTCTGTTTGCGGAATCCGGTCCATATCAGCCACCGAATCCGGGATGATATCGGCCGCTTTTGTGTCGGGACCGGAATGGGTGGCCGAAAGGGTAGCGGATTGGAGCTAGCGACGCTGGATAACAAAGACATAGGGTCTCCGGCTTTCCAACAGGAAAGGGGGGACGATGTCGAAGAGGAAGTTATCTGTTACCGATCAAATTGACATCGTATGCGGTTCCCGAATTAAACCTTTCTGATTCGCCCTTTTTTCCCGCGTTGCGGTCGTAAAATGTTCCCGTTTTCGTCATACGTTTCCTGTCTGTATTTCCGTTTTGGTCGTATGGGTTGCGCCGCTGCGCGACGGCATGGGGCGGACGCGGTGGCCTGTTGTTCGCAAAACCGTACGACGGCTGCGGGAAGATGTCCGTTTTTTTTCGTGTGGATATTTCTTCGTTCCCGCTTTTTGCCTGCTCTTGCGCCTGCGCGGCTACCATTTCAAGCCGAGACCGACATGAACGCCGTCGAGCGAGGCGTCGGAATGATAGAACCAGCGGTAGCCCGCGCGCAGGTAGGCGTAGCGCCAGCCGAGCACGACGGCAAGATCGTGATCGGAAATGCGCGTTTCCTCGAGCGTGGACCAGGCCGGCCGGTATTCGACGCCCCAGCCATGCCGGCCATGCCAGCGCATGGGCAATCCGAAGGAGAAGCCGTCGCGCCGTTCGCGGCCTTTCATCTCCAAGGCGCCGAACGCCAGCCCCATCTCGAAGCGTTCGCCGAACGTCATGCGGTACACGCCATGGATTTGCGAAGTGTCGAGATCGAAGTCCGCTTTGCTTTCGCGGTAGAACGTACGCCGCACCGTAACGCCCATCAGCGCCAGCCCGACCTCGCCGCGCCAGTCCCAGGCGAGCGTTCCGCCGCCAAGCCACTGATGGGAGATTTCCGCCGCCGCGAAGGGGATCAGCGCCCCGCCCGGTTCCCGGCGCAAGAGATCGGTCTCCTCCGCCATGCGCCAGGGCGAGACAAGGGTGACGCTGTTCAACCCGCCATAGGCCACGCCGTAGAACAAACCTTCCACCAGCAGTTCCGCGAACAGCGCATCGAACAGCGGCGACACGCAAGAATTCGAATAGGACGGCGCGGTCCGTTCCGTGCGCGCCGGTTTCGGCAGCGCGCCCTCGAAACGGGCAAGCCGGCTTCCTCCCGCGAACGCCGGACCCGCGCTCAGCCATACCGCCAAACCGACCCCCGCCCACGCGCGAATCGCCTTTCCAAAAGACTCGGACATCCCTGTCATACGCGCCTCCTATGGCAGGATGATTCGTTCCACCCTGTCGTCTTCGAGCCGGATCACAACAACGGAATGGGTGCGCACGCCGTGCAGCGCGCCCGGACAGACGACGCGCGTTCTGCCGAACCGTTCGTCGCGGAACTGGTGCGTGTGGCCATGAAACACCCAGTCGTACTGTCCGCAGCCGATCAGCCAGTTCAGCGTGGCGTCTTCATGGCCGTGGGTCAGGGCCAGCCGCTTGCCGTTCAGGTCGGCTTCCGCCCAGCGGTCGCGCAGGTGACTGTGCGGACCCCGGACATGTTCCTGAAGCGCAGGCAAATCCCAATCCACATTGCCGGCCACATAGAGGGTAGAGAAGGCCGCCAATTCGTCTATGACGGCGCCGCCGCCGATGTCGCCGCAATGGAACAGGCGCCGGACGCCGCGTTCGGCGAACAGGCGCGCGGCTTCGCGAACGCGATCCGCATGGCCATGCGAATCCGACAACACGCCGATCAGACTGGAATTCATATGCCGTTCTCTATGCTGGCCAATCCCTGTGCAAGCCGTAAAGGATGGATACAACCCTGAGAACAATGCCATAGCAGGGTTCCGCATATCAACCCAAAAGGTTTTCCGTGTTTTTTTCTTGTATGATTTCCCGATTCCGCGTGAATGGCTCTTGGAGGGGTGCGCTCAAGATTTGGGCATGGCATGGGAGGATAGGATGGAATCCATGAGTAGTGCAGCGAACCGCGACGAACTGATCCAGCGTTTTACGCGCGAGCGCTACGTGCTGGAGGGCTACATCGCCTCCATTGTCCGGGATCGGCATCTGGCCGAGGACGTCTATCAGGATGTCGCCCTCGAGGCGATGCGTTGCCTGGACCGGTACAATCCGGAGCGCGACTGGCGGGCCTGGATCTACGGGATTGCCCGGAACAAGGCCAAGCAGGCGCTGTCCCGCACGTCGCGTTTGCAGCCGCTGCCTGAGGAACCACTCCAGGAATTGATTGATCTGGCCTATGCGGAGCAAAGCGACGAGCGCATGGATGCTCTTACGCGCACCCACGCATGGCTGCACGACTGTCTGCGGGCCGTTCCCGAAAGCCTTGTCCCCTTGATCCGCATGCGCTATTGGGACAACTTGGCGTTCAAGACGATCGGCGCCAAGGTTGGCAAATCCGCCGGCTCCATCCAGGTCGCGCTGAGCCGAGTTCGTCTGGCTTTGATGGAATGCATCCAGAAAAAGCGGGTGGCCGAGCTGGAGGTTTCCGCATGAACGACCGCGAACGGGAATCGCTGGAAGCCCTGTCGGACAGGCTGTACGACAACCGTTTGTCCGCCGAGGAAGAACGCCGTCTGGCTGTCGCGCTGGCCGACCCGAACAATCGCGCTTTCTTCGTTGAAGCCATGACATTTCAAACGGCGTTGCGCAAAGCCGGCATGGCAAATTCCGCTTCCGGCTGGTCGGAAAAGAAGAACCGAAAAGTCCGGCGCCGTATGGCCATGTGGCCGCCGCTGGCTGCCGCCGCCGGCCTGCTGGCCGCGCTCGGCATCGGTCTGTGGCTGAGCCAAACCAGTTTCGATCTGCCGGCTCCGCAAGGCATTGTCGCGCGTGCGGAAAGCGCTCAGGGTTCCGTGTTCGGCGTCATGGACGACGTTCCCGAGCGTCGGGCGCTGAAGGCAGGCGACAGCATTCTTGCCGGCATGCGCATCGAAACCGGCAAAGACGGATCTGTCGCCTTGGCTTGGCTCGACAACACGGCACGGCTGGCGCTGGCGGGAAACTCGAAACTGGAAACTCGAAACGGGAAACCGGTGTTCCTCCAACAGGGCGCTCTGACCGCCACCGTGGCTCCGCAACCGGCCGACCGACGCTTTGCCGTGGAAACACCGAATGCACGGGCCGTCGTGATCGGCACGCGGTTCGAGCTGGTCGCGGCAACGGACCTGACCCGGCTAACGGTTGCGGAAGGCGAGATCGAGCTGACCGATCTTGCCCGGGACGTTTCCGTTCGCGTGTCGGCGGGACTTGGCTCCGTGGTCACGCCTCGCGCGCCGCCCTCCGTGTTTCCCATGGGGACGACCGACGGACTGCTCGCCCTATATCTATTCAACGAGAGCCGGGGAACCACCGTCTTCGACGTCTCGGGAATCGGAACGCCCGTGAATCTGACGATCGGGAACCCCGAAAACACCGAGTGGCGAACGAACAGTTTACGCGTGACCGGATCGGCAAATATCCGTTCTGGCGGCGATGCGGAAAAAATCCGGCGCGCGATGCTGAACAACGGCGCACTGACGACCGAAGCATGGCTTCGCTCCGACTGGCGAGAAACCGGTTCTCACAGAATGCTGCTCTACAAATGGCGTTTTGAAAACGAACTGTCACTTACGGTGTCCTACCTCGATCAGTATGCCCATGTTCCCGTTTCCGAACTGCACAGGCATTTGAAACACACCATCAAGACTCAACAATACGGCACGGCCTTTCTGGACGACAAAAGAGCTTCTTCCGTCGTCAATCTTTTTGTAGACGGAGCTTACACCATGACAACAACTGCGGGAAAACCCAATTTCTTCGCTTCGCAGGCGGCTCGGAGACGAGCGCCCGAATATGTGTTGGCGCCGACTCCGGATGCGTACGAGCTCCAGCAAGGCGTTCAGAAATGGTCGGGCGAGTTGCTGGCCGTAGCCTTATACGGCAGGGAACTGTCGGCATCGGAAATCCGCGAGAACTACGAGACCGGCCGACGACGGTACGACACGTCGCCGGGACCGGTAGAGTAAGCTCTTTCGGATGCTGAAAGGGCCCCATTCTCCGCAGCATGGGCGGAACCTGCGCCAAAACATCCGCCTGCCTTTACCCTCTCCTCCTCGTCCTCGTTTTTAAGATGACAGGAACGAGAATCGTTCGCACCGCACACGGGTATTCAGAACGATATCCCTCATCACCCATTTTTCATTCTTACTTTCCCAAAAATATCGGGCTCGGCTCTCTTTTCTTGTATGATTTTCGCGTCTTCCCTGAATAGGCATCAGAGATGAATGACCAACGCAAAGGAGGCCGCAATGAACACTATGGTCCTGTCCCATCCCGTGCTGTCCGGAACGATCGTTGCCGAACCCGAAAACAGCCCGGGCCGTTCTGTTGGCATCCCCGCCGCCGCGGCCCGTGCGTGCGCGCTGGACGTGGGAAGAACACATGCCGTTGTCGTGCGGGAAGCGGCGTCCGCCGCCGACATGGAGGCGGTTTGGCGTCTGACGCATGACGCCTATGTGGAACAGGGCTACTGCGCTCCGCAACCGGACGGACGGCTGATCCATTATCCGCATCTCGAAGGCATCCCGGAAACGACCGTGCTGGTCGCCGAAGAAAACGGCGAAATCGTCGGCACGAACTCGCTCACCCTGGATGGCCCGGCCGGCCTGCACGTGGACGCCGACTTCACAACCGAGTGCGACCGGATTCGCGTCGAAGTCCGGGCGGCCGGCAAGACGCTGGGCGCCTCCTGGCGCATTGCCACGAAAAGCTCGTGCCGCAGCGTCACGGCTGTCGTCAAAAGCCTGATCCGCGAGACAGTGCGGCGGTTTGTCGAGGCCGACGTGGAGACCGTGGTCTTCACCTTCAATCCTCGGCACGAGCGCATCTACAAGCGACTTCTTAACATGAGCACGGTCGCGCGGCATGGCGGGACCGTGCACGGATTGAACAACGCCCCGGCCGTTTTCATGCGCTGGGAAATGGCCACGTGTCCCGACCAATGGCTGGTCACGCCTGCCGAGTTCGCCCGGCGCGAATGCGCGCGGATGGCCGCCGCGAACACGGAATCGAACCTTCCCGCAAAAAAGCAATCTGCAACGATGAGGAGGTTTCCATGCCGCGCTGCCGACAATGCCTGATTTCGGATTCCGTGCCTGGCGCGGACCTGGACACGAACCGCCTGTGCCGATTCTGCCGGGAAGACGATCCTGCCGCGCGCGCGGCCGAAGAAGCCGCGCGGCTGGCGCGGGAAGACGATCTCGAGCAGGCGCTCCGCGATTGCCGGGGCCGGGGCGAATACGACTGTCTCGTGCCGCTCAGCGGCGGCAAGGACAGCGTCTATCTGCTCCACCGGCTCAAGCGCGAATACGGCCTGAAGGTACTGGCCTTTACGACAGACATCAACATTCCGCCCATCGCCTGGGACAACATTCGACGGGCAGTAACGGCACTGGACATAGATCACGCGGTTTATCGTCCATCGAAGAAATTCTATGCCAAACTGTTCCGGCATCTGCTGAGCAACCAGGAGGAGCGCGGCGCGGTCTATACAGTCTCCTACGTCTATGCGCCCCTGTTCGAAGGCGACGCGATCCGGCTGGCGGCGCAGAAAGGCATTCCGCTCGTGCTGGCCGGCTATTCGCCGGGGCAGCCGGACCCCGAGCGCATGGAGTACGAGTTCTCGCCGGAGCTGATCCGCGAAACCGACTGGACCCCGCCCGCGCTTAAGGCGAGCGGCGCATTCGACGAGGAGGAGCTTGCCTATTTCTTCAACCCGACCCGCGAACGTTTTCCCCATGGGCTGCCCCGCTATCTGGCGCCCTATCACGCCTGGCCCTACAGCCAGGAAGAGGTCATGCGAAAGACACTCGAGCTGGGGCTGGTCAAGTCCGCCCGCCATGCCAATCCCGTGCTCACCAACTATCCGATCCAATGGCTGCTCATGTATTCGGATCTGAACCATTTCGGCTACAACCCCTATCTGCCGGAATTCGCGACGCTGATCCGGCAAGGCAAGGCCAGCCGCCGCGTCTGGCGCGTGCTGTTTCCGCTCGTGGATTTCATGATCCGGCACAAGACGCTGCTGGGCCGCGAAGTGTCGCAATGCCTGCGCTGGCTTGGCATGACGGAAAGTGAACTGGCGGTCGCGCTGCCTCGCGGCGCGTACGATCCGCCCTACACAGGAGGTTCCCATGTGCGATGCGACCACCTTGCCCGAACTGCTGCGAAACCGCGCCCGGCACTCGCCGCGCCATGCCGCGTTCCGGCATCTTGACAGCCGGGACCGCTGGCGACCTGTCTCCTGGCGCGCCTTCTACGAGCGGGTTCTGGCTGTGGCCGACCGGCTGAAAATGCTCGGCATCGGCCCGGGCCATGCGGTCGGGATCGCCGGCGCGACAGGAATCGAGTGGGAGCTGGTCCACCATGCGGTTCTCGCGCTCGGCGGCGTCGCGGTGGGCATTGACCCCGCCGAAACAGAGTCGGGCTTCCGCGCCATCGCGCGGACAGCCACCCTCCGCGCGTTGTTCGCGGACGGAAACAACCGGCTCGCGCAGTTCAACGTTCCGGCCAATTCCGGCATGATCGTCGCCCTCTGGCCGCACATCGGCGCGACGCCGGATTTCGACGCCGCTCGCGCGGCATCGCAGACGCGCCCCCTTCCCCCGTTGCCCGCCCGCGTCCGGCCATCGGACCGCGCCACCATCGTTTTCACCTCCGGTTCGACCGGCGTGCCGAAAGGCATCGCCTATCGGCACGACCAGATGCTGGCCGCCGTGCGGGCGCTGGCGCGCGCCTATGTTCCCCGCGTCCCCCTGTTCGGCCTGCGCTTCGTCTGCTGGCTGCCACTGTCGAATCTCTTCCAGCGCATGGTCAACCTTGTCGCCATGGAACGCGGCGGACAAATCTTTTGCCTTTCGGAGCCGAAAGCCATTCTCGACCGGCTGCCGGTCATGGCGCCGCATCTGTTTGTAGCCGTGCCGCGTTTTTTCGAGAAACTCCATCATGGCTTGCAAGTGCGCATCCGTCAACAGCCGCGCCCGGTCGCTCGGCTGCTGGAAGGCTGTCTGGCAGGAGGGGAAGAGGCGGGCGCGCGCGGCGTCCTGTGCCGGGCGGCGAACCGGCTTCTGTTCCGGTCGTTCCGCCGCCTGTTCGGTCGCCGGCTTCGCTTTCTGGTCAGCGGCTCGGCGCCATTGGCGCCCTGGCTTCTGGCCCGGTACGAATCGTTGGGCCTGCCCGTTCTGGAAGCCTATGGCTTGAGCGAAAACGCCGCCCTGATCGCCGCGAATCTGCCCGGCGCCCGGCGGCGCGGCACGGTAGGCAAACCGCTGCCTTGCAACCATGTCGAAGTGGCAGAGGATGGCGAGCTGCTGGTCAAAGGCCCATGCGTCTTCGACGGATATCTGGGCCAAACCGTCGGGCCGGACGCCGACGGCTTCTGGCGAAGCGGTGACTACGCGACGATAGACGCCGACGGCTACATCCGGCTGACCGGCAGGAAATCAGAAGTGTTCAAGACTTCGACCGGCCGCAAAATCGCGCCAGCGGAAATCGAGTCCGTTTTGCAGCGCCTGCCGGAGGCGGATCACGCTGTCGTGTTCGGTGCCGGCCGCAAGTTCCCCGTCGCCCTGCTGACCATGCCCAACGCCAAACGACTGTTCGAGCGTGGCGAAACGGTCGGCGCCGCGCGCGACCTGGCCGCCGTGCTGGCTCGGCTTCTGGAATCCCTGTCGGCTTGCCGACGTCCGGCCGGATTCGTGTTCCGGTGCGACGGCCTGTCCGTCCAACAGGGCGAGCTGACCGGGAACCTGAAATTGCGACGCGCTACGCTTCTAGAAAAGAACGCGGCGGTGCTCGACCGGCTCTATGCCGAACTCGAATCCGCCCGTTCGCCTATTCATCGCCAGCCGATTCGGCTGGACGCCGGGACACTGCTTGTCGCCGCCGACATGGCGGAATGCGGCATCCGCCCGCAAACCGGAACCGGCTTCTCTCCCGCGTCCGCGCCGCGCTGGACCACGCAAAGTGCCTGACACAAACGTGCTTACCCGTTCAATCGGAAGCTAGGGGTCGTCTCGCATTTCACCTCAACTGCTTTGATTCAGATAAAAGCCCTCTGAACTGCCTTATGTTGCGCGCAACATAAACTGCCATGCGCCCGATCCGTTCCCCCGCTTGACTTCGCCGTCCTGTGCGAATACAGTGTGAGAATGATGGACAAAGCTGCGTTGACGAAAGAGAATTTGCAGTCGGTGGGCGCCAGAGGGGCGGTCAATGGAAAAAGCGCCATGGATTGCATTTTTTTACTACGGAATACACGGATGGGGATGAAGGTTACCTTTCTCGGGCAGGCCAGACCGGACAAACAGGAGATTGGCGTGAATAATTTCCGACTCCATACCGTCCAATGCTATGGGGATGGGGAATGAGTGGAGCGGACGGGGATATGCTGCGGCGCGCGCAGGAAGGCGACATGGAGGCGTTCGCCGCCCTGTTCGAGCCGCTCCGCGCCAGCGTGTTCCGGACGGCGGCCGGCGTGATTGGCGTTCAGGACGCGGAGGATGCGACCATGGAAACCTATCTGCGAGCCTGGCAAGCGTTGCCCCGGTTTGGCGGCAGGTCGTCGCTGAAGACCTGGCTGCACCGCATCGCCTTCAATTGCGCCATGGACCTGGCGCGCGAGCGACGGCGGCGCCCATGGACGGCGCCGGGCGAGAACGGCGAAGACGACGCGCTGGAACAGATGCCGGATACGCGTCAGGACGCGCCGGACCGGGCCGCCGCGCGCGCGGACGACATTCGGGCCGTGCAATCCGCGCTGGCCCGGTTGCCGCCCGAACATCGGCATGCGCTGCACCTGCGCTATGCCGAAGGATTCGCCTACGGCGAGATTGCCACCGCCGCCGGCGTATCGGTCGGCACCGTGATGTCGCGCCTGTTTTACGGAAAACTGAAGTTGAAACAGGAACTCTCTGCACGGAGTCCATCATGAAAACGGCGAAAAGAAACGAGATGGAAGCCCTTGTGCGCGCCTCTGCGCCAGACAGCGCACTGCGGCCGGCCGCCGATTTCTGGGACGATTTCCGCGCACGCGCCCGACTGCGCGCGCGCGAAGAGACGCCGGCCAGCGAAGACGGCGGTGCGCGAATCCGCCTTCCGCTCTGGCGCTGGGCGGCGGCCGCTTGCGTCGCCGGCCTGATGGCGGGCGCGTTTCTGCTGCTGACAAGCCCCGCCCCCGCTCTGGGCGGCGAGGGAAGCAGCTTCCATTCGGTGGACGTGCTGGCGACGCACAGCGCCGTGATGATTCTGGAAGACGCGCGCGGCGACAGCGCCGTGCTGTGGGTGGTGGACATGACGATCGAAAACGGAGGCGATTCATGAGACGATTCGGATGGATGGCAAGCGCAATTCTTCTGGCAGGCGCCGTCGAAGCCTGGAGCGGCCAGACGGTATCGGTGCGGCTGGTGCGCGCGTCCAACGAGGAGGCGGGCGATACGGCCGGCATCGAGGACGTGGCGACCATCCTCGCCGGAAGCCTGCCGTTCAAGAATTTCCGGCTGGTCGCTTCCGCACAGACGCCTCTGCCCGCAGCGGCGCGCCTGCAACTCGGTTCCTACACGGTCGCCTGCAAAGGCCCGCAGGACAAGCTGGCCATCGCCGTCTCTCAAGGAAGAAACGAATTACTGAACACCTCCGTACGGCTGCGCGACGGCAAGCCGCTCATCCTGGGCGGCTTCCCCGACGGCGAAGCGCGCATGGTCCTCGTCTTCGTCGCACGCTAGCATTAAGCGGTCCTATTTTTTCTCGACAGGCCCGTGCCGGCCCGATAGGTTGTCCGGCATGAAACACAAAACGCTTGTCATTCTGGCTGCCGGCATCGGAAGCCGCTTCGGCGGGTTCAAGCAAATGGAACCGGTCGGGCCTTCCGGCGAATTCATCATTGACTATTCCGTCTACGACGCCATCCGCGCCGGGTTCGACAAGGTGGTCTACCTGATCTCCCGCGACATCGAGAACGATTTCAAGGCGACGATCGGCGCTCGGACCGGTCGGCATGTGGCCGTGGAATACGCCTTCCAGGATCGCGACGCCGTGCCCGCCTGGTTCACGCCGCCGCCGGAAAGGAAGAAGCCCTGGGGCACCGGCCATGCGCTGCTGGCCTGCCGGGAACACGTAAACGAGCCGTTCGCCGCCATCAACGCCGACGATTTCTACGGAGCGGAATCCTATCCGGCTCTGGCCGCGTTTCTGGACGAAACAGCCGACGACGACACGCTTCACGCCATGGCGGGGTTCACGTTGAAAAACACGGTGACCAGTTACGGCCACGTCGCGCGCGGCCTGTGCCAGGCCGACGAGCACGGCTATCTGGAGTCCATCGTGGAACGCACCCGTATCGAATGCCGGCCGGAAGGAATCGGCTATGTCGAGAACGAAACCGACTGGACTCCGTTGACCGGTTCCGAGCTGGTTTCCATGAATTTCTGGGGGTTCAAGCCATCGCTGTTTTCCCGTCTGGACCAAATGTTCGAGGATTTTCTGCGACGGTCGGGGACCGATCCGAAAGCGGAATTCTTCATTCCGACCGTTGTGGACGACCTGATGCGGGCCGGTGCGGCCCGCGTCCGCGTCTTGCGATCGGCCGGCCAATGGATTGGCGTCACCTATCCCCAGGACAAGGAACCGGTCATGGCCCGCATCCGGGCCTTGCTCTCCGCCAACGCCTATCCGGCGGATTTGTGGGGATAGCGTCCGAACGGCGAACTGTACGACACTCGGTCATTCGTCTTTATAACTAAACGGCGGGCATCGGCCCGCTTCGGGGAGGAAACACCATGCGCGAAACGACCGCGAGACAATGGCTGACCGTGCTTCTGTGCACGGCCAGCTTCGCGGCAAGCGGGCTGGCGCAAGCGCCTCCGCATTCAATGCTCGAGGGCGAAGCGGCCTTGACCATCGCCGGCGCGCACGTGTGGCGCGGGGAAATTGTCAGTGTCGAGCCCGTGTTCCAGCCGTCGGCGCTTCTCGATTTCGACCCGTGGTCCTTTACCCTGTGGGGCTCGTGGGAACTGGAACACAGCGAAGCCTATTCGCAACGGTCGCGCTTTCATGCCACGCTGGATCATCTGCACGAAAGCGGCGAACACATTTTCCGCTCGGGTCTGACCGCGTTTCTGTATCAAAACAGCTTCCGCCACTCGCTGAAGAATACCGTCGAGCTGTTCCTGGGCTACACGCTCGACCGCGCCTTGCTGCCGACCCTGATCGCGCATTACGACATCGGGCATTTTAACGGCTTGTACGTTGCGGGGTCGGCCAGCCATCGTTTCGAACTCATCCCCGACGCCATGGCGCTGGATATCCGCGCCAATGTCGGCTGGGGCGACCGCGCCTACGCGCGCGACAAGTTCAGCCTGCCGCGCTACACGCGCGAGCGGCCCGAGTACGAGCCGTCTGGCGCCGCCTTTCTCGACCTCACGCTGCGGGCCGAAGCGCCGTTGAGGTTTTCCGACCGGTTCAAGGTCGTGCCCGGCATCAGCTTCATGCGCCTGCTGGATACGGAAATCCGCAACGCGCTTCGCGACAGCGGGCTCGATGCCGACAAGACCAGCGGCAGCCTTACGCTGCTGCTGACGTTCTAGCGCCAAGGCGTGCTTCGCCCGCATCCCAAATCTCAAATTTCATATTTCAACCTAAATCCGGCAGTCAAGAACCGCGAATGAACGCGAATGAACACGAATTTTGGAAAGATTCCAAGTGAAAGACCGAACGTTCCGATTAGATTCCACATCGCGATCATGCAC
>SLKS01000005.1 GCA_007134465.1 Kiritimatiellia bacterium | reverse complement strand
TCCCGGTTGAGACCACCATTTCATTTCCTGTGAAACCTTTCAGGCTCCCTTTTTACGCCTTTTTCGCCAATCCGTGCCGATTTTCGCTAAAATCAACTCCCGAAAAATGGGGAATGTCCACGCATGTGTTTTTGCTGGCGCCAGGCGGTGCGCTGTGCTAGCGATCTCGAAAAGCGTCGAATCGAAACTGCGTGGAGATACGGCATGCCCATGCGCCATACTTGGACCGAGTTGCAGCCCGACCTGCTGCGCGAAAACATCCGACTGGTCCGCGAGCGGCTGACGCGGGGCTCGCAATTGATCTTTGTCGTGAAATCCGATGCCTACGGACACGGCATGGCGAATGTCGCGCAGGCCGCCTGGGCCGGCGGCGCGCGCTTGTTCGCCGTGGCCCATGCGCACGAGGCGATCGCCTTGCGCGCCTGTTTGCCCGATGCGCGCATCGTGGTCCTGGGGGTGACGGAACCGGCCGAGGCGGTTGCCGTTCTGCGCGAACGGATCGAACCGGTAACGGTTGGCCGCCGGCACGCCCAGGCGCTGGCCGATGCCGTGCGGCGCGAGGGAAGCCGGCTGCCCTTGCGATGCCATGTCAAGCTCGATACCGGCATGGGCCGGTTGGGCGTCGCGTGGGATCGCGCCTGCGACGAGCTTGCGGACGTTCTGCGCCAGCCCGAACTGGAGGCGGTTGGCCTGTGCACGCATCTCGCGAAATCGGGCGGACCCGATACCGAATTCTCCCTGCGGCAGATCGAACGGTTCCGCCAGGCCGACGCATCGTTTCGTCGGGCCGGCATCGCCATTCCGTTTCGGCATGTGAACAACAGCGGCGGCATCCTGCGTCATCCGGAAGCCGATTTCGAAGGCGTGCGGGCCGGCATTCTCCTGTACGGCTACGCGGGACCGGATGTTGCCGCGGCCGCGCGGCCCTTGGCCACGAAACCGTTTCTGCAGTGGAAGACGCGCGTGGCCCAGGTCAAGCGGGTCGAGCCGGGCATGCCGATCAGCTACGACGGCACGCATGTCGTCTCCGCGCCAACGCGCCTGGCAACGATCCTGGTTGGCTATGCCGATGGCTTTTCGCGCCTGCTGAGCAACCGCGGATGCGTGCTGATCCGCGGCCGTCGCTGTCCCGTGGTCGGCCGCGTGACCATGAATCTTACCGTCGTGGATGTCGGCCCCGATTCGGAAGCGAGGGAAGGGGACGAGGCGGTTTTGCTTGGCCGCCAGGAAACGGCATCCCTGTGGGCCGACGAAATGGCCGGTTGGCGGGATACGATCAGCTACGAAGTTCTCACCGACATCCGCACCGACGATCGCAGAATCGTTGCTCCGGCATAGTCCGCGCCATGCGCGAAACGCGCCGGCTCAGCTCCGAATCAGCGCGAGCGCTTCGTCGCGTTTTTCGGCCATGAGCGACGGGCTTTTGGCTTCGAGATTGAGGCGCACGAGCGGCTCGGTGTTGGACACGCGCACGTTGAGCCACCAGTCCGGATATTCGATGCTGACCCCGTCCAGTTCCAGCAGCTTGCCGTCGGCGTACGTCTCTTTGAGCCGGGCAAGAACGCGGGGCGGATCGGCGACAGTGGAATTGATTTCGCCGCTGTTCGCATAGCGCCGGATGGGCGCGATTAGCGCGGAAAGCGGCCGGTCGCTTTGACTGACGATGCGGGCCATGTGCAGCACGGCCAGGCTCGAGCTTTCGGTGAAAAAGTTGTCGCGGAAATAGTAATGGCCGGACAGTTCGCCGGCGAAGAGCGCGTTATGGTCGCGCATCTGCTGCTTGATGAACGCATGGCCGACCCGGCTCATCATTGGCGTTCCGCCCGCCTGCTCGATCGTTTCGCGAAACGCCCAGCTGCTGCGCAGATCGTAGAGCACAACGCCCTTCTCTTCGCTCAGTATGCTTTGCGCGATCAGCGCGCCGGTGAGGTCCATCGGCAGGATTTCGCCTTGTTCGTCGAGAAATCCGACCCGGTCGGCGTCGCCGTCGAACGCGATCCCGAAATCGTAGGTTCCGCCCCGCATCTTTTCCTGGAGCGCGGCCAGCGTTGCCGCATTCAGCGGGTTCGCCTCGTGATTGGGGAAGGAGCCGTCGAGCGTGTCGTACAGCGCATCCATCGTCACCATGCCGTCGAGCGCGTTCGCTTCGACGCAGCCCATGGCGTTGGCCATGTCGGCGGCGATGCGGAGCGGGCGGGGCAGGGCGACGAGACTCTTCACATGGCGCGCGTACGCCTCGGCCGCATCGTAACGGGTCGTTGTGCCGGGCGTCGCGGCGGGCGGATCGAAGGCTTCTTCGGTCGCGATGCGCTCGATGTCGGCGATGCCTGTGCTGCCGCTGATCGGCACGGCTTGCGCGCGCGCCATCTTGAACCCGTTCCACTCGCCCGGATTGTGGGAGGCGGTGATCATAATGCCGCCGTCCGCGTGGAGTTGACCGTTGGCGAAATTGTTCATGGGTGTCGAACACAGCCCCAAATCCGTCACGTTCACGCCCTGCAGCGTCAACCCGCGCGTCAGATGCTCGAACAGCGGCTGGGAATGCGGGCGCATGTCGCGGCCCACCACGACGCTGTGCGGCTTCACCAGCGTCGCGAAGGCGCGCCCGATGCGGAAGGCCATGTCGTCGGTTAGCGTGTCGCCGTAGATGCCGCGGATGTCGTATGCCTTGAAGATGCCTGCCATGTTCGAGTCTCCCCATTGATGAGCGAAATAAAAAAACAGAGCGCCAAGCAGTAGCATGGACGCGGGCGGCACGCAATCGGAAAATGGCGAGCGGCCGATTGCGCCTTGACTTCGTCGAATCCGCGCGCTAGGTTGCGCACACGAATCCCGTAAAGGGCCCATAGCTCAGTTGGTCAGAGCAGGGGACTCATAATCCTCTGGTCGCAGGTTCGAGCCCTGCTGGGCCCACCGCCGGAAACAGCAAGAAAAACCGCGTTTTTGCTAAGGAATTCGCAAGTATTCGCTTCCCCGCCTGCCTGCCTTGTGTTTTTGCGTTCCGTTCCTTTCCGCCCGTTTCTGGCAAAAATTTACATACAAGAAGCAAGCAAGTTTTCCAGGGGATCGCGCTTCCCTTGCCGGTCGCATACAAAAAACAAGCAAGCCGCGCGTCGCGTATCTGGTCCGCTTGCCATGCCGTGCCGATGCCGGTTGCGGGTTGCGGTCCGCTCCCGATGCCGGTTGCGCTCGCAGCGGTGGCGGTCCGGTTGCCTGGGCGAACAGCGCAAGGGCCGCGGCGTGACCCCGTCTCGCGGCGAGCCTCACCCCGGCAATCTATGGCGAGGAACGGTCCGGATTCAAGAGGAAAAGAGGCCGGTTTGCACGGTTGTTTTACTTTTGGTTGATTTTGTTTGGCTCCGGCTCGCGTGGCTCCGCGAGTGCGCGCCGGAGCTTTGCGATCACCTCTTCAGGCCGTTCGTAGGATTTGGCATAGGCATCGAACGGCTGTATGGTTGAGCCTGTGCGCCACTGAATGAAAGGTCCGGCGGCCGGCGACATCCTGAAAACTCCTTCCGGCGTATACGCCACCCATTCCCACCGGTTTTTTCCAGAGTTCAATATCAGGTGCAGGAACAAGTGCGTGTTCTGGCCCGTAGGATCCCGGATATCCACGGCTTCGCCACCTAAAGCCAGGACGGCGCCGTTGCCGGAAAAAGCTGCGCCACTGTGATAGCCTGCCACCTCCTGAACGTTTCCCGACTGCGTGTCGACAAGCCAGGTTGCGCTCTGGTTGTTGACGGCCAACAGGCTTGCTCCATCGTGAGAAAACACCAGGCGACGTATGTTGCCGAAATTGCCGGCGACAGTCCTTGCCCGATCTTCCCTTTGGGCGCAGGAAAGGCGAATCTCTCCATAAGAGGCAACGGCGAATGTGGTTCCAGTCGGAGAGGCAGCCAACGCGCCGAACGGCTGATGCGCTTCAAAGAGCACAAGCGGGGCTTTCGGGCCGCCATCGATTTCGGAGATCTGAACCCGGTAGCGGGGCAGGCGATGCCGCATCCTGTCTTCGGCTGAAACGGTCGCTGCTGTCAGCAAGGCATGATCCGATACAAACACCGGGAACCGATGTCCCGGAAGCGTGTTCTGCCGCGCGCCCTTGCCGACATTCCAGGCCATGGTTTCGGAGCGCCACCTGCCGTCGAGATTGTACCTTGATCCGGCAACTAGCCTTTGACCGTCAGGCGAGTACCCGACCTGGTTGACCCATCCGTTGAAGGTGGGAACGGCATCGAATGCCCGAACCAGCGTCCGCGCTTGCACGGACCAAACGCGGACTTGTTCGTCGCCGCCCGCGCTCGCCAGATGACTGCCGTCCGGCGAGAAACTGAGCGAAAACACCGCTCGGGTGTGTCCCTGGAGTTCTCCAAGCAGTGTCGCCGTCCGCAAATCCCACAAGGCGATTCTGCCATCAGGCCAGATGGCCGCCGCCAGGACGCTGGCGTCGGGGGCAAAGGCAATCGCGGTAACCCGTGCCCTGATACAGTTGTCCCAGTCCACCACAAGCCGAGGCGTCAGGGATTTGCGCAAGTCTTCGTCTTTGATTTTCGAAAGAATTCGCTGTGCCTCCATCTTCCGGCCCATTTTGCTCAACAGGCGAAACATGTCTGCGCATGCAATGTCGGATACAGAGATTTTTATGCTCCGAATCGGCGATTCGTTCTCCCCGTATTTCTCGATGGCTCTTTGGAGGCTCATCAGAGACTTATCGTCTTCTCCTTGTTGGAGTTCGATTCTTGCTATGGCGATTTGAGCCTCGCCGCACCAACCCGGCTGGTCGGGATATTTGGCAATAAACGCCTCCAGGCTGGCAATCGAAACTCCGGCCGCGCGATACTCTTCCGCAATGGGGAATGTAGTCGAGGCGTTGGAAGACTCTTCCGCGGAAGCGGGCTTAATAAGAAACGCCAACATCAAAGGGAACAATAGCCGTCTCATTTATGTCTCCCTAACGGTCCACGCCAACGTTCGGTATAAGGGTGCGGATTGCTGTGCCTTCTCGTTCATGCCGAGGGCACGCTGCCACAGCCAGCCGGGTACACTCGCATGCTCCTGTCCGGCGTACTGCAGCCACAGATCAGGGCAACGCAGAATAGAAATGGCAGGAGTTTCTTCATCGCCAGCATGATACCGTCTCCACCTATGTGTAACGAGCGATAGGTGTGGTTTCTTAGGCACCCCCAGTCTGCACCCCGCGAAAGGGAGCGGCGAGCGCGGTCGAAGTGGATTTTGTGATGGATGCCGTTGAGCTGGGTCTGAAAATTCCCATTGAATGCAAAGCGGCATTACAGGTTAAGCGGCGTCATGCCGCAAAGCATAAGAAAAAGCATAAGGGACACACAAAAAAGCATAAGGGACACACACATTATCGGGCGGGCTCGTCTGGCGGATTACGGATGCTTTTGAGGAACGGTATGTAGATGTGTGTTCGGTGTGTTGGGCGTTGCGCCTCGGGACAGAAGCGCAACCGATGCGCGCGGCAGGCCTTGGGCGCAGGCAAGGGCATCAACCGCTCTCATGCGAACAAGAAAGGCGGGGCCGTTGGCAGGGAGTATGCGGGAACGGGCGGTTTGAGGAGGCCAAGGCTGCGGCCATTCGTTTCACAGTCGCCGTCCATGCCCTCTTCGAAGGCGGGATTTTGTCGGGAAACTCACCTTGCGACCGGAACAAGGATCACGGCCTTGCGCAGATCGCGCATTGTAGACAGGCCGTTCCAGCGCCCGTATCGCATCGGGCGCGCGCCAGTTTCGTGCTTGAGCCCGAACCGGCCACAGTAGCGCCGGAAGGTTCCTTCGACAAATGACGCCCCGCCCATGGTTAATTGCCGAGAAAACACGGGCAAGATGCCCGTGCCACGTTCTGAATCAGTGCCAAATCATTTTCCGGCGAGATCAGGTTGTCTGCATTTTGCGCTGTCTTGTTCGGAACGCGGATAATAACGCGGTGTGACACCTTTTATTAGGAGCTATTGTTTCTCCACCAGATCAATGGTTTTTGTCGGTGTATCTTTCTGCCCGTTCCGGGTGTACGCCGCCTGGGTGAATCCCGCCCATTCCGGTTTGATATTGTTGGTCTTGGGATCGAACACATACCCGCCGACCCCCTCCAGATCCACCTGGATTCCCTGGCTCATCCTGACGGTCACGGCGCCGGTTCGCCGGTCGTCCTTCCCTTGCAGCTTCGGCGTTGTCACGGATTCCACTTTCTCGTCCGGATAGGCGATGAGCGCGGCCTTCCTGGCCTCTTCCACGATCAGCGCCGGCAGTTCTTCCAACGCCTTGGCGGCCCCCTCGGGCAGCAGGGGCATATTCTTCATTTTGATGTTCGTGCACTTGATGTCGGATACCCGGACGACCTCAATGGTGTAGGGGCGCCCGCCGGTGTTCTTGCGGTGAACCTTGCCGGTGAGCATCAGCTCGATCTTCACCCCCTCGGTCATCATGACGACCATTCGGCGGGGGTGAATCTCTTTCATGGCGACGTCGGCGGGCAGGGTCTTCACGGAGACAAAATCCTGCCTGGGGAACAGGTGCTTGGCGATGCGCTCGGCATCGCCTTCCATCGTGCGCCGCACGGCCATCATCATGAAGTCTTCGGCCACCGCCGCAGTGCCGGCCGCTGCCGCCATGGCGAGTCCGGCCCCGATCATCCAAGAAAGCCATTTTTTCATGGCAGCGCTCCTCCTTTTTGTAGGATTGATAGGAAATCGCTTTTCAGGCGGCACGGGCGCCCGCCCGCTGGAACCGGTCTGAATGAGCGCTTTCATGGCGGAAATATAGCCGAATCGGGCTGGTGATGTCAAGTCCAGCCCCGCATCCAAACCGTAAAGGAAGCCCCGGCATAACCCGAAGTCCCCCTGCCTTCTCAGGCCACTCGGCGCCGCCAAGTCGGCTCCGGGATCAAAGCGTCATCGAGTCCGGCGCAGCCCCAGGCCTTCCGTAGAACCCCGGGCCGGGGGGGGGGAACGGGGGACGGAACGGAACCGAATCGGCCCGTGCGGGGCCGCGCCGGACGGCTGTGGTTCCGACGGGCCGTCCGAATCAAATCGCTTCTGTCTTGCTAATCTTCAAATGTCGGATGTCGGGACGTGACGCCTCTGCCGTCCGTGACACCTCTGCCGTCCCTCCTGTCCCGGCCGATTCGTCCTGAAATACCGTATCATCGCACCCGGGAATCGGCTAAACTGTTACTCACAGGGTTTGCAAATTTTTCACGCAGACGCTGTGTGTTGCTGCTGCCATGAGACCTGATCCCGGCCCACATGTATATTCCTTTTTCCGTCGTTGGATAAGTCTTGGCCTGCAACCGGAAGCGAGGCGGTTTCTCGTCGGTTGTCGAATGCCTAAAAACAACGCCGTAAGCATGCATGAACGCTGACCATTGCACTACAACAGCACGTTCATCATTTGTTGAGTTCCTGATGTCAAAAACACTTAAGTCAGAAGGTTTCGCAGGCAGCCATAAATCAACTGATTCCAATACCATATATTTTTCATGTGTATATGCACTCCGATGTTCAATCTCTCCTGACTCTATTTTATCCAAAAGATCAGTGCAACGGTTCCGAAATTCTTCAACGTTCAGATCGCAAAGCCGCCGGTTTAGAGCGGCGGCGAATACAGTTTCGAATTTCCTGGACTCCGCAGAGACTTGCCACAATATAACTGCAACAGCTATGCATACAATGAAATGGATGACCTTTCTTACATCTTTGTGCCATGCGCTTCTACACAAGCACACAAAATAAGCAACAAGTACTCCTGCCGCTGCCATCAATGAAGTGGTTCCCACGAAAGCCATATTGCTTGGGTTGGTGCTACCTACTATGCGGGAATATGTTAGTAGGCCCATTATCCAAGGCACAACGAAACAAGACAGCATCAGACCGAGTCTTTTGATGCCAGCATTATCACCGCTCCGACTTTTTTCTTTAGAGGCTCTAGCTTTGGCGTTGTTCATTTTAAATACTTCCATTCCCGAGCTTCATTGATGCCCGTGCCACAGCGTTTTGTGGCATGGACATCTTGCCCATGGTTGCAGATCACGGACAGGCCGCCCGTGCCACGAATGCGGTCGTAGGCGAAGACGACAACGGAGCCCGACGCCGACGTGAACGCGTGCCGCAGCCGGCGCAGTGCGTGGCCGATGCGGGATCGCATGCCGGAGACGGGGTTGCCGGACTCTGAAGGCGCCTTCATGGTGTCGGGACACTAGCCCGGAAAGGCCGCGCTGTCAAATCCGAAAATCTGGCGACATGTCGCTTGAAAACGCCCCCCCCAATAATACATGAAGGCGATTGTGCTGGAAATTTCCGCAATATAATGAAACTGTTTGCGTGTGTTTTGCGAAAACCCTTTTGGAGTGGTGTTTCCATGCTTCACGGCGTGTTTGTCATTCTAGCCGTCGGTTTTGTTGCCGGAGAACTTGCCTCGCGGTTGCGCCTGCCGCGGCTGATCGGGATGCTCGTGGCCGGGATCGCGATCGGCCCGTCGGTCCTCGATCTTCTTCCGCAACCGGTTCTCGACATTTCCGGAGAAATACGGCTGTTCACCCTGTTGGTGATCCTGCTCAAGGCCGGGCTCGGTTTGGACAAGGAGAAGATTCTCGCCCAAGGGTCGGTAGCGATCCGACTCGGTTTTCTTCCGGCGGTGATTGAAGCGACGGTTGTCGCCGTGGCTACCCGATACATTTTCGGATGGGACTGGATAAGCTCGTGGCTGGTGGGGTGGATCATTTGCGCCGCGTCTCCGGCGGTGATCGTTCCGATGATGCTTCGGCTGAAGGCGGAAGGATGGGGAGTCAAGAAGGGTATTCCGGACTTGATTCTCGCGGGAGGAACCGCCAGCGACGCGGTGGCGGTGACGATGTTCGGAATCTTCGTTGTCTGGGCAAGCGGCGATGGCGATGGCGGGATCGGAGCAAGGCTGGCAAACATTCCGATCCAGATTGTTCTCGGAATTCTCTTCGGGATCGTAGCGGGCAAACTCTCGGTGATCCTGGTGAAACGTCTTGGCCTGGCGGACAATAGCGTCCATGAAGGGCTTGTCGCGGTTGTCGCCGGACTGCTGCTGGTGATCGGCGGATCGGTCCTGCCCTATTCACCCTTTCTCGCCGTCATGGTTACGGGCTTCGTGATTCTCGAGACCGACTCCGTTCTGGCGCGTCGCGTCCGGGGAGGGATGGACCGCGTATGGGTGGTGGGCGAGATATTCCTCTTCGTGCTGATCGGCGCCGCGGTGGATGTTCGAGTGATTCGGGAAGCCGGCATGGCCGGGCTGGGCGTGGTCGCGATTGGCCTGTTGATCGGCCGGTGGGCGGGGATTTTCGCGTCCACGTGGCGGTCCATCATCACAATGCGCGAACGTTTGTTCATGGTGGTGGGGGACATGGCAAAAGCCACCGTCCAGGCCGCGATCGGCGGAATCCCGCTAGCGCTCGGTCTGCCCCACGGCGAATACATGCTGGCCATCGCGGTGGTGGCCATACTCGTCAGCGCCCCTCTGGGAGCGTTCGGAACTGTGCTGCTGGCGCCGCGGATGCTGGAGAAGGGCGAAATCGATCCCACTCGGGTCACGGTACGCGACCGCTTCCGTTTCCTGGCGGTTACCAGCGGCCGTCGGCCGCCACGGCGCCTGATCCGGGAAGCGGCGCGCATTGCCCGGCGCGTCGACGCGAAACTGCTGATTCTCAATGTGCATCCGGATCCGGAACATCTGGTGGATTCGGAGCGGCTACGGGAAGAACTTCTGGCCGCCCGGGACGTGGATCATGAAGTCATTCTGGTGGACGGCAACATAACGGAAACGGTCGTTGATGTTGCGCGCGCGCATCGCGTAGACCATATCTATCTCTCCAGCGAGGCGAACTCGAGCGGCGGCCACGACATCACCACGGCGATACTGGAGAACTGCGATATTCCAGTGATGGTGATCGGCGAGGGGACATAGGAAAACAAAATGGACGCACCCGAATGGCTTTAGTTTCTGTTGCGGAAAGCGGTCGGGACGCCCGCCTGCATGCTTTGCGCAAGCATTGCGGACAGGGAGTCCGGCCCTCCAGCATTGTAAGAAACGCTTTGTTTGTAACGATGGAGGGACGACCTCCCGTCTCCGCCCTGCGAACTATGCCGTGGCAAGCCGTGTCGTCCGATGTGAAAAACAGACTTTCCGCAACAGAAGCTAATTAGCGTGTCGAGATCAAAAGAACCGGATCTTGCGCTGTTAAAGCCGCCAACCTTTATGAAAACCCTATTGACTTGAACGCTGTTTCTTTTTCAGGGAGAGGCCAAGGGCCAGCCAGAACAGGGTGATCACGAAGGTCGCGGCAAGCATCGCGACGAGACCGAAGCTGTGGACCAGCGGGACGGACACGGCGGTAAACAAACCGCCCCCGACCAGCGGCTCGAAAAGCAGTTGCTTGTAGCCGAAGGATTCCAGCGCCGGCGTCTTCGCTTTGGGGTCCACGATTCGCATCAGCAGCAAGCCGGTTGCGGTCACTCCGAGCGATTGGCCGAAATCCCCGATCCCCCTCTCGAACCAATAGTCGCTGAGCATGCGAGGCGCCAGCCAGACAAACGCCGCCACCGTCCAGACGATGCCGCTGAGGATTAGGATTGTCAGCGGCATCCAGGCGTCCGCAATGGCGCTGAGCGTCAAGGATGCCAGGGCGCTGACAATCAGCAGGTCCAGCGCGCCTCCTTGAATTTTCAGAACCAGCGTCCGGTCGAGATGTCCGTCGAAGAATTTGTGATGCAGCTTCTCCACCACGATTCCGCCGATCATCGCCAGCGGGAACAGCGGCACATGCCCGAAAAGCGTCGGCATTCCCAGCGGCAGCAGAAGTGTCTTTTCCAGCCAGGTCAAGGCCGTCAGGATAAGGGCGCCGACACCGATCGCCAAGCCGATGTAGGCGAGATGGAAGCTTAATGGCTCCATGCTTTCGATGCGGATGACGTTGTTCGCGGGTTTCCGCTCGTCCTTGTCTTCCGTCGCGGTCCTGGCGCCGTCCGTTTGGTCCTGGCATTCAAGCAGAAGATCGTCCTCGATGGTTGCGATATCGTTTGCGAGGCTTTCCCTATGCTCCTTCTCCTGCTTGGCATCGCGCAGTATGCGAGCGTGGCCCTTCTTGACGCCCCAGTTCACAAGCGCAATGCCGGAAAGTACGCCTGCGATCAGGCCGACCGTAGCCACGCCCAGCGCGAGATCCTGTCCCTGCGGCCAGCCCAGTTCCCGGAATGTGTCGCCCAGACCGGCCGCGGTCCCATGCCCTCCAATAAATCCGATTTCAATCAGAGCGCCGAACATCGGTTCGACCTCGAACACGGGAATGAGAATCAATGCCGTTACCGCCAGGCCGGTCACATACTGCCCCCAGGCGATCGTATGGCTCAGGGCGATTTGCGGTCCGGCCTTCGTCCAGACATCACGGATGCCCGGAATGGTCTTGCCGAGGAACAGACAGGCAAAGACAATGTTGATCAGGAACCCGGGGTAGCCCGACCATACGCTTATGGTTCGCTCCGAAATCGGCGCGAACGCGCCACCGGTCAGTCGCGCGAGCGCTTCCGGGCCGAGAAGCAACAGGAAGAACCCGCCGAGGATAGACGAGGGCATGAACAGGTTGCGCAAAAACGCCACTCGTTTCCTGATTAGTTTTCCGACCACCAGCGCCAGTCCCAGCCATGCGAAAGCCTGAAGATGCTCCATGTTTCAGTCCTCCGTTTGAAAAGGGTTTCAATGGATGCTTTTCGCCGAGGGCATGCGAAGAAAGCGCGCCCCATGAACCAGGCGCGCCACTCCGTCAATCATTTCCGAATTACGAGGTCCAGCCTGTTTCGTTACCAGACCCAGCGGATTCCGCCGCCGACGAGATTCGAGCCGCCGCCCCTGCTGACAATGTCGAAAGCGCCGGAACGGTGGTGGACCCGGACAAAAGCTTCCCGGCGGCGGGCCGCGTCGCCCACGGCGATTTCGAAGGGCATGAACACCAGTCCCCGGGATGTCCGGTCATGGCGTTCCCGCTCGAGACGAGGCGTTGATAAAGCCACGGACGGGCCGAGCCCATACGCCACGCTTAGGCGCGTTCTCCAGGGCCCAATGCCGACTCCGCCCCGCAGCATGAGCGCGGCATTGACTTCCCAATGATCCTGTTCGCCGCCGTGTGCGGCGGCCTGCGCTTCGATTTCCAGCCCGACCCGTTCCTCTTTCCACGTTCGCACGGGCCGCGACACCGCCGCGGCCGCCGCCCAGGCGTTGCGGAACCGGGTGCGGAGCCGCAGGATTTCATGAAATCGGGTTTCGGTGAATTGCGCCGCGTACACGGCCGTTCGCCATGGGGGCTCGTTCCGGGCAGAAGAAGGCGCCGCAAGAAGACGCGCGTCGCGTTCTGCGGCCGGACTCTTCGAGGGCGGGTGCACGGGGGGTGGTTCGGCTTTCGTCCGTTCCGCTTCGATCGTGATGGCGCCGGTGGCGTTCGTTAGGATGCATGCATGCGTCTTCATATCGATTCGGGAAAGCACGAAGACATTCGTTCCCATGGCGAGCGGCTCTCCTGCGCGCAACGGCGTCCGTTCGCCAGAAGGGAGATGACGAATGGTGGCGATGAGTTCCGAATGCTGCCAGCGGCCTTTGGGCATCCGAAATGTTCGGGCGCCGTGTTGGATGATCAGTTCGGATGTGTCAACTTCGCGTTGTTGGCCGCGCACAGTTCGGGTCTCGAATTTTTCGTCGAACCCGACAAGCGTGAACCCTTTGACTTCCTTTCCGATTTTTGGGACCGCATTCGTGGGAGCAGGGCGATCGTCGAACGGCGTACCCGGCGGGGGAATGGGCGGCTCGTAAAACGCCCCGTACCAGAGCACGTATGGACGCTGCCGTATTGACTCGACTACGAATTGGTCTGCCGCCTGGTCTGGCTGCCGGGCAACGCAGACGCCGACCAATCCTATCCACAACATAGCCGCGCTTTTTTTCATGAAACGAAGAATGGAAAGATCGAAGCGGAAAGTCAAGGGCAACAATGCGACCGCAACAATGCCGAGGAGCGCCGCTGAAGCGGCGGGATAGCTTCCGGCTGAAGCCGGGACTCTGACAAAACAAGCCGGAGCGCCGTCTTTAGGCGG
>SLKS01000083.1 GCA_007134465.1 Kiritimatiellia bacterium | reverse complement strand
CGTTTGAGGCGGGGCGCGCGATTCTCGCATATTGAAATATGGGTGAAATGCGCGCCCCGCCTCAAGTGCCGTAGGCGTAGGCGTTGGCGTGCTCGCAGCAGAAAAACTCGCTTATTTTAGGATTAAGCTGCGACCCCGTCGCCGCCATCCATGGCGGCGGCGGGGTCTGCCGCATGGAGAATCGGACAAGGACAAGGGCATATGCAGGCATCCATTGACACACTCATCCTGTTTCCTGTAGTCTGCTGATCTATACAAGAAAGGGACGCTCTCTTTCGCGGATTCCGCACGCGGCAACTGTTCAACAGACAAGGGACACGATGTATTCACAGAAAGACGCCGATCGAGTGCGCGCTCTGGCGGAAAAAGTCGCCGCCATTGCGCAGGAACCCCGGATGCGGGCCATCAAGCGGCGATGGGCGGACGTCAACGCCCTGCGCAAACCAGATCGCGCGCCGGTCTGGTGCCGACCTGTGGGATGTTGGAAAGAGATCATCCCGGAAGCCATGCTTGCCTGCACGGAACCATGGCTTCGGCGGCTTGAATATCGCTTTCTTCAGACGATTCACAAACGGGATATCGGCGACGATGAGCCCGTAGAGGATTTCGCAAGCGCAAGCGCGGTGTTCAAACGCGAGCCGGCGAATACCTGGGGCGTTGACATCGGACGGCATCGTTCGCATGAAGAAGGCGGCGCCTGGGGCTATGACCCGCCAATCAAGGCGGCCGACGATCTGGACAAACTGCGAATTCCCTCGTTTTCCTATTGCGAAGAAGAGACGATGGAAAACAAGGCGCGCATGGAATATCTGCTTGGAGACATCCTTCCGGTCAGAACGACCGCGAGTCCTATGTTGGGCGCCACACTGGGAACCGCCGCGGCCGACTTGCGCGGACTGGAACAGATGATGATGGACATGATTGCGGAGCCCGATACGATGCACCGTCTCATGAGCCACTTGCGCGACGCAACCCTGACAGCGCTCGACCAGTTGGAGGCAACGGGCCTGATAACGCCCAACAACCATGGGCCCATGACCTGCAGCGATTTTATCGGCGAAGACTCCGACGACAAGCTTACTGGCAAGAATCTCTGGTGCCTGGCCAACTCGCAGGAGTTCGATCAGGTCTCGCCGGCCATGTGGGAAGAATTCTGTCTCCAATATCAAAAACCTATTTTCGAGCGCTTCGGTCTTGTTGGGTATGGCTGTTGCGAGAACCTCACTCATAAGTTGGACGGGGTCTTGTCCATACCCAATCTCCGGATCATCGTCAGCAGCGCATGGACGGATCTGGGCGCCGTGCTCGAGGCCGCAGGAAAGGATTACTGCATCATGTGGAGGCAGAAAGCCAGCGACGTTGTCTTCCCCAATGATCAAAGCAAGATCAGGGATGACTTGATGAATGGCGCGAAGCAACTCCAGGGGCATGCCTACCAAATTGTGCTACGAGAACTTGAAACCCTTTCCGGACATCCGAATCGCTTGCATGAGTGGACGCGCCATGCCATAGAAGCGGCCGAGAAATACGCATAGAAACCGGAAATCGCGCGAGGAGAGCGAAGATCATCCCAAAGACACGCTTCCGCACGCGCCCAGTGATCTCGACGACCAGGCGGCCAGCCAAACCTCGCAAGGCGATGCTTGGTTCTTACGGGGAAAGGGACAGACAAACCCATGTTCCATGATTCTGTCCTCAATGATTCTGTCAAAGTCCGCAGCCGTCGAGTTCTGCCGCATGGGGAATCGGGAAACGACAGGTATGGGCGATACAGGACTTGAACCTGTAACATCCAGCGTGTAAAGCTGGCGCTCTGCCAATTGAGCTAATCGCCCCTGGATCAGGACGCGGGCAAACAGCCCGCTACCGAATACTGTGCAACTGCGAAAAACGCCCGATACATGAATGTTTGTTATGCGGACCCATTGGGAGAACCCGCTTTCATGCGCCAAGAGAATGATTAACCGCAAAGAGCGCATAGAACACAGAGAAAGAGAAGCGGAGCGGTTCTCGTTACATCTTTGCGATCCTTGCGTTCTTTGCGGTTAAACTCGATCCTTCCATGGCCTTGGTTGCCCTCTGTGTCTCCGTGAACTCCGTGGTTTAATTTCCGTTTTCGGCTTCGTCGTCTTACGGATACATGCCGGGCCGGTCGAGGCCGGCGGTTTCCGGCAGGCCGAACAGCAGGTTCATGTTCTGCAAGGCGGAACCGGCCTGCCCCTTGACCAAGTTGTCTATATAGGACACGATCCGCGCCCGCCGCGCGCGCGCGTCCACGCTCACCACCAGGTTGCAGGCGTTCGTGCCGCGCACATGCATCGAGCCGACCGGCGCCGCGCTCTCCCATACCCGCACGAACGGGGACGGCGCATAGAACTCGCGATAGAGCGCCAGCAGATCGGCTTCCGTCTTCGCTTCGACCAGATCGGCATAGAGACACGACATGATGCCGCGGCAAACCGGCACCACCTGCCCCGTGAACGTCACCATAACCTGCGCGCCGGCCAACAGACTCAACTCGCGCTCGATTTCGCACACATGCTGATGCCCGGCCAGCTTGTAGGCGTTCATGTTGTCGTAGCGAGCCGGATAATGGAACGAGGCGTTCGGCTTCTTGCCGGCGCCGGACACGCCCGTCTTGCAATCGCAAATCAGACTGTCCAACCGGACCGCACGGCTCTTGGCCAGCGGGGCCAGGCCCAGAATGCAGCTTACCGCGAAACAGCCCGGATTGCCGACCACGGCCGTATCCGCCGCCAGTTCCGCACGATGCAGTTCGGGCAGGCCATACACCGCCTTGGGCAACAGATCCGGAGCGGCATGCGCCGGTTCGCGCCCGATCCGCCTGGCGTAATCGGCATAGCTTTCGGCCGTGTTGAACCGGAAATCGCCGCTGTAGTCAATCACCTTCGCGTTCTTCGCCAACTCGGCCGGGGCCAGGTTCATGCCCACGCCGTCGGGCGTGGCCATGAACACGACATCCGCCGGCGCTTGCGCCGTCGGATCGTCCGGCGCCACGACCGGCATATCCACCGTTCCGGCCAGATGCGGATACAGCGCGCCGAGCGGCTGCCCCGCGTTTTCCACATCCACCAGCGCGGCGATCTCCGCTTCGGGATGACGGCACAGCAACTCGGCAATGCCCACGCCCCCGTATCCGCCCGCTCCCACGATTTTCGCGCGTATCTTCATGCCTCTCTCCTTTTCCTCGATTCGTACTGCATAGCGCCTTTCCCAAAAAGATACACGCAAATTTTTCCTGTTGCTCTTTTCGGGGAATAGGCTACAGTGCTTTCTTCCATTCAGAAACAGTCTACGGCGCTCCGCCTTCCGACGGGCGCCTGGATGGCGAGCGTAGCTCAGTTGGTTAGAGCATCAGATTGTGGTTCTGAGGGTCGCGGGTTCAAATCCCGTCGCTCGCCCCATCCCCCCCCATGCGTCACTCGTTTTCCGATCTCGTCGCCCGATCTCTTTTCCCGAAGCGTTCCTTGCCCGGCCGTGCATGCGCTGCGTTGTTCGAAGCCGTGAAAAGAGCCCTGCCGCAAACCGTCGCTATTCCGCTTGGTTCAGCGCATCGCGAACCGCGCTAGCCCTGCGCAACAGCGCGCGCAACTGTTCTTCCGTCACGCACTGTTCGCCGTCGCACAGCGCACGGGTGGGATCGCTGTGCGTTTCGATCAGCAGCGCGTCGGCGCCGGCCGCCACGGCGGCCAGCGCCACGGCCTCGACATTGCGGCGATAGCCGGTGGCATGGGACGGATCGAACACGATCGGCAGCAGGGTCTCGCGCTTGAGCACGGGAATGGCGCCGATATCGGCCGTATAGCGCTGGAACTTGCCCTCCTCGAACGTGCGAATGCCGCGCAGACACAGCATGACGTTCGGATTGCCGTTGGCGACAATGTACTCGGCGGCCAGCAGGAAATCTTCCAGCGTCGAGGACTCGCCGCGCTTGAGCATCACCGGCGTCTGCCGGTCGCGCGTAAGCATGGCCAGCTCCTGGAGGAACCCGTAGGATTTCATGTTGCGCGCGCCGACTTGAACGATATCGGCAAACGCCACCACGTTCTCGAGCACGGTCCGCTCTTCCTGCGACCCGTCCGGCTTGACATGCCGATGCTGGCCCGTGGCTTCGGTAACAACGGCCAGCCCGTATTCCTGCCGGATTTCCTCCAGAACCCGCAAGCCTTCCTCGCCCATGCCCTGGAAACTGTACGGGGACGTGCGCGGCTTGTAGGCGCCGCCACGCATGATGGGAACCCCCGTATCCTTGATGTAGGCGGCAATGGCCCGCGCCTGTTCGCGGCTTTCCACGGAACACGGCCCGGCCATGACCGCCAGCGACGATCCGCCAATGACGGCGTCTTTCACGCGAATCGCGCGCGTTTCCTTGTCGCGAATCCGCCCCTCGTGCGCGTACTGGCGGGATATCTGCTTGTACGTTTTCGAAATGCGAATGACTTTTTCGACGCCGTCCAGCTCGGAAAAATAGCTTTCCTCGACACGGCTCATGTCGCCCAGCACGCCGATCACATTGATACCGGTCGTGCCGTGAATCACCTCGTATTTCGCGTCTTTCGCCTCGATGCGCCGGAATACCGCCTTCGTCTGCTCCGGCGTCGCCTCTTTGGACATGTGAATGATCATCGCGTTCGTCTCCTCTCCATTGATTGACACCCTAGAGGAATCCGAAGCCGACAGACAACACAAAAAATCCCCTTGCTTTTCTTCCCGCCCCGCCCTACCGTTTCGGGTCTCTTCCATTCGCAGCATTCCGCTTCCGCCGCATGGCGACCGGAAACGCAACGGAGCACAACGTATGGCCGACTGGCGAACAAGACTTCGGGACTCCCTGCAGGCGCCGGACAAGTCTCGACAGCAAAAGGAACAACTCGAAATGAGCGGCTTCATCGCGGATGTCGTCCTGCCCGCATTCCAGGACATCGGCGAGGAAATGGCCGCGCTCGGCCGGACCGCCACCATCCGCCATACCGACACCACCGCCGCCATCAACATCCAGTTCAACGGCGAAGACGAACTGGTCTATCGCATTCAGGGCCGAACCTTCCCGACCAAAACGCTGCCGTTCGCCGACATACGCTTCCGGGAAAGAAAAGGGCTGCGCCTGATCCGGGTCGAAAGCATGATTCGCGACGGCGCCACCCCCTACTCCCTCGCCGACATCACCCGCGAGGAAATCATCGAAAACTTCGTCCAGCATTATACCCGCCGCGTAGAGGCATCGGGGTAGCGGGACCAGTAGCCAGTGATCAGTGATCAGTAATCAGTTTTGACTGCCGTGACCGTCCTCGTCCTCGATTCCCTGATTCTGTTAGTTAGACGGCATCCGAAAAGGGTAGGCTATGCCTGTCATTCCGAGCTTGCGAGGAATCTCGCTTCGCGAAAACCCTTTGTGTAGCGGCGTTCCGCCGAGATCCCTCGACTTCGCTCGTGATGACAGGCTCTCGTGATCAATCCCAGCGGAAACTGCCATGCGCCCAAGCCATGTCTTTGGGCGCATTTTCTCTTGACCAGAAACCTTGTCTCGCGCATTAATGGGCGCAAATTCACCGCGATACATGGAGAAAGGATTGACATGCATGCGTCTGAAGGCAGCAATCAGAGAAAGAGACGCGATCCAATCGTAGGACGTTTCGTAACGACGGACGTTCCACTGCTGCATGTGCTGAAGACGGGAGCGCCAGGACTGTCGAGTCCGGTGGCGCAGGCATTGCAGGGCATTCTTGAATGTTTGCAGGGGCAGCGACTGGCCATGGACGCGATTCAGGCCGCCCAGCAAGCACCCCTGAAGGATTCGGATCCCGAACTGTTGATTCTCATGCTTGCCGCGTGGGCCGAGCTCAGCTGCCGCATTGGCCGTCCGACGGAATCCCAGGCTTTTTTGCATCGTGCGCGCTCTCTTTTCTCGGACCGCACCCACCCGGAGATCCGGGCGGCGGCCATGATGGTGGAGAGCATCGTGGCCGATACGACGGGCAACCAGTCGTTGCGCGAGCAGATTGTCGGCGACATTCTCGACTTGCTGCCGTCGTTTTCTCCGCGTCGCAAGTTCTACTTGTGGGAAAAGGCGTTTCTGCTTGCGCAGCAGGGACGCGGCATGGATTTCGGCGACACGATCAACGAGATGACCTGGCAATGCAACGAGCGATTGCCCTTGTGCCGGGTTCAGCTTGTGCAGTTCATTGACCAAGTGGAACGGGGCAACGCGGACAAGGCGAGCCGGTTGCTGCCGTCGGTTGTGGCGGAGCGCAAGCGGCTGAGCGGAACGGAAGCGTTCGCCCTGCGCAACAGTCTGGCGCTGCTCAAGCTCATGCAGGGCGGCGTGCATCCCGACTTGTTGCCGGGCGCGAAACGGGAAGGCGAAATTCCGAATGCGATGCGGATCGCCTATTCCCTGATTCTGCGGGACAGGAAGGAAGCGTTGCGGCTGGCCCGCATGGAAGCGCAGAAGATGCGCGGCTCGATTCTCGGCACCGGGTTCGAGTCCTACGGCCTGATCCGCGCGGAACTGTCCTCGGGCAATGCGGACAGCGCCATTCGCATCCTCAAGGCGCGCGAGGCGCGCGGCAACCGCCATTATCTGGACAATTTTTTCCTGGCCCGCGCCTCCCTGCTGCTGAACGAGCGCAAGGAGGCCGTGCAGCGTTTCGCGCAACTGCTGGAGGACATCCGTCGCTTCGAAGCGCAGCCGCGGCTGGATTTCGAGATGAAGCTGGCCTGCGAACTGGAAGAAGGGCAAGCGCTTTGGCTCGCGCAGGCGGCGACGCGCCGTTTTCAAAAGGCGGAAGACGCGAAGAGCGTGCCGGAGCCGCCCGGTCTTCCGCCCCGTCCGCACCTGTTTCCGCACGATGCCGCCAGCGTATCGCCGCCGGGCATGGCCATGATTCTGGGCAGCAGCATGGCCATTTCGGCCATCCGCGAGACCATAACCCGGTTCGCCGACATTGACGCGCCGGTCCTAATCACCGGCGAAACGGGAACGGGCAAAGACCTTGTGGCCCGCGCCTTGCATGAAGGCAGCCGACGAAGGGACCATCCGTTCACGCCGGTCAACTGCGGCTCACTGACCGAAACGCTGCTGGAATCAGAACTGTTCGGTCACGAACGCGGCGCGTTCACGGGCGCGGAAAAGGCGGCCAAAGGCCTGTTCGAGGAAACGGGCTACGGCACAATCCTGCTGGACGAGATCGGCGACATTTCCCCGCGTCTGCAATCGACCTTGCTGCGCGTTCTGGAAACCGGCGAGATTCGCGCCGTGGGCAGCGGAAAAACCCGCAAGATTCACTGCCGCATTATCGCCGCCACAAACGTGGATCTGGAACAGTTGACGGAAGAGAACCGGTTCCGCAAGGATTTGTTCTTCCGTTTGCAGAGGCTGCTGATTCATACGCCGCCGCTGCGCGAGCGGCGGGCGGACATTCTTTTGCTCGCGCGTCATTTTCTGGATTCGGGCCGGCGGATCGGCGTGCATGCCACCCTGTCGAAAGCCTTGCGCGACGCCTTGCGCGCCTACGACTGGCCCGGCAACGTGCGCGAACTCAAGAACGTCATCGAGCGCATGCGCCTCATGCATTCCGACAAGCTCGTCTACGATCTGGACGATCTGGACGCCAAACTGCTGAACACGCTGCGCAACGCGAATCGGCCGCTGCGCAGTCCGGACCGCCCGTCAGCCGCGACGGCGAACGACGACACCCCGCCACTGAAGACAGGCACGTCCATGCTGCGCCGTCTCGACCGGCTGAAGCAGCTCTTTCTTGCGCACAAGAAACTGACGCGCGGGGAAATCGTTCGCGAGATGGGCGTATCGGCCAACACCGCGACCAAGTACGTGCAGGCGCTTTGCGATTCCGGGTTCATCCGGCGCATCGAACCTTCCGCCTCGACCCGCTCCCATTATTTCATTCTGGCGGAAACCGAATAAGGCTTGCGCGCGCGCGGCAATTCTGATTCAGTTTCTTTGCAATCGCGCACAGGCGCGAACCGCCCCCCCACGGAGGCTCATGACGGCAACGAACCGGTTCCGAATTCTTGCGCTCTGTTGCGCAGCCTTGCTGCCGCCGCTCGCGCGCACCGCCTACGGACACGCTTTCGGGAAAATCGGCGTGGACCATTATATCGTGCTGACGCCGACGACCGAGGGCATCGAAATCGATCTGGACACGCATTTCGCCGAATTGCCAACCGCCGCCATCCGCGCCCGCCACGACAAGAACCGCGACGGCACGCTGGATCGGCAGGAAACGCTCGCCTACATACGGCAGGCGAAAAAGCTCTATCTTAACCGGTTCGACATTCTGGTTGTCCACGACGGGCGGCATCATACGGTTCGGCCCGAGTTTCCGAACAACGACATCGAAGGCCGCACCATCAGCTACATCGCCAAAGGCGTGGACAACGAAGACACCCTGCGCATCCGCTGGCTCATGCACGCGCCCTGGCCGGAAGCCGTCTTGAGCGCGCCTGTCCGGCCGATCGGAGTTCAAATCCGTTCCCTCATAAAAATAGACTACCTAAGCTCGAAAATCGTGACCGGTCCGGTCGTGCCGCCCGTGCGTCTGCTCGCCTCGGACGTGCCAACCAAGAACGACATCCCGCGCCCGCCCGACATCACGCCGATCATAGACGATCTGGAAGAGATTCCCACAGTGACCCGCGCGCGTTTTCTTTGCGCGCTCGGCCCGTACGAAGGACCGGCTCCGGATCTGAGCGTTTTTCTGGACGGAATCCCCGAGGGAAGCGCCGCCGACAGCGGCGACGACGACGCGAGCATCCGCGCCGTGCAACGCATGCCGGGCCGGGGCAGCGGCGAATCCAGAGTCGAAATCTGGCAGGAGAAGATGCGCCAGACATTGCACGGCCTGTTCAAGCCGCCCATGAGCCGAATGTCCTGGACCCTGGCCCTCCTGCTCTGTTTCGCGTGGGGAGCGGTCCATGCGCTGATTCCGGGACACGGCAAGACGGTGGTTGCCGCGACACTGGTCGGCGCGCGCGCGCGCTATTCCCACGCCATGGTCATGGCCCTGCTGGTCACGCTGACCCATACGGCCATTGTCCTGATCCTGGCCTATGCCGCCTATCGAATGCAAGACCGGTTCGAATACCCGCCCTGGCTGCAGCCGCTTGGGGCCATCATCATTCTGCTGGTCGGCGTCAACCAGATTCGCGTTGGCCTGATCCGACTGCTGACCGGCGAAGAGCAGGACACCGACCCGAACGCTCCGCCGGAAGCGGAAACGCATACGCACTGGGGGTTCCGGCGGCATTCCCATGCGCCCAAGCGAAAGAAATCCGCCTCCTCTCACGAATTGTCGTCCATGCGCGATGTGGTCGCCATCGGGGCTACCGGCGGCCTGGTCCCCTGCCCGGCGGCCATTGTGACCGTCCTGATCATCTTGAGCGTGGGCACGCCGTTCCTCAGCCTGATCTGCATGATCAGTTTCAGCCTCGGCCTCGCGATCGCGCTGATGGCGATCGGGTTTCTGGCCATTTCCGGCTCGCGACTCGTAGAATGGATTCTCACTTCGCGCGGCCGACGACATCGCCTGTCGCTGGCGGTTGTCATGCCGATTCTGGGCGGGCTTGTTCTGCTTCTGGCCGGCTGGCTGCTCCTGCAACTGTAGATTCGCGAGACCGCATGCATCCGGCCGACACCATCGTTCTTGTCGCCTTCCTGGCCGCCAGCGTCGGGCTGGGCCTGCTGTTCCGCAGGCGCCGCGAAGACGCATCGGAGTTCCATCTTGCCGGTCGCGCCCTGCGCTGGTGGCCGCTCGGTTTTTCCGTGGCGGCCACGCTCTTCAGCGCGATCAACTTCACGGCGTTTTCCGGCGAAGTGGCTCGGTACGGACTGTATGTCGCTCTTTCGCTGCCGGCCTTTCCGCTAGTGGCGATTCCCGTCGTTCGCTGGATCATCCCGTTCTTTCACGCGCACCGTTCGGCCAGCGCCTACGCGTTTCTGGAAGAGCGCTTCGACCGCCGCGTACGGCAACTGGCCAGCGCCCTGTTCGTACTCTGGCGACTGGCCTGGGTCGCCATAACGCTGTACGCGACCGCCCGTTTCCTTGGCGGGATCGTCCCCTGGCCCGAACCGGCTTTGATTCTTGTTCTTGGCGGCTTGGCCCTGCTCTACACCGTGCGCGGGGGACTGCGCGCCGTGGTCTGGACGGATGTGCTGCAGTTCGGCGCGCTCTGCGGCGGGCTGGCGCTGGCCATTGGCGTCGCCACCGCGCGTGTCGGCGGACTGCGCGCCCTGTTCGCCCTAACAGCCGAGCAGGGCGCCCTGCGGCCGTTCTTCCCTTTCGATCCAGCCGCCCTATCCCCCGATCCGCGCTTGCGCATCACGTTCTGGAGCGCGCTGATCGGCAGTCTGGTCGCGTTCCTGGCCCGCTACGGCGCGGATCAAATGGTGGTTCAGCGCTATATGGCCGCGCCGACCGTTCGCGATGCGCAAAAAGGGTTTCTTCTCAATATCGGGCTGGCGCTGCTGGCGCTGGTCGGCCTGGTCTTTGTCGGCCTGCTGGCGCGAGCGCCCGGCGCGATGGACGCGCCGTTGCCCGCCACCGGCATCGCGCGACTGGTCCTTTTCGTTCGCAGCCTGCCGCCCGGCGCGCAAGGACTGCTGATCGCCGGACTGCTGGCCTCGACCATGTCGAGCGCGGATTCCGGCCTGCATTCCTGCGCCACCGCGCTGTCCAACGATTTCGTCTTCTTTCACGCCATGCGGCCCGGACGCATCGCGCTGCTGATCGGGCTGCCCGCCATTGCCGCCGCCTGTTTCGCCGGGCGGCTCGGCTCGATTTTCGAAATCGCCAACAAGGTCGTCAACGGTCTCGGCGCCCCCTTGCTGGCCATCGTCGCCTGCGGCGTATGGCCTGCGCGCCTGACCGCGCGCGGCGTCTTTGCCGGCGGCATCGTCGGCGCCGTCGCCAGCGGCGCGGTCGTGCTCTTCGTCCCGGATTTGGCTCTGCACTATTACGCCGTCGTCAACACGCTGCTGGTCCTCGCCCTCTGCCGCCTCTTCAGCCGTTTTTCGGCTTGACCCGTCGGCGCCAATGCGCTAGCTTTATACCAAGCAATTGCAGTGTGAAGACATGTGTGTTTAAAAAAATCATGGCAATGAAAGGATTCCACGTTCATGTCCGAAAAATCGCAGAAACCAATCGGTGTTTTCGGGGTCAGTTCGAAAAACAACGCTCGCGCGCGCGGGCTTCTGGCTCTTTTTGCGGCCGCAGTGATGGCGGCAGCCGTTCGCGCGGAGCTGCCCAAAGTCGCGCTCGAGATGGACGGATCGGACGATCATGTGGAGACGGAAGCCACCGCCACGGATCTCGGCATGGCTGGCAACGCGCCGCGCACGGTGGAAGCGTGGGCAAGGATTCACTCGTTTCGCCGTGCAGGCGCCGTGTTTTCCCTGGGCGACAATCGCGAGCGAAACGGCGAGATGAGCCTGATCCCTCACCGGCGGCATCGAGGACGCGACGAATGGCGGCTGGTGTTTTCCGATCGCGACCGCCTCGATTTCAGCTTTCCGTCCACCGACGAATTCACGCATATCGCCGCCGTGCATACCGGCGAGGAAGCGATCGTGTATGTCAACGGCGAGGAAGCCGCGCGCCAGAAACGCCGGCTGGTAACGGCAGACAAGCGTCCGCTGCATATCGGGCGCCGCATCCATCATCAGAGCCGGCATCGCCGGCTGTTCAACGGCATGGTTGCCGAGGTGCGCGTTTGGAACCGGGCCTTGTCGCAGGAAGATTTGCAGTCGCGCATGACCCGACCGCTCGATGGCAAGGAAACCGGACTGACCGGATACTGGCCCTTGAACGAACGCGCCGGCGAGACGGCGCGCGACCGGACCGCCGGCGCGAACCATGGCCGACTGCACGGCGAACCCGAATGGCGTCTGGCCCGTCCGTTCAAGCGGGACTTGGCGGAGACCGTTGCCGCGGAGCCCGGCGAGCCGCTCACGCTCGGGCCCGTGCTTCTGCGCAACCCGGCGGGCGCGGTGAACTGGAAATGGCATTTCAACGGCGAGCCGATTCCCGGCGCGACCGAAGCCACGCTAACGATTCCGGACATGACCGCGGATCATGTGGGCGTGTACCATGCGGCGCTCGACGACGAGCGGGCGCTGACGCCCGTGGCCTCGACCCCTGTCCGTATCGAGGAGTGGCCGGTGTGGGAACACGATCTGGCCGCGCTTCAGGGCGCGCGGCCCGGCGACACGGTAACGCTCGGGCCCGCCGTACGTTTCGATCCGCGCGGAGCCCAGCGCTGGCAGTGGTTCTTCGAAGACGAGCCGATCCCGGGCGCGACGGAGCCCGCCCTGGTTCTGGACCCTGTCGCCGAGGAGCAGTTTGGCGTCTATCATGTGAAAGCAGACGACGATCTGGAACTGACCCCGGTAACATCCGGTCCGTTGCGGCTGGTGGAGCCCGACTGGCCAATGTGGCGGTTCGATGCGCAACGCGGCGGGCAAAGCCCGAACGATCTGGCCGATCCGCTGCACCTGCACTGGACGCTGGAACTGCCCGAACCGCGCCGGGCCTGGCCGAAGCAGCTCGACGACCACAACAAGCTCGATTTCGATGTTTCCTACGAACCCGTCGCCGCGCGCGGGCTTCTGTTCGTTCCGTCCATGGTCACGGACAGCGTCGCCGCCCATTGCCTTGACACGGGCGAGGCGCGCTGGCGCTTCCATGCCGACGGTCCGGTTCGTCTGGCCCCTGCATTTCACGACGGGCGCCTGTACTTCGCCTCCGACGACGGACGTGTCTACTGCCTGAACGCCGCCACCGGCGAGGAGCTCTGGCGGTTCGCCGCCGTGCCGAACAACCGGCTGGTTCTGGGCAATGAACGGCTGATCAGCATGTGGCCGGTTCGCGGCGCGCCGCTGGTGCATGACGGGACCGTCTATTTCGCCGCCGGCATCTGGCCGTTCGAAGGCGTGTTCCTCTATGCGCTGGACGCGGAATCCGGCTCCGTCCAATGGGTGCAGTCGGGCGCGGGCTACTGGCAAGGCGACGCATACAACAGAGCCGACGCCCGCTCCATCGCCAACATCGCGCCGCAGGGCTATCTGGCGATCGACGACGACAAGCTGATCGTCTCCGG
>SLKS01000090.1 GCA_007134465.1 Kiritimatiellia bacterium | reverse complement strand
TCGACCAGACTGACCTTGGCGCGGATGCCGAGCGCCGATCCGAGCGTATGCTCGATTTTCTTGCGCAGATTTTGCATGGCCTTGATTTGATCGGAAAACACGTCGGGCGTAACTTCCACCTGAATTTCCATCTGATCGAGATCGTGCTCGCGGGTCAGGATGATCTGATAATGCGGCAAAGTGCCTTCCACGCGCAAGAGCGCTTCCTCGATTTGGGAGGGGAACACGTTGACGCCGCGAATAATCATCATGTCGTCGCTGCGGGCCGCCACGCGCAGCATGCGCCGGATTGTTCGCCCGCAAGAGCAGGGTTCCGGCATCAGGCGCGTGATGTCGCGCGTACGATAGCGGATCATCGGCATGGCTTCCTTGCTCAGCGTGGTCAGCACCAGCTCGCCTGCTTCGCCGTCCGGCAACGGCTTCAGCGTTTCGGGGTCCACGATTTCCGGATAGAAATGATCCTCGAAGATATGCAAGCCGCATTGGGTTGAACATTCGCTGGCGACGCCGGGTCCGATGATTTCGGACAGCCCGTAAATGTCGTAGGCGCGAATGCCGCTGTTGGCCTCGATGCGCTGACGCATTTCCTCGGTCCAGGGCTCGGCGCCGAAGACGCCGGCTCGCAACGGCAGATCGGCCATATTCACGCCCATTTCAGTGGCTTGCTCGATCAGATGCAGGAAATAACTGGGAGTGGAGCAGATCACCGTGGAGCCGAAATCCTTCATCAGCATGATTTGCCGTTCGCTGTTGCCGCCCGAGATGGGAATGACCGTGGCGCCGATAGCTTCGAGACCGTAATGGGCGCCGAGTCCGCCGGTAAAGAGGCCGTAGCCGTAGGCGTTCTGCACAATGTCGCCGGCGCGTACGCCGCATGCGGCGAAGGTGCGAGCCATGACACCGGTCCAGACTTTCATGTCGCTCCGGGTATAAGCCACGACAATCGGCTTGCCGGTTGTGCCGCTGGAGGCGTGCACACGGACGATATCGCTCAGCGGACTGGCGAAAAGACCGAACGGATAGGTGTCGCGCAAATCGGTTTTGACGGTGAACGGCACATGCCTCAGATCGTCCAGCGTTCGCACAGCGTCCGGTTCGAGGCCGCGTTCCTTCATGCGCGTGCGGAACAGGTCCACATGCTCGTACGCGCGCTTGACTACGCTGCGCAGCCGGTGCAACTGCAAGGCGCGCCGCTGTTCGGTCGGCAGAAAGTCCGGCGCGCTGACCGGATGCAACGGCGAGTCTCCATCGCTCCAATGTTCGTCGATCATGGTTCGTTCTCCCTTTTTAGGCGCTTTTCGGCAAACATACACAAAATAAGCAACTACGAAACACGCGAAAAGCGCGAAAACAATCCGTTCAGGCGTTTGATTGTCCGATGGCGAACGCGTCGCGGTTCATAGCCCGGATTTTATCCGGGAACGCGGCGTTGAGCGCGTCTTGCCAACAGGTTTCCTCGATATCGGGCAGATGCCGACTTAGCATGCCGAGCATGGCGGTGTTCATCGCCTTTTTCGAGGGCAGGGCGTCCATGTCCAGGTCCGAGACCGAAAGCAGGACGCCATCGGGCTTAAGGCTATGGCGATTGGGCGCTTCCTGCGTCGGCTCGAGCACGACCAGGAAATCGGCCTCGCCGTCCGGCACCATAGGGCTCAGGACCTCGGCCCCGAACCGAACATCGCAGGATACCGAGCCGCCGCGCTGGCTCATGCCGTGAATTTCCGCCTTTTTAACGGATAATCCGGCCCGAAAGGCGGCATCCGCCAACAGGTCCGAGCAGGTCAAGACCCCTTGACCGCCCAAGCCGGCTACAATCACATTGACAGGCGCTTCCCGATTCATTAGGCGTCTCCTTCTTTGTTCACGTCCGCGATTTTTTTCTGTTTGCGCAGGGACAGAATGCAGGGGCGGCGGGCGACAATCATGCAGAGTTTCCCGCTATCGAGATCCGCGCGCAATGTGTCGCGGAAGCCGGAGCCCTTTGTGTCCATGTCCAATACGGTCACGCGATCGATCCCCATGGCCCGAGCCAGATCTTCGGGCAGAATTTGCCGGGCGGGCGCACCGTCCAGCTTGCGTCCGGTTCCAGGGTGTTCCTGAAGTCCTGTCATGGCCGTGGTGCCATTGTCGAGCACGACCACGACATGGCCGGTTGCCGGCGGATTGTAGGCCATCTCGAGCAGCCCGGTGATGCCGCTATGCATGAAGGTGCTGTCGCCGATGACGCTCACGACCCGGCGCGCCTCCGTTGGCGGGAGCACATGGCGCAGTCCCAGTCCAACGCCCAGCGCAGCGCCCATGCAGACGCAGGTATGCATGGCCTCGAACGGGGCCAGCACGCCGAGCGTGTAGCATCCGATGTCGCCGGTGACCAGACAGGCTTCGTCGCGCAACGCCTCGAACACCAGCCGGTGCGGACATCCCATGCAAAGCTGGGGCGGCTTGCCCGGCGGGCGCGCGGGGTCGGGGGTTGTATCGCCCGCCAGGATGCGGCGGACTTTTCCGACGTTCAATTCGCCGAACCGATACATCTCGGGCGCCGATTCGATGGCGATTCCCGCCCCGCGGCAGGCCTCGGCGATGATCGGGTCGCCTTCCTCGATGACGACGCAGCGCCGGACCGAGTCGGCAAACGCGCGCAGCGTTTCGATCGGGAACGGATAGGTCATGCCCACCTGCAAGACGGCCGCGTCCGGTGCGGCTTCGCGCGCATGCATGACGGAGATGCCGTTGGCGATCAGGCCCAGTTCGCGGCTGTCGCCATAACGGATGTTCAGGGGGCCGGACTCGTTCCAGACCTGGACTTCGGCCAGCCGCTGCCGCAAACGGCGGTGTGCGGGTCGGGCATAGGCGGGAATCATCACGCGCATGGGAATGTCCGGCACGAACCCGGTGGCTGCAGGCGCGGGGAAGGCCCGTCGTTGCACCGGCGTCTTGGAGTGACAGATCCGCGTGGTCAGACGCAACAGGATCGGGGTCCCGAATTTTTCCGACAGCGTTACCGCCTCGGCCATGAAATCGTAGGCCTGCTGCGAGTCGGCAGGCTCCAGCATCGGTACGCCTGCCGCAGCCGCATAGCGACGGCTATCCTGCTCGTTTTGACTGGAGGCCATGCCCGGATCGTCGGCCACGGCAATGACCAGCGCGCCCGAGCAGCCGGTATAGGCGGCGGTGAACAGAGGGTCGGCGGCCACGTTCAGCCCGACATGCTTCATGGTCGCCAGCGCCCGGCCGCCACCGAATGCGGCGCCCAAGGCCACTTCCAGCGCGACTTTTTCGTTCGGCGCCCATTGCGCCCGACCGCCCAGCCCGGAAAAAGTTTCCAGGATTTCGGTCGAAGGCGTGCCCGGATAGCCGCAGCCCAGACACACTCCCGTGTCCAGCGCCGCCATGGCTACCGCATCGTCTCCATTGACTAGAACTGCTTTATCATCCATGCTCTGCTCCTTACTTAGTACGTGTTGCGAAAAGACTGCGGACGACACGGATGTCGTCCCTC
>SLKS01000389.1 GCA_007134465.1 Kiritimatiellia bacterium | reverse complement strand
TCGACACGCTATGCGGGCCTAGGCCTAAAATAAGCGAGTTTTTCTGCTACGAACACGCCAACGCCAACGCCTGCGGCACTTGAAGCGGGGTGCGCATTTCACCCATATTTCAATATGCGAGAATCGCGCGCCCCGCCTCAAGCACCCCATCCGCAGACGTTTGCGCACTCTCGCGACGAAACCCTCGCTTATTCCAGGCCTAGGGAACGCCGATTTCGATCAGGCGGCTGATCTGGCGCGGGAATGTGGGTTCCACGGCGATGTGCCCGTGTCCTTGGGTTCGCAATCCTTCCCGCACGCAATGCAGGGCGCGTTCCGGCGTATTGCAGTCGGCGCTGATATGGGCGAGGAAGACGGTGCGCAGCGCGGGGTGGGCAATCTCGGCGAGCAGTTGCAGGGCTTGGCTGTTCGACAAATGGCCGTGCCGCCCGGCGATGCGCTGTTTCAGCGACCAGGGCCGCACAGCGTTGCGCAGAAGAGTCTCGTCGTGATTCGCTTCCAGCACAAGCGCATGGCAGGCGCGCAGCCGCTGCCGAATCAGTTCGGTGGGCATGCCCATGTCGGTGACGATGCCGATGCGAGCCGGTTGGCCGTCCGGCGTTTTTCCATGAACGATGAAGCCGACCGGTTCGTAGGCATCATGCGGCACGGCGAAGGGCTCCAGCCGGAGTTCGCCTGCTTCGAACGGAGCGCCGGTCGTGAATATTTTCCAGGACAGGGCGGCCGTCCTGCCGTTGTTCGCCAGCGCCTCGGCCGTGCCTGCGTTGGCATAGACGGGCAGACCGTGTTGGCGGGCCAAAGCGGCCAGTCCAACGGTATGGTCGCCGTGTTCGTGCGTTAGGCAGACGGCATGGATGTCGCGCGGCGCGACCCCGATCTGTTCCAGCTTGTTCGCCGTATTGCGCGCGCTCAAGCCGGCATCCACCAGAATTCGGGTGCGGCCCGAAGAGACAAATACGCAATTCCCTGAACTGCCACTGGCAAGTACGCAAAGCTTCATGTCGTTTTTCTCTTGTCAAACCGGAGGGAATAGGCAATGGTTTCAGTCAATAAAGGATTCTTGCCATGCCAAGTCAAACTCTTTCGCTTTCGCAATCGCAGCGCCTGCAAATGGTGCTGGCTCCGCAATTGCGCATGTCGCTGGAATTTCTGCAGATACCGATGCTCGAAGTTCGCCAGCTTGTCCGACAGGAGATCGAGCAAAATCCGACGTTGGAGGAAACGCCGACGGCCGAGCTGTCGCTCGACGCGGAAAGAGCAGAACCCGCCGCGAGCGCCGATGACGGCGCGCAAGAGATGGATTTCGAAAAGGAATACGAGGCGCTGGCCAAGCTGGACGACGAATGGCGCGACTATTTCTTTCAGGACGCCCAATCCGAGGCGCCGTCGGAAGAACGGAACAAGTCTCGCCAATTCTTTTTCGACTCGCTGCCGCAGCAGCAATCTCTACAGGAGCATTTGCTGGAACAGTTGACCTTGGCCGAGCTCTCGGAAGCGGATGCGCATGTGGCGCGCCTGATCATCGGCAGCATCAGCGATGACGGGTATCTGACGGCGAGCCCCGAAGATTTGGCTGCTTCCGTCAATTGCGATCTGGAACATTTTCTCGACATCCTGGGCGTGATTCAGGATTTTCATCCCACAGGCGTTGGCGCGCGCGACGTGCGCGAATGCCTGTTGCTTCAGTTGGAGAGGCAGGGCAAGGACAAGACGCTGGCGGCCGATATCGTGCGCCATCATCTTGACCGGCTGGCAGCCAAGAAGTTTCAGCAAATCGCGCGTTCTCTCAAGGTGTCGGTCGAGGACATTAAGAAGGCGCACGAGTTCATTTCCACGCTTGAACCCAAGCCGGGCCGCATTTATTCGACGGACAATCCTGCCTATGTTCTTCCCGAGATCGCTGTGCAGAAGACCGATGGCGTCTATACGGTGGCGCTGAACGACGATCAGTTGCCGCGCTTGAGAATCAGTCGGCAATACCGGCAGCTCATGGAGGACAAGCGCACGTCGCCGGAAGTGCGGGCCTACATCCAGGAACGCATTCGTTCCAGCGCCTTCCTGATCAAGAGCATAGACCAGCGGCAGCGGACCATACACAAGATCGCCAGCGAAATCGTGAAGGCGCAATCCGAGTTTTTGGACAACGGCATTGCCTTTCTCAAGCCCATGACCATGTCCGAGATGGCCCAAACGGTGGGGGTGCACGAAACGACCGTTAGCAGGGCGGTAGCCGGCAAGTATATTCAGACGCCGGTCGGCTTGTTCGATTTGAAGTACTTCTTCACGCCCGGCCTTCGAACGGCGGCGGGCGACCAGATATCCAATGCCACAGTCAAGGACATGATCGCGAATCTTGTGGCAACCGAAGATAAATCCAAGCCGATGTCGGACCAGGAGATCATGGACACCCTCAAGAAGCAGGGTGTTCTGGTGGCGCGCCGGACAGTTGCCAAGTATCGTCTGGCGCTCCAGGTGCCGCCGTCGCATCTGCGCAAGAGTATGTAATTGAAGAATGTAGACCTTATCGAACGCTTTCGGCCTTGGGCATCCGCCGCATTTGCCGACGGGAAAAAGGTTGTGGCTGTTCCCGATATGCCGGGGTCGGCGCAGGCGCTGCTGGGCTGGTCTATGGCGAGCGCGCATGGAAGCCCTGTTGTCGTTGTGGCCGACGGTCCCCTCGATCTGGAGCGTTGCGCGCACGATCTGGAAGCCTTGGCGCCCGAGACCGGTGGCTCGATCCTTTGCTATCCGCCGAGAGAACCCGGACGGAACGAACACGAACCCGATGCGCTGGACGATGCAGGCGACCGGAACCGAGCCTTGCTCGCCTTGTCGGAAGCCAAGCCTGGCAACGAGCCTCTTGTGGTGGCGACATGCATACAGGCGCTGATGCAGCCGACGCCGGCTCCGCAATCGTTTCGCACGTCTGTCTGCGCCTTTGCCGCAGGCGAGTTTGCCGATCGCGATCGGTTGCTGGCCGCCTTGGCCGAGTTCGGCTACGAGCCCGTTCCCGAGGTGGAGCGCAAAGGTCAATTCTCGGTTCGCGGCGGCTTGCTCGATCTGTGGTCGCCCCATGAATCTTGGCCGTATCGGCTTGAATTTCTCGACGACCGTCTCGAGTCCTTGCGCACGTTCGACCCGTTTCGGCAACGCTCTGTCGAGCGCAGGGAACAGGGCGAGGCCTTCCCGACCGGAACATGGGAAATGGCGCAAACGGCGAATGCCACCACCGTTTCCGGGTGGAAGGGGGTGCCCGACTTTGCGCCGGACGGAACCGTCTGGATGCGATTGCGTGCCGATCTTCATGCCGCGCATGCCGAAGCCTATGCGCAGACGTGGTCCGGAGCCATGGCCGGCGCTCCGCTGATTTCATGGCCGGAAATCGAAGATCGGATGACGTCGTCGTCCTCCTGGCGTTTTTTCGATTTGCGTTTGGATGCCGCGCCCGAAGGCGCAGTCGCATGCTCTTTGTCCGCTGGCGGCCGGGACGCCGGTCCGGGCGCGATGGCGGGCCCGGATATGCGAGAAGCCTTTCGACAGAATCTGATTCGGCAAACGATCGCCTGGACGGAAGCTGGACGCGCGGCTCTCTTTTGCTTCGATACGCCGGGCGCGCTCGATCATTTTCGGCAGCAGATGGCCAAGGCCGCGCCGCTTGCGTCGGCAGGCGACGAGCGTTTGCCGTTGCGACAGGTTCCGCTTTCGGAAGGGTTCGTTAGCGAGCGCTTCGGGCTGATGCTGGTTTCCGAGTCGGATTTGTACGGTCGTCGGTCCGGTCGTCGCAGAGCCGCTGCCGTTCGCCAGGGCCCGGCCCGTTCCGTGTCTGGCGAGCGGCTGGGCTCATGGACGGACATCGAGCCGGGCGATCTCGTCGTGCATGCCGACCATGGACTCGGCCGATACAAGGGCGTATTCGAGATCGTCTTTCAGGGCCAACGCCAGGAAGTCATGACCGTCGAGTATGCCGAGGGGGCCAAATTGCATGTGCCCCTGTCCCAAGCCCATCTGCTGAGCCGCTACGTGGGACTGTCGCGCCGGCATGCCGTTCTGCATCGCCTGGGCGGGCGGAAATGGAAGAAGGACAAGATCGCCGCGCAACGGGCTATACTCGATATGGCCGCCCAGCTTCTGGAGACGCAGTCGCAACGAAACGCTCGACCCGGGTACGCGTTTCGGCCTGATCATCCCTGGCAACGCGAATTCGAGGCTTCGTTTCCGTATCGGGAAACGCCCGATCAGGCGCGCGCCATTGCCGATGTCAAGGCCGATATGGAATCGGAACGGCCTATGGACCGGCTGCTGTGCGGCGATGCCGGGTACGGCAAGACAGAAGTGGCGCTGCGCGCGGCGTTCAAAGCCGCTCTTGACGGACGCCAAACAGCCATGCTGGTTCCGACCACTGTGTTGGCCCAACAGCATTTCGACGTGTTTCGGGAACGAATGGCGGCCTACCCGGTCCGCGTGGAAATGCTGAGTCGGTTCCGATCGAAGAAAGAGCGCGAAAGCGCGCTGGCCGCGCTGGCCGACGGCTCGGCGGACATCGCGATCGGCACGCATGCGCTTCTGCAACCGTCGGTTCGCTTCAGTAATCTTGGACTCGTGATTGTAGACGAGGAACAGCGGTTCGGGGTGGGGCACAAGGAATGGTTCAAGCGCATGCGCAGTCAGGTCGACATGCTCACGCTCACGGCCACGCCGATCCCGCGTACGCTATACATGAGTCTCACCGGCGCCCGCGACATGAGCCTGATCCAGACGCCGCCTTCCGAGCGGGTTGCGGTCGAAACGCGCGTGCTCGAAAACAGCGACGCTTTTGTGCGTACGGCCATCCTGCGCGAAGTGAGCCGCGAAGGCCAGGTGTTCTATCTGCACAACCGCGTCATGACGATCGAACGCGCGCGCCGGCGGCTCGCGCGGCTCGTGCCGGAGGCGCGCCTGATTGTGGCGCACGGCCAAATGCCGGCCGGCGAACTGGAAGCCGCCATGCGCGCGTTCACGAACCGGGAAGGCGATGTGCTCGTTTGCACAACCATCATCGAAAGCGGCCTGGACATTCCGTCCGTCAATACGATTCTCATTGATCGCGCCGACCGCTTCGGGTTGGCCGACCTGTATCAGCTTCGCGGCCGAGTCGGTCGCGCGCGGCATCAGGGATACGCCTGTTTGCTGCTCCCGCCGCACGGGCATGTGGACGGAGAGGCCCGACAGCGCATTCGGGCCTTGACCGAAAACGCGCGTTTGGGGGCCGGATTCAAGCTGGCCGTGCGCGATCTCGAAATCCGGGGCGCCGGCAACGTGCTGGGCGAACAGCAAAGCGGCCATATCGCGGCGATCGGATTCGACCTGTATTGCCAGATGCTTCGCCGCAGCGTGGCGGAACTGAAAGGCGACGCGCCGCCGCCCATAGCGGATGCGGAACTCGCACTCGATTTCATCCGCTTCGGGATCGCCGCCGAAGGCGAGGAAGCGTCCGCCTTTCTGCCCCATGCCTACATGGAAGACGAACGCCTGCGCCTGCGCGCCTACCGTCGCGTGGCTGAAACGACCAAGGAAACCGAGCTGGCCGATTTGCGCGAAGAATGGCGCGACCGCTTCGGCCCGTTGCCGCCGCCCGCCAAGCGATTGCTGACCATAGCCCGCATCCGCATCCGAGCCGCCGCCGTCCGGACGCAACGCATCGAAACCCGCGGCGATCAACTGATCCTGACGCGAAACGGCATCCATTGGAAGCCGGGCGGGCGTTCCCCGAAACTGGTCGGTTCAGACCCGGACGCCAAGCTCGACCGTATCGCCGATCTTCTCCTCGACATCCGAACACGGAAACCTTGAATCGCCGACCCCAATCCTCAGGTCTTGACTTGATGAAATGTCTGTTGTATATTATGATCCTTTAGAATAGATAAACCTTTGCTTGCTGCATTAATTCTGGCAGGGCATGAATCTTTTCCTGTCTTCTTTGGGATGTCGTCGGTTCGCGATGAGATTGGCCCTTGTCGTGTCGGCTCTGCTTTTCTTCGCGCACATGGCGGGACGAAGCGCTTGGGCGGCGGAAGCGGGCGAAAAATTGCCCTTGCTTGAGAGGGTGTCGGCATTGACACAGGCCGGTCGGACCGAGGAGGCGCTGGCCCTGCTGAAGCCGGCTCTGGCGGCCGCTCCTGACGATACCGATTTGCTTTTCGCGCTGGCCCATGCGCATTGGCGCACCCGTGATCTGGTTCGATCGCTGAAGGCGTACGACCGTATCCTTGCTCTGACCCCGGGCCGCCCTTCCGCCATCAATCAGCGCCTGAGGATGCTGTCGGATCTTGGCGCCGCGGGCTTGGCGCTGGAACAGGCCGAAGATTCCGACATTCGTTCCGTGCTCGAGCCGGAGACGATTGGCGTTCTGGAAAACAATATGGCTGCCCGCCGCCTCGCTTGGGGCGAGCCGCATCTGGCGACGAACATTCTGGTTCGCCGCATTGCGGCCGAGCCGGAACCGATGGCGGATTTCCGTTCCCGGTTCGATCTGGTTCTGGCGCTGGCCGCCATGCGGCGGCATGACGAACTGCTGGCGCTCTACGAGGAGATGGCGGCGGCAAACATGGCGATTCCGCATTGGGTATTGGATGCGGCCGCGTCTTCGTATCTGGCCGCCGGATCCTTCGACAAGTCCATATCCTTGTACCGTCAGGCGCTGGAGGCGGACCCGGACCGGTTCGAGACCCGCATGGGATTGTATAGCGCGCTTGTGGAAGCGGGGTCCTTTCGGGAGGCCGGCGAGGTGTTGAGAAAACTGGAAGCCGAGACGCCCGAATGGCGACGGGATCGCGGGTCGCTTGCCTACAACTGGCAGCGGCAGGAAGCCACGGTTGCCTTGGGCTGGTGGCTGGCCTATCAGGAACGGTTAAGTTCGGCGCAGCGCTATTTCGATTCCTGGCGACAGCGAGCCCCGGCCAATTGGGCCGTGCGCACGGCGCAGGGACAGATCGCCGTCTGGCGCGGACAGCCTCGTGCCGGTCTGGAGGAACTGGACATCGTAACAACCTGGGCCGGCGAGGATCTGCTCACGCGTCCCGATTACGCGGACACCTACGAAATTTCGGTCAAGAACGCCAGAATCGGCGCCTTGCTGGGCGCCAACCGGCGGCGCGAGGCGCGGCAAGACGTTGAACGGCTGGCTCGGGACAACCCGGCCAATCGCCATACGGCGCGCCTGAAGCGACAGATTGAGAATCTTGGCCGCACGCGACTGGATGCCGATTATGTCGCTACCGTTGAAGATCCCGGCGTAAGGGATGCTCTGCTCATCGCCCGTTTGACCCAGCCCTTGACGGAAGAGTGGAGCGTGTTTTTCCAGTACGGCCTGCGCCGAATGGCGGGCGGAGACGACGATCACGACTACGAACGGGTTGGCGCAGGCGTTCGCGCCGATCTCCATGCGAATCTGACCGTGGAATCCATGGCCTCGCGCGATCTGAAAGAAACGGATTGCGACGGAGTGCGTACCCGTGTCGAATGGCGGTTGGGCGACCGCTGGGCTGTGGACGGAGTCTACGATACCTTCACCCTCGACGTTCCGCTTCGCGCGCGCGCGGCCGGCATTGACGGGGAACGGGCCGAAGCCGGCGCGCGTTTCCGCAGCAGCGAAGCGTTCAACGTGCGAGGCGCTGCCGCCGTCGCCTGGCTGAGCGACGACAACGAGCAGCGTTTCTACGGGCTCTTCGCCGAACGAAGCCTGATTGCCCGCGCCTATGTGAAGACATGGCTGCTGGGCGAACTGAGCCGGACCGAGCACGAGCGGAGCGATGTGGGCTATTACAGCCCGGAACATTCGGACACGGCATTCCTGACCCATCGGCTCGACCACAAGATTCTGCAGCGCGTGGATCGCTACTGGGTTCATCGTCTTTATGCGGGCGCAGGGCTTTCCCGTCAGGCGGAGCAGGGACGGGACACGGAGACTATCTACGATGCCCGCTACGAGCACGATTTCGGATTGTCCGATCGTACGATTTTCCTGTTGGGAGTCGGATACCGGCGTCGCTATTACGATGGCGAACCGACGGACGTTACGTCGGTGTACGCCACGCTGAGGAAGGTGTTCTGATGCGCGCGATGACGACAATCCTGATCGCACTGGTTCTGCGCATGACGCTGGCAAGCGAGGCGACGGCCGCCGAAAGCGCGAGCCGCGTGTTGATTCTCTGCTACCATGACGTGCCCGCCGTCGTGCGCAACGATCCGCATGGCGTGGCGACGAGCCGGTTCGTAGATCAGATCGAGTATATGCGGGCGCAAGGCGTTAGGTTCGTGAGCGCGGCGGATATCGAAGCCGCCCGCGCAAGCGGCAAGCCGCTCCCGCCGAAAGCGGTTCTGCTTACCTTCGACGACGCTTTCGCCACCTTTGCCACCAATGTCTTGCCGATTCTCGATCTGTATCGAATTCCTGCCGTGCTGGCGATCTGCACGGCCTGGATAGACCGGGGGCCGCCCGAGGATATTCCCGCTCCGCTAATGGACTGGGACACGCTCCGAAAGGTGGCGGCGCATCCGCTGGTTACGGTCGCGTCCCATTCGCACGATTTGCACCATGCCGTTCTTTGCAATCCGCAAAGCAACACCGCCCATGCCGCCACAACGCGCATGTATTTTCCGGAGACGGGCGTCTACGAAACCGACGAGGCCTATCGTGCCCGGTTGCGCGCCGATCTTGTCAAGGTGCGGGAGGTTTTCCAGCGTCAATTGAATACGGTTCCCGACATCCAGGTTTGGCCCTATGGCGAATATTCCGAGGTGGCTTTGGAACTCGCGCAGGAAGCCGGCTTCCGCATGGCGTTCGGACTGGGAAACCGCATGGCCAGGCTGGACCGCCCGATGGCGATGGACCGCTGGATTCTTACGGGAAATCCCGACGAAAAGGATTTCGCGGAAGATTTTCGTTTGCATATGGAGCGAGGCGGACTTCCTCGCTCGCCTATGCGCGCGATCCGAGTCTCGCTCGACCCCGTTTTCGATCCGGATCCAGAGCGTCAGGAAGAAAAACTTGGCCGATTTCTGGATCGGATGGTTGTCTTGAGGCCGTCCACCGTGTTTCTCGATGCGTTCGTCGGAGGCGATGGCCCGACCGTCGAAACCGTGTATTTTCCCAACCGGTTTCTGCCCATGCGCTCGGACCTGCTCAGCCGCGTGGCGAACCAGTTGTATGTTAGAGATTTCGAAGTGTTCATTGTCATGCCGACTCTCGGCGTACGAATGCCCGCCAAGTCCGGCTCGGCCGCAAGCGTCTTGTCCCCATCCCCGTTTACGCCGGACGCCACTGCGTTCTTGTCGGGACTGTACAAGGACATGGCGGCGCATCTGCGCTTTCACGGGGTGCGGTTCCGCGACGAAGCAGGACTGTTGGAGCAGGGTGGCGAACAGGCCGATGCGAAGCGTTTGGCGGAACGGCGGAGCGAACTGATGCGCGCCGTTCGCCGTTATCGGCCCAAGGCCACGTTTGCCGGGCCTGCGGCGGACGGAGAATTCGGAATCGGGTCCGACGCGGCGGTTTCCGATGCGATGGCCCGCTACGATTTCGCCGTGGTTCGCCTGGCGCCGAGCCGCGCATTTCCCTGGAACCGGATGCGAAGGCTGGAGTGGCAGGCACGACGGGCCGCCGACATCCCCGGCGGGTCGGACCGAATCCTGTTCGAACTGGACCTGCGGCCCGACAGGAAGTCGGGTGGGGCTTCCGCACGCAGCCTCGTGCGTTGGACGCGCAGGCTGGCGGCTGCCGGCGCCCGTAACATCGGGTATGCGCCCGACGATTTTTCCGCCGCGCAACCGGCGCTGGATGTTGCTCGCATGGAATACAGCGTGGACGCGCAATTGTTCGAAAGGCCGGCGCCCATCTCGCCTGGTATGGGGTACTGACATGCGCGCGCTGTTGTCGTTTGTCTATCATTATCCGCTCTTCATGGCGTGCGTGTGGATGTTGGGCGCACTCGTGTATCGGATTCGCCGGAGCCATGGTTCGGCGAAGAAACCTCCTGCTCTCGACTCGCCGCCGCCTGTGTCCGTGCTGATTCCCTGCCATAACGAGGGCCGGGTTGTCCGCGAAGTATTGGAGAAAATGGCGAATCTTGACTATCCCGACTACGAAATTATCGCCATTGACGACGGCAGTACGGACGACACGCTCTCCGTGCTCAGAGAAGCCGCCCGTGCCATTCCGCGTTTGCGGGTGGTGGCCTTGAGCAAGAATCAGGGCAAGGCCACGGCCTTGAAATACGGGTTGCTGGCCAGCCGCTCCGAGTTTCTGGTTTGCACGGATGCGGATGCGTTTCTGGCGCCCGACGCGTTGCGATGGATACTGTGGCATTTCGTGAATTTTCCAAGGGTCGGCGCGGTAACAGGCAATCCGCGCATCCGCAACCGGACAACGCTGCTGGGCAAGATCCAGGTGGGCGAATATTCCACGATCATCGGCATGATCAAACGCACCCAGCGGGTTCTGGGCAAGGTGTTCACGGTTTCGGGCGTGACCGTAGCCTATCGAAAGCGGGCGCTGCTGGACGTCGGCCTCTGGAGCGACGATATGGCCACCGAGGACATTGACGCAAGCTGGAAGCTGCAAACACGTTTCTGGGACGTGCGATTCGAAGAGCGGGCTCTCTCCTGGATTCTCACGCCCGAAACGCTGGCAGGTCTCTGGAAACAGCGGGTGCGCTGGGCGCAAGGCGGCGCGGAAGTGATGCTCAAGTATTTCCGGACGCTGGCTCATTTCCGGCAGCGCCGTTTCTGGCCCGTGCTCCTTGAATATTGGGTCAGCATGGTTTGGGCCTATGCGTTCTACTTCTCCGTCGCTGTCGGACTGGTCAATTTGCTGGGCCGAATAGGGCTGATCCCCGTCTTGCCGGATCCGTGGGGGCTGGCCGTGTTCGTTCCTCCAGAATGGACCGGCACTTTGCTGGCCGCCGTCTGCATGTTGCAGGGGCTGGTCGCGCTTGGATTCGAAAGCCGAACGGAGAAGGGGATCGCGCGCTACATCTTCTGGTTCATCTGGTACCCGCTAGCCTATTGGCTGCTCAGCGCTACGGCAACAGTATGGGGAATTCCCCGCGCGTTGCTCAAGCGGCGCGGAAGCAAAGCTGTGTGGGACAGCCCGGATCGGGGGTTGCAGGCATGAACGAATCGCCCATTATCGAACAGCCCTCGCTGAAGAGCCCGTTGCGGAAGGGGTCGGAACTCACGATCACCGCCGTGGCCTGGCTCCTGTGGTTTTACCTGGCCATGCCGCTCTTGACCCTCCTGTTGTGGGCGGTCGGGCTGCGGTTGGTCTTCCTGGAGCATTTCCGGTTCGAACATGCGCGCGCCTTGCTCGATGTGGCCGGCTACTATTTGGTCGGCGCAGTCGTCCTCTGGGTTCTGATCGAAGCCTGGAGCGTGTACAACCGCGCCCGTTTCGGAGGCGACGACAGGCGGAAACATGCCGATCCGGCGACCGACGATGAACTGGCCGCAACGTTTTCTCTGGCGCCATCCGAGATTGAACGGGCTCGCGAGGCCAAGATTCTGACCGTTCATTTCGAAGCCGACAATATCGTACGCCTGGAAGCGAACGAGTTTGGCGGCGCCGCATCATGAGCGCAACCCGAGCCATGGATACGTTGGATCGTCTGGAGCCGGACCCGGTGCAAGAACATGTATCGTACCGGGAACTCCTCGATCACCTCTCGGAAGGAGTGTATTTCACGGATGCCGACCGTCGCATTCTCTTTTGGAATCGCGGCGCGCAGGCCATAAGCGGCTACGCCCCCGGCGAAATGGTCGGACGTCATTGCTGGGACAACATTCTGGCCCACGTGGATTTCGAGGGACGGGCTCTCTGCACCACGGACCACTGTCCGCTGGTGGCAGCCATGCGATCCGGCCAGCCTCGCGTGACGGAAGCCTTCCTGCGGCATCGGCAAGGACATCGGATTCCGGTCCTCATCCGAAGCATGCCCATCCGCAATCCCGAAGGCCGAATCGTCGGAGCCGTGGAGACGTTCAGCGACCTTTCCGCACAAATGGCCGAACGGCGTACGATCCGCGAACTCGAGAGCCTGGCTCTTCTGGACCCGCTCACCGGTCTTTCGAACCGTCGGCATTTGGACTCCGTGTTCCATACACGCCTGGAGGAATTCCGGCGGCATGGCCAGGGCATGGGCGCAATTCTGATGGATGTGGACCGTTTCAAGACCATCAACGATTCATTCGGGCATGGGGTTGGCGACGAGGCCCTGCGCGTGGTGGCGCGCACGCTGCTCTCCAACACGCGCGCAGGCGATACGGCGGGCCGATGGGGCGGCGACGAGTTTCTCGTGCTCTGTTCCTGGGTGGACGCCGAGTCGTTGCGGGCGATCGCCGAGCGCTACCGAATCCTGATCGGCCATTCCCGCGTGAAGACCGAAAATCGCGCGCATCGGCTCTCCGTTTCCATGGGCGCGACTCTGGCCGTCGTCGAAGACACCCCCGCCACAATAATGGAACGAGTGGACGCGCTTCTCTACCAAAGCAAAGCCGACGGCCGCAACCGGCTTACCATGGACGACTGAGCGAGAGGCTCTATCCCATCATTCTTTCTGCTGATCGCTGATTACCGGCTGCCGCGATGTGCGCTCACGTGATACCAGCCGCAAAGGGGGAACGGGGGACGGAACGGAACCGAATCGGCCCGTGCGGGGCCGCGCCGGTCTGCGTCGGGATGGCCGGGGAAGACGGAGGGAACAGAAGACCGCGTTATGCGCACGTTGGCGGCGGAAGCGAGGAGCCACAGCTACGCAGATTCCGCATTAACGCCCACGTCGTGTAACGCGCTTCTGTTCAGGGAGGCCGCCGCAGGCTTTACGCAGGCGGACGACCGGCCTCCGGCAAGCATGAACGCGTGCCTAGCTTGCTGGCACGCTTCAGGCCACCGACCGACCGATGCCGTCCGGCTGTGGGTCCGCCGGGCCGTCCGATTTCCGGCAGCTAAAAAGAGGCGATTATCCGTGGGTCTCCAACAACGCCGCTTTCTCTATCGCATTGACAGTCAACGAGCTACGTCATTAATTGAGCATGTTCTGAGGGGATGCCCCCGAGTTTTTACGGAATTTTTACAAACTTGAGAGTACCGAGTTCTTAGCGTGATCGGCAAGTGTTTTTGGTGTTTATTTGGATACGCAGCCGGGAGGCTGCGAGACCTAGCTCGACCCACCGGTCGACGAGTTTCTTGAAGCGTCT
>SLKS01000391.1 GCA_007134465.1 Kiritimatiellia bacterium | reverse complement strand
CCGATTCGATCTCGCGCAGCACCTGCTGCTTGAATGCCTCGCTATACCGTATGCTCGCATCCATACACACCTGCTCCTCACTGTTGCAAGTGTCAACCTATATCAGGACGCGACACTGTTCACTGGTCACTGTTTACTGGTCACTGTTTACTGGTCACTGGTCACTGCTCACTGCTCCCCGCTCTCCCCCGTCTCAATCCTCCGGTTTCAGCTCGCGTTCGAGCAGATCCGCGACCGCGGCCATGGGCGCCTTGTTCTCGTGGACGATGGCGCAGACTTCGTCGGTAATCGGCGCTTCGATGCCACGTTCGCGCGCGATCGCCTGCACAACCGAACAGTTCCAGTAGCCTTCGGCCACCTGCTTGGTGGCGGCCAGAATGTCGGCGGCCTTTTCGCCGCGGCCAAGCGCGTCGCCGAACCGCCGGTTGCGGCTGTGCCGGCTGGTGGCCGTGACGATGAGATCGCCCATGCCGGCCAAGCCGGCGAAGGTGGCGCGTTCGGCGCCGAGCGCAACGCCGATGCGGGTCATTTCCGCCAGCCCGCGCGTAATGAGCGCGGCCCGCGTGTTGTCGCCGAAGCCAAGCCCGTCGGCCACCCCGACCGCCACGGCCATGACGTTCTTGAGCGCGCCGCCCAGCTCGACCCCGACCAGATCGCCGGAGGTATAGACCCGGAACCGCTTGCCGGAAAAGGCCGCTTGCACGAAACCGGCCACGCTCGGCTCGCGCGCGGCCGCCACCACGGCGGTCGGAATGTCGCGGGCGACCTCCTCGGCGTGGCTCGGACCGGAAAGCGCGGCGACATCCGCGCGGCGCAAGGCCTCTTCGGCCAACGCGCTCATGCGCGCATGCGTCGCGCTGTCCAATCCCTTGGCAACGCTGACAACCGCGCAGGATTCGGGAATCAAAGCGGCAAACGACCGCACCGTTTCGGAATAGAACTTGCTCGGCACGGCCAGCACGGCCAACTCGGCGCCGGCAACGGCCTCCTCGCGGTCGGCGGTCCAGCGAATCGCCTCGGGAACCGGCACGCCGGACAGATACGTCTTGTTCTCGCCGCTCCGGCGGATGTCCTCGATCGTCTCCGCGAACGGACCCCACACGGTTGCGGCATGTCCGTTTCCGTTCAGCCGCATGGCCAGAGCCGTACCCCAGCCGCCATCGCCAATCACGCACACGCGCATGGTCTTTCTCCCTCTGTCGTTTCAACAAGAAACACAACCGGCTATCATCGGCAAACGAATTGGAACGCAGATCGTGGAGCGGCCTTCGGCCGAGATTCCTCGCTACGCTCGGAATGACAAATCGTTTTTTTTCCACGGTTCGCCGTTCACTCTCTTCGTGCTTCGGCCATTCGGATTTCCTTCGTGCTTGGGTATTTCCGGCTTCGGATTTCCCGGTTCATGCCCTTCATGGAGCGTAGCGATCTTGCGATAATCGCGCCCCTATGTTGCGGGTGTTTTACGGAACCGAACCCGGCTTTCCGTGCCTTCCCTCAAACGCCGGATATTTCCGCGATGACGCCAGATCGTCAAGCCGGCCAGCGCCGTGAGCATGATGGGAATCAGCGCTCCGCAGCGGCCGGTCCCATGCATCCAGATGGCCGTGGCGGCGGCGGCCACCGCCGCCAGCATGGACGCGACGGACACGTAACGCGTTGCCAGGAACGCCAGCAGCCACATGCCGAAGGCCACCGCCACCGGCAGCCAGGCCACGCCGAGCAACGCGCCGGCGCTGGTCGCCACGCCCTTTCCGCCCTTGAACCCGAGAAACACCGGCCAGTTGTGCCCGACAACCGCCAGCAGCGCGCCGGCCGCGGCCAGGCCTTCGGATGCCGGAATCTCCATGGCCCGTGCCAGCAGAAGCGGTAGCGCATAGGCGGCCAGAAATCCCTTGAGCGCGTCGCAGAAGAACGTGAGCAGGCCCCAGCCCTTGCCGACGCAGCGGAACACGTTCGTGGCCCCGATATTGCCGCTGCCGACCTCGCGAATGCGCACCCCTTTCATGCGCGCAATCAGATAGCCGAACGGAATCGCGCCCAGCAGATAGGCGGCCAAAGCGAAAAGAATGAGCGATACGGGATTCATGGCTCGTTTATCTCAATCTGGATTCGGCAGTTCATTAACCACGAACAGCACGAAGAAGGATGCTTGCTCGTGCACTCCGTGTCTTCGTGGTTTTATCCGCTCTTTATTGGCTCGATTCTTTCGGCAACAAGCCGCGCAATGGCGACAAGCGGCTCGACAAGCCCAGGCGCGAAACAGTCCAGCGCAACGATGGCTTCGGCCGTAAGCGCATGGGTCTTGCGCTCGGCCGACGTGCGGTCCATCACTTGCAGGCAACTGGCCTCCTGTTTCTCATCGGGCGCCTTCTGGTGTTCGTCCAGCAGGTCGTCGGACAATTGAAAAGCCAGGCCCAGACACTCCGCGTAGCGGGTAAAAGCCGCCAGGCTCGGCTCGTCCGCGGCGCCGGCGATCGCCCCCATGCGTACCGCCGCGCGAAACAAGTCGGCCGTTTTATGCAGATGAATATAGGCCATGGTCTCCGCCGAAGGCGTTCCGTTCATGGCCGCCAAGTCTTCCACCTGGCCGCCGATCACGCCTTGGCTGCCCGCCGCGCGCGCCAGTTCGGCGATGTGCCGCAAGATCGTTTGCGGCCGGCAGTGCCTGTTGCGGATCGGCATCTCGAAGGCCAGCGCCTGCAACGCGTCGCCGGTCAGCACGGCCATCGCTTCGCCGAAGGCCACGTGCACGGTCGGCTTGCCGCGCCGTTCGGCGGCGTCGTCCATGCAGGGCAGATCGTCGTGAACGAGGGTATAGGCGTGCAGCAGCTCGGCGGCCATGGCCGACGGCAGGGCGGCCTCGGCCGGCGCGCCCAGCGCTTCGGCGGCGGCAATGCAAAGAACGGGCCGCAACCGTTTGCCGCCGTTCAGCACACTGTAGCGCATAGCCCTGTGCAACGCGACGGGCCGCTCCGTTTCCGACGGCATTTCGCGGTCGAGCGCGGCGTCAATAAGACGGCGCTGGCTTTCCAGATAGCGGGTCAAATCGAACATGACGCGCACCCTAGCGCAACGGCCCCCGCCGCACAAGTAGCATTTCGCATTATTGGCGCGGCCCCCTGCCGCCTTGCGCGGCAGGCGCCGGAGATTGGGATGGAAAGACACGCCTTGGCTCTTCCTACCGTCATCCGCAGTCGTCACCCGACTCCTTCTCTTTCCGGCCGACGCGTACGGATTCCGTTTGGCTATCGAATCAGTTCGTCGAGCCGCTTGCCTTCCGCGCTGATCTCGTACAGGCCCTCTCGCAAGACAAGCATGCCGCCGTCCAGCAGTCCGTCGAATACGAGATGCAAGACCGATGGCGGAATGCCACTCTTGCCTTCTTGACGCTGTCTGGCGTTTACGGCGTCAACAATGGCGTCGGCATCCATCGGTGCGCCGCTTTCCGCAACGACACGCAGCGATTTTCCGGCGGCATTCAACCCTTTGAAATGCCTGACCAGGCTGTTGCAGAGGCGGTCGTCCGCTTTCGGGCAGACGTGAACTTCCTCGCGCTTTTTCAGCTCGTAAGGACGCCCTCCAAGAACATTGCGCATGAGAACTTGCGTGTCGTCGGCAATGCGCCTGCTGCGCTGGTAAACCATCCAGGCGAGCAGCGGAACAAGCAGGATCAGGCCCAGAACCGTCAACATATCTGTTTCTCCTCGTTCGAATCGGCGGCGCCGCCGTTTGGCGCATTGTCGGGGCCAAAGGCGCGCGACAGGGCAGAAGGATCTCGCTTATCGCACAGCCGCTTTTTGACGTTCGGCCATGCCTTATCCCCGGGCGCCGTGCCAGCGCAGCAATTCCGCCATGTCGCTATGTCCCCGGACAATGTCGGCATAGTCCAGCGGCGTTTTGGACGAGTCGTCCTGCGCGTTGACATTCGCGCCGTTGACCAACAGCAGTTTCGCCATGGCCGTATGATTCCAGTCTACGGCATAATGCAACGGCGTTTTCCGCTCGTTGTCCCGCGCGTCCACAGTCGCGCCGACCGTCAACAGCGTTTCGGCTACGCTGCAAACGCCCCGGGCGGCAACCCGGTGCAAAGGCGTTTTTCCGTCCTTGTCGGCGGCGTTCAGGTCGGCGCCTTTATCGGCAAGAAACCGGGTCATGCCGCGATGGCCGAAAAACGCGACCCAGTGCAGGGGCGTTCTGCCGTCCTTGTCGCCCGCATTCACGTTCGCGCCCATTTCAAGGAGCCGTTCGGCCAGATCCCGAAACCCCTTGGACGAGGCCAGATGCAACGGAGTGAATCCGTCCTTGTCGGCCACATGAATGTCGGAGTTCTCCTCGATCAGCCGCCGGGCTTCTTCCGGACAGCCCGTTACCAACGCCATGTGCAGCGGGGTCCTGCCGAGCTTGTCCCGGCCAGCCGCTTTTGTCCGCTTTTCCGAAGACGTTATTGCAACCACAGCCTATACCCTCCTTGCTTGAACCCTAGGTCAAAAAGACACGCGCCTTGGGCGCGCATGCTATCCGCTTTGACTGATCAACGCCTAACGCCTAGCGCCTAACGCCTCGCTTTGCGGGCGCAGCCCGCCTTAAACACTTGGCACGGTGGTTTCGTTGCTCGGTTCGAGCACATCGAGCGCGTCGGCCGGTGCGGTGCAGGACAGTAGCGCGTCACGGACTTCAGGCCGAATCAGGCGGCGCGTGATATGGGCCAGCACGGCGAGGTATTCGTCGCAAAACCCGTCGGACGTAACCAGAAGACACACGAATTTCGTGAGGGAACCGTCCGGGCTCTCGAAATCCACTCCGTCGGGGCAAACCGCCAGCGCACCCGCGACACCGGTAAAGCCCGGCAATCGAATGTGGGGAAAAGCCGTTTGACAATCCACGGCGGTGGACGCGACCTGTTCGCGGTCCACGGCGCGCTGGAGCAAGTCGGATTTGCACGAGGCCGGCGCCTGGTTGTGCCGGATCAAGGAATCAACCAGGCTTTCCAGAACGGCGAACTTGTCCTTCGGCCGCACCTTCAGTTGGATCAGGCTTCCCCAGAACAGATGGCGGAGGGTCGGACACCCCGACTGGCGGGCGCGCAGGAGAACCATGGGCGTATCCGCCAGTCGCGCGACGGAACCCGGAACGGATTTCCCGAAATCTCCGGCCACGATCGACGAGCCGGGTACGCCCATGACCAGCAGGTCGCCGGAGCGCAGGCACTTTTCGATGCCGCGAACGCAGTCCTCCGTACAGATGTTGTCGGCGCCCTTTGCCAGCCCCATAAACTGCGGGTCTGTCATGCCGACGATGGGCCAAGGCCTGATCAGCGGCGCATGGGCGCCGTCCATTTCGTCGGGATGCGACACGCGCACAATGCGCATGGGCACATTCAGCATGACGGCGATTTCCCGCGCCAGCCACATGAGGTGGAGCGTATGAGGCCCCCAGGCAGTAGCCACAAGCACGCGGCGGATGTTCTCCAAGCTGTCCTGCCGCACGAACACGGCCGGGACATCCAGCGCCGCCGTCTGAAGCATCAGGGCTTGCAGACGCTCCATGTCCCGATCCCAAGCCGCAACGAGAAAGCCCATGGGCGGACGCTCCGCTTCCCGGCCCGGGCCGTCGGACGCGGCGTTCCCTTCGGCCGCCAGCCATTCTTTCAGCGCGAACGGCTTGGAAGCTGGCGGAGCGCGCACAACATGAATGCGCGAGTCGAAGCGGCCGCCGATCAGCCGCGCATACCAGCGCACCACGGCCTCTTCGCCCGTGGCGGGCGCGACAGCCACGATCGCATGCTTGCGCAACGCATGGCCGGGCGCCGAGGGCGTTTCGGGAGCGACACGATCCATGTTCGCTTTCATGGCGAGAGCCCTTGCGCACGATGGGACCCGCTGCCGGAACCCGATTCCGGCTGATAGACAACCGATGTCAGCCGAATCCTCCGTTTCCCGTCCGGAACAGGCCATTCCACTTCGCTCCCTTCGCTCGCGCCCAGCAACGCCATGCCCAAAGGCGCAAGCACGTTGACGCGACCGCTCTCGAAATCGGAATCTTCCGGCCATGACACCGTCAACCGCAACGGTTCGTTCGTCTCCAAATCCACGGCGTCGACGACGGAATCCATGGTCACGACATTGGAAGGGATGTCGTTTGGGGATACGATCAGGGCGCGCGCCACTTCGCGGGCAAGCTCGTCCAGGGCTCCCTTGTCGCGCACCTGTCTCCGTGTGCGGCCTGCGGCAATCAGCTCTTCGAGCTTGGCCTGATCCGAACTTGTCAGCACAATCGTCTGGCTCGTCATCTTCCGTTCCTTCATGTCGTTCCGCGCGTCCCGCCGTAGAGGCTTTCTGGAAAAGATACACGTTTTTGCGTGTATAATTTCCCTGACATTCTTTTGTGCGTGGGTTTGTGAGTGTGCGAGTGCGTGAGTGTGTTTGGGAAACTCACAGACTCCCAAACCCACATACCCACACATCTGGGTTGCGGGCGCAGCCGCCTTAACTTCTGGCGGCATCCGTCTGTTTCTTGGCTTTCTTCGCCAATCTCTTTTCTTTCAAAGTCCGCTTGGGCTTGCGCAAGTTGTCGCCTTTCTGTTTCTTGGCCATGCTGCATCTCCTTGGTTAGGGCCGGTTGCCGCCCGGCCGCACTGCGTAATGCCGCTTGCAACAGCATACATGCAGAACGTGTGCCAAGATAATGTTCGAACAGAAAAGCGGAATGAAATGGCGGGACAGCCTCCGGGGTGCGCGATGGCGCAAGCCGTTTGGGATCAGAGACATGAGCCGCAGCCCGGCGGCGGCGCGCGGCCATGTGCGCCCGGCCCGTTGTTTTTTTTCGGATCGTTGTCGTCGTCGGCGGTTCGGGGCGAAAATACCCGGTCGGGATTATTTGCCTCGCCGGACGGCTGTCTTGCGACGGGCCGGAGCGAGTTTGTTTCCGAGCGTTTTTCGGTCTATGCCCAAGATGGCGGCGGCGCGGGTTTTGTTTCCGCCCACGCTGGCGAGCACAGCCTGAATGTGATCGGCTTCGACTTCGGCCAGGGTGCGCTTGACATCGCCCGCCGCGCCTCCTATCGAAAAGCGCATCAGGTCGGGAAGATCGGGTGCGTCAATGACATGGCGTTCGGACATCAGAACGAGCCGATGAACGACATTTTCGAGTTCCCGCACGTTGCCCGGCCATGCATAGGCTCGCAGGGCGTTCAGCGCCCTGTTCGTGAACACAGGCTCCGGCTTGCGCAATTCCCGGGCGAAACGACAGGCCGCGCTTCGGGCAAGAAGCAGCACGTCGTCGCCGCGCTCGCGCAACGGCGGAATCTCGATGGGCAGAACGTTGATCCGGTAGTAGAGGTCCTCGCGGAAACGGCCCTGTTCGACCCGTTCGCTTAACCGCTTGTTTGTGGCGGCAAGGATGCGGACATCGGCTTTCTGCGGCTTTCGGGAACCGACCATGAACACGGTCTTGTCCTGAAGCGCACGAAGCAGGGCGGCCTGCATGGGCAAGCCCAGTTCGGCGATTTCGTCCAAAAAGAGGCTGCCGCCTTCGGCCGCCTGGAAAAAGCCCGGGCGCGATTCGTTCGCGCCGGTGAACGCCCCTTTCCGGTATCCGAACAGCTCGCTTTCGAGGAGCCCTTCCGGGATGCCTCCGCAATTCACGGGAACAAACGGGCTGGAACGGCGCAGACTCTGGTAATGGATGGCGCGCGCGACCACCTCCTTGCCTGTGCCGCTCTCTCCGGTCAGCAGCGCGGTCGCCGAACTCTGCGCCGCCTTGGCAATCATGCGATAGACGGAGCGCATCGCTTCGGATTCCCCCAGCAACCCCCAGGCCGACGGCGCGAGCTGTTCCTTCGGGAGACGCCCCGGCCGCCGCAACCGCAGCCGGTCCAGAACCCGCCGGACGGCGGAAAGCAGTTCTTCTTCGGTAAACGGCTTGGCCAGATATTCCTGCGCGCCTGTCCGCATGGCCTCCACGGCGTTCGGGATGGAGGCGTATCCGGTCAGCATGACGACTTCGGTGTCGGGATAGTTCTCGCGCACATGACGAATCAGGTCCATGCCGCTGATTCTCGGCATGCGCAAATCCGTAATCACAACGTCCACATGCGCTGTCTCGAGCGCCCGCACCGCCTCGGTCGCGCCCGGCGCCGTCATGACCTGGTAACCGGCTGTTTTCAGATGGCGTTCGACCACCTCGATCGTGTCGGGCGCATCGTCCACCACAAGAATCCGTTCCTGTTCACGCATGGGCTTCGTCTCCTTCCGCCGAATACGTCGTCCTTTCCCGGTCGCGCGGGAATCGTGTTCGCACGCGCGTTCCCCGGCCGACTTTGCTTTCCACGAAAATTCTGCCGCCATGGGCCGCGACAATGCCATGGACAACCGACAACCCCAGCCCGGTACCCTGATTGACGTCCTTCGTGGTAAAAAACGGGTCGAACATTCTCTTCTGAACATCCTCTGTCATGCCGAGCCCGGTATCGGCAACGCTCAATTCCACCCACATCCGGCTTCGGGCCGTGGACAAGGTCAAGAGTCCGCCCTCGGGCATGGCCTGTACAGCGTTCACCACAAGATTCACCACCACTTGCGTGATCTGGCCTTCGTCTCCGGGAAACGCAGGCAGACCGGGATCGAGAACATGCTTCACGCGCACGTCGGCATCCTCGCAACGCCAAGCCCAGAAACTGGCGCTTTCCTCGACAAGCCGGTTGAGCTGAATCTCTTTCAGTCGCGGCGGCGACTGCCGCGCGAACACCATCAGTTTTCGGATAATGTCCCGCGCATGCAGGGCCGCCGTCTCGATTTTCGCCACATCGCCCCGCGCGGCGCGCGGCAGGCGCGGCGTTTTCCCGAGCAGTTGCGCGAACCCGAGAATGCCGCCCAGCGGTTCGTTAAGTTCATGCGCCAGGCCGGAGGCCAATTGCCCGATGGTCGCCAGGCGATCCGCGTGGCGCAACTGTTCCTGCAACGACTCGTGGGCCTGCCGTCCCTCCATCCGCTCCACCACATCGGCGATTTTACGGGCGACTTCGTTCAGCAGTCGCTGTTCCTCGGCCAGAAGCAGGTTGGTCCGTTGCGACCATGCGCTTCGCGGATACCCGACCGCGACTTTTCCGCGCACAACCCCGCGCACCGCGATCGCGGCTTCCTGCCGCGAATCCTCGGTCATGGGCCGGTCGGCATGGCTGCGCAAACGCAGAGCATCGAACTCAATGCTGGCGCAAGCCCGCTCGGGGAATTGCCAGGCGGACGGCAACAGGTTCGCGATTTTCTCCAGCACCTCGCGTACCGAACAATCGGGCACGGCCGAAACCTGCGCAATGGCGTAGAAGCACTCCAGCTCCTTGACACGCTCGCGCAAAGCCGCATCCGCCACTTTCCCACCGGCATTCATGAACGCCCTTTCACCCTCTATCGCGCCTCAAGACACAACAGGCCAACCTAGCGCAACGGCGCCCGCCGCACAAGCGCAATGCGCATTTTAGCTTTTTGGCTTTTTGGCGTTGGCCCCATGCCGCCTTGCGCGGCAGGCGCCAGAGATTGGGATGGAAAGACGCGCCTTCGGCTCTTCCTGCCGTCATCCGTAGTCGTCGCCGTAGTCGTGTTCCGTAACCTCCGACCTCTGGGTTGCGGGCGAAGCCCGCCTTAAGTGTTTCGGGCTTCTTTCTGGCTTGGGTACTTGGGTGTTTCGTCATTGAACGGCACGACAAAACGTTTTTTGTTTGCGAATAACAGGCCTTGTCTAAGCGCCGTTCCCGCCTTAAGCGCTTGATGCCGGACGGTTTCTTCGCTATGCTTCGTTGGTCTGGAACCAGCGGCAAGCGATTGCGGAGGCAAACCATGAGAACGATCCCGACGAGAAGCGCCGGCTTGCGGCCGACGGGGCTATGCGATCTGATTCGGCTGCGCCGCGCGCACGCGGCCGGCGCGTTGTCGCTGATGCTGGCCTCAGGCGCGGCGGGTTCGGATTTCGAGATGGCGCTTACGGTGCGGGAACCGGGCGAATCGGCACGGAATCCGGCTCTCACGACTACGGGCATTCCCTTCGAACGCGGCGCGCTTCGGGATGTCGCCAACCTGAGCGTCTCGCTGGACGGCCGCCGTTTGCCGGCGCAATTCCGGGCGCATGTGCCCTGGGACGACGGATCGGTGCGCTGGGCGCTCATGGACGCGCAAGTTCCGGTCGAAGCGGGGAGCACGGTTCGGCTGACGGTGCGGAACGACGGCGGGAATCCGGCGCCGGACACACCGGTGCGCGTGACGGAGGACGACGATCGGATTCGCGTGGCCAATGGCGCGATCGAGTTCGCGCTGTCCAAAACGAAAGGCGGTCTGTTCGAATACGCGGACGCGGGCGAACGGCGCCTGACAACCGGAGCCGGTCGCGGCCTGGTTCTGGAACTGGAGGATGGTCGCGCAATTGTGGCCGGAGCGCCGCTGGAAGCCGTCGTCGAAGAGGCCGGTCCGCTGCGCGCGGTCGTGCGCGTGCGCGGCGTGTTCGCAGGCATACACGAAGACAGAATACGCTACACCGCGCGCGTGACGGCCTGGGCCGGCCAGCCGCGCATCCAGGTGCGGCTGTGGCTGGAAAACCATGGCGCGCTCGGAATCGCGCAGGCCAAACCGGAATGGCTGGCGTTCCGCAGCATGACCGTCGAGCTGGGGCTGGGGCTGGGCGAACGCATAGCAGCCGCGTGCGAGGATGTCCAGGCCGAGAACCGCTTGCGCGTTCTGCAACGCTGCCTGCCGGCCAAAGGCCGGACTCTCGGCCGTGGCGAACCGGGCTATGCATGGGACGATTTCGAGTACGTCATGACAGGCGGCGACGAGAACCAGGCGCTGGCAAAAGGCGCCCGCACCGACGGCGTGCTCGAATTGCGCGGCGAACATGGCCGTCTTGTGGCGGCCGTGCGCGAATTCTGGCAGAACTACGACAAGGCCATCGGCGTGAAAAACGGCCTGTTGCGGATCGAACTCTGGCCGGAAGAAGGCCAATGGCCGCGACAGAGGGCAGGCGGCTGGCGCGGCGTCCGCGACCCGTTCCTGCGCCAGACGGCGGAAGGCAACAGCGTCTACCGGTATCCGGGCAGCCTGCGCAAGGGGCACGAGTTCGCCCTGGATTTCTGCGCCGACCGTTCGCGCGCCGAAATCGCCGCCGAGCTCCAGACGCCGCTCTACGCCCTGGCCTCGGCGGAGCGCTATGCGCGCACCCGCGCGGCGCCGGAAGTGTTCGCGCCGCCGGAATTCCGGGTGGAAAACCATGCGGAAGCCGCCGGCAAGTTCGCGGCATGGGAACGCCGACAGCGCAATGCCTCCGATCCGGACCATCCCTCGGGCCTGCTTGCCGGACGCCGAGCGGGATGGCGCACAACGGACGGAAGCGGCGGCGATCCGGGACATGCTTACGGCTGGATGGATTTCGGAGATGTCGGCGTGCCCGTACGCGGACAGGCCGGCGCCGAAGACTGGGCGCACATGATGTTTCTCAACGCCATGCGATTCGGCGATGTCCACGCCATGAAACTCGGCTCGCAAATGGCACGGCATACCGCCGACATAGACCAGCATTGGTCCGACCGCGATCCGCCGCGCTACAGCGCCGTGCAGAAAGTCGGGACCGTTTCCCCTGTTTTCCATGTCATGACCCTGACCCCCAACAGCATACAGGCGCTTGGCGTGGGCAACCGGCTGTCGGGCCTGGCCCTGCACCACATGCTCACGGGCGATCCGCTCGCGCTAGAAGCTTGTCTGCGCTATGGCGAAGGACTGCGCGAAGCCTGGAAGGCGTCCTCACGCATGCGGTCCTGGCGAGGCATGCGCGTGGGCGGAAACGAAGGCCACACCTTCTCGGCCTATGGCGCACTGTACAAGCTTACGGCCGACGAGACATGGCGCAACGAAGCCATGGCGCTCTTCCAGGACCGTATCATGGGCACCCTGCGCGAGCGGCATGGCCCGCTCCTGTACGATCCCGACAGCGTAATCCGCCTGCAGTCCTATCGCCGCTACGACCAGGCCTACTGCCAGGCCCTGCAGGACCTGTGCGAACTGCACATGCTGACCGGCAACGCGCAGGTCCGGACCTTGCTCGAGGAAGGGTGCGCCGCCGAGTTCGACGAAGACCTGTTTTTCACCGCACCGCTGTATCGGGCCGGCCTGTTCGCCTATGTCGGGCATCTGACCGGCAACGAGGACTACGCGGGCAAGGCCCTGGACATGCTCGTGCGCAGCTTCCCCGAAACGCGCGACCCGCCGGTCTTCTCCCCGCACGACAACGCGTGGCACGACAAGCATGCCTCGCTGGTCCGCTCCGGCCACCTGCTGCACTACGTGCTTTGGCAAAGCAGCCAATCGGACCCCTGACACGAATGGCGCCGGCCAAGTTTTCCGCCCGTCTCCCCTTGATGCCCAACCGTTCCGGCGCCTAGGCTTGCTTAAGAGGTTTCCCAAGGAAAAGCGCGTATAGTCCCTGCCGAGGAGGATGCCATGCCGAAAAACGATATTGACGCCGCACGCGAACTGAAAGAGGCCACCCAAAAAATGAAGAAGGAAATCGGCCGGCTGATCATCGGCCAGAACGATGTCATTGACCAGTTGCTGATTGCGCTGTTCTGCGGCGCGCACTGCTTCATGGTCGGCGTGCCGGGCCTGGCGAAGACCCTGATGGTTTCGACGCTCTCCCGCGTGCTGCGCCTATCGTTCAAGCGCATTCAGTTCACGCCCGATCTGATGCCGTCGGACATCACCGGCACCGACGTCATGCAGGAGAACCGCGAGACCGGGCATCGCGAGTTCTCGTTCAACGCGGGCCCGCTCTTCGCGAACATGATTCTGGCCGACGAAATCAACCGCACTCCGCCCAAAACGCAGGCGGCCCTGCTCGAGGCCATGCAGGAACGGCAAGTGACCTGCGGACGCCAGACCTATCCGCTGGAGAAACCGTTCTTCGTGCTGGCCACGCAGAATCCGATCGAACAGGAAGGCACGTATCCGCTGCCGGAAGCGCAACTGGACCGGTTCATGCTGAACATTCTGGTGGACTATCCCAGCCGCGAAGAGGAGCTGGGCATCTACCGGGCCACGACCGTCACGCAGGATACGGAGATCGAGCCGGCCCTTACCGCCGAGCAGATTATCGCCCTGCAGGAAATCGTGCGCCGCGTGCCGGTGGGCGATCACGTGTTCGAGTATGCCGCCACGCTTGTGCGGCGCACGCGGCCGGCCGACGAATCCGCGCCGGAATTCGTCCGCAACTG
>SLKS01000369.1 GCA_007134465.1 Kiritimatiellia bacterium | reverse complement strand
TCGACCTGATCGCTCTGCCGGGAGGGTTGCCGGGCGCCGAGCATCTGCGCGATTCGCCAACACTTGTCCGCCTGCTGAAAGAACAGGCGGCGGCCGGCCGTCTGTACGCGGCGATTTGCGCTTCGCCGATCGTCGTGCTGAAAGCCCATGGCCTGCTGCCGAAACGGGCCGCCTGCCACTCCTATTTCCGTAAAGAACTGGCCGAACCGGCGACGACCGAGGAAGACGTGGTCACGGACGGGAACTGCACGACCAGTTGCGGGCCGGGCACGGCGTTCGCTTTCGCGCTGGCGCTCGCGGAACAACTGTGCGGGTCCGATGCCGTTCAGCGGGTGCGCGCCACGCTGCGCTAATACCGCGTCAATTCCAGCGCCTTGTCGAGAAGATCGACGGACCATTCGCTCACGACATAATCGGCGCCGCCAAAGTCCTGGAAGGCGTTGAATTCGTCCTCGATCACGATACAGCGCATGCCAGCGGAAATGGCCGCTTTCGCCGATTTCATGCTGCCGGTCAGCGTCACGCATAGAGGCGGAATCACTTTCACCTGCTTGGCCAGTTTCAGCCATATGTCTGATGTCGGGCTGCGGCCGTCGTCGAGCGCGAGAAACTGGTCGTCGCCCATGATGTCCTTCAATCCAAGCGAAGCCGTCAACGATTCCATGGCCGCCGCGCCCAGTCCGCACAGCGCGGCCGTACGCACTGAACGTTCACGGCATTGTTCGAGCATGGCGCGAACAACGGGGTTCATGGGGCCGGGCTTCGCCGCCCACGCCATGATCTCATCGTCCATGCTGTCGTACAGCTTGTCCGGATCCGCGTCCGAACGGCTGTCGGCGATCACGCTGTCCAAGCCTTCGCTAAGCGAACGATCCAGAAACCACCGGGAATACGCGACGGGCGCAAGGTCGATGCGCGCGGTTTTCAGAACGAGGCGCACGGCATCGTACACCGCCTTTCGTCCTTGGACGGCGACAGTTTCCAATTCGAAGAGAATGGCTCGTTCTCTGGCGGCAGTTGACTGATTTTTCGCATTCGGCGGATTGACCACGTTCGTATCCTCCCTTGTCTACAACTCGACAACAGTCTTCTTGCACTAACAGAAGACAAATGCATATACGATCGGCAGCCGCGCGTCAAGAGGCATTATCGCCCGCGCAACTCCTTCCAGGCGTCCGGCAGCGCGGCGATCAGATCGTTCGCCGTCATGCCGGCCTGCGATTGGCGCCAGGCGGCAATGTCGCCGGCGCGCCCGTGCGCATGGGCGGCCACTCGCGCGGCATCGAACGGCTCGTAGCCTTGCGCCAGCAGGCCGACAAGAACCCCGGCCAACGCGTCGCCGGTCCCGCCGCAGGCCATGCCCGGATTGCCGGCGAGATTAACATGCGGCGCGCCGCCGCCGGAAGGAACGACCGTCGTGCCGGCTCCTTTAAGAACCGTAACGCAACGTCCCTCGCGCGCCATTCGCAAAGCCATGCCCATCCGGTCGTTCTGCACTTCCCGTGCCGAAACGTCCAGCAAACGGGCCATCTCACCCGGATGCGGCGTCACGGTTGCCGTCAAGCCGGCGGCGGAAATCAGCCCCGGATTCCGTGCGCACAAGGTCAGGGCGTCGGCGTCGAGAACGGACGGGATCGCGGATTGCGCCAGCGCTCGCTCGACCCAGGCCAACGTGTCGGGACCAACGCCGAGCCCGGGCCCGATCAGCACGGCGCTGAAATCATTCCAGTCCTTTCCGTCGGGCAGGCAGGCGTCTTTCGCAAGCGCGCCCGCATCGGTCTCGGCGCCCGGATGCACCATTGCTTCCGGGGCCCAGGCGGCCACAAGCGGCGCAACGCCGCGCGCGGTCAGCACCGTAACCAGGCCCGCGCCCGAACGCAAGGCCGCGCGCGCGGCCAAGCCGGCCGCCCCCGCTCGCCCGCGCGAACCGGCGACAATCAACGCATGGCCCCGTGAGCCCTTGTGCGCCTGGCGCGGGAACGGACGGAGCAAATTCCTCGTCTCGCCATCGGCGATCATTTCGCAATCCGACGGCAAAGCGTCCAGATAGGCGTCGGGAATGCCAATGTCCGCGATCTCGACCGTGCCTGTATATTCCAACGCCGTTGGAACGAGAAACCCGCGCTTGGCGCAACCGAACGTGACCGTCGCGTCCGCGCGCACGACAGGCCCTTCGGCGGTTCCCGTATCGGCCTGCAGGCCGGACGGAATATCCGCGGCGACTACCGGGCGAAAACGGCTCGCCGCCTTGATCCATTCGATTGCGCAGGCGGCGACGCCGCGCGCGGAACCGCTCAGACCGGTCCCCAGTACGGCATCCACGACAATGCCGAACGCATCCGCCTCGAACTCCGCGCCTGACGGTTGCCATGCGGCTTCCGTCGCGCGTTCTTCGGCCGCGATGCCGGTCTCGGTCATGCGTTGAAAATGGATGCGCGCATCGCCGGTCAAGTCCCGAATCGCGCAGGCCGTCCACACGGTCGCCGCGAAACCGGTCTGGCGCAAGTGGCGCGCGGCCGCGAAGGCGTCGCCGCCGTTATTGCCTTTGCCGGCGATCAGCAGGCAACGCTGCGGCAGCCCGGCATGGTCCGCCATGCGCCGGACGGCGCGCGCCACAGCCGCGCCTGCCCGCTCCATCAGGACTTCGCCCGGAATGCCGGCCTCCGCGATCGTCCGCGCATCCAGCGCGCGCATCTGTTCGGCCGTCGCCACCCTCATGTTTTTGACCCTTTTTCAAAAAGATACACGCTTTTGCGTGTATCTTTTGTACCTAAATTCTTTGAACACCCGCTTCGCTCAAGATAACGAAGGAAACGAAGTGTGCCCGCCCCTCTTTGTTTACTTCGTTGCCTTCTGTTCAATTACCCTAAAATCAGCGCGGAGGCGACCGAATAGGTTCGCGTATGCGAAAGGCTGGTCAGCACGGTTGTCGCGCCGCATTCCTTGGCCAGCGCGTCGCCCTTGCCGAGCAGTCGCACGGAAGGCGCGCCGGTATCCGGATGCCGCATCACTTCCATGTCCAGCCAGTTGATGCGCGGGCCGATCCCGGTGCCGAACGCCTTCGATACCGCCTCCTTAACGGCGAAACGCGCCGCGTAATGATGATGCGGAAAGGCTTTCGATTCGCAATAGCGCTGTTCCTCGGGCAGAAAGACCCGATCCTTGAACGCCTGGTCCCAGCGGTCGAGCGAGGCTTTCATGCGCTCGTTCTCGACCAGATCCACGCCCATGCCCAGCACGCGTCCGCTCATGTCGCTCCTCGGGCGGCATAGCCCGCCCCTTTCACCGCAATGGCTGTTGCCATTGAAGAGGCAACGAAACATTCAAACATCAAAGGCTAATCCATAGAGACATCCCTACCGTTTCATATTGGGGAATAGATTGCCAGCGCAATCGCACTCATGCAGCAATTCCAAATATGCCACTCTACCCGAGGGGCGCGGCAGCGGAAGCGAGAAGGCCAAAGGAAGCAGGCGTAGCAAGCCTGTGCCGAAGAGTTGCCTTCAGCCTGCGGATTGGGAAAG
>SLKS01000128.1 GCA_007134465.1 Kiritimatiellia bacterium | reverse complement strand
CGCAGATGCCTTGCCATGCTCGCCACACCTCCTTTGTTCGCATGGCTGTCACTATGGCAAAGCCGCTTCCCGCATGCAACAAATAAAATGTATTCTGAAGGGCTGACCCCAAATCTGGGCGATGACTGATGAATATACCCCTCTGTTCCAAAACCATTCTTTCTATCATCAACAAATCAGGTTTTATCACAATCTCTTCCCCGATAGCACTGTCGAGGTTTTCGATCATATAGTGCTTCGTTTCCGACCATGCCCACAGCCTTAGAAAAAGAAAACATACGAAAACAACGATCATAATACCAAATGATGCTCCTAGAAGCCTTGCCTTAGTTGTCATAAAGCACCACATCAAAAAATATAAATCTGTCACTCATTCCTGATGATTTATTGATTTCAATATCGTAACCGATTCTTTTAAGTGCCCGCCTCATTTGCTTTGAAGTTAATTCATTTGTTCCAGGGAAAAACACATCGCCTTTGCACCCGAAGAATCATTTCCACAGGCGTTGCGTGTAGTCGGGCAGCAGTTTTCTCGTGTTGCCGCTGCGGACGGTGATGCCTTGCGCATCCATGTAGTCGAGCAGGGTCATGGCGTACTTGCGCGTGGTGTTCAAGCGGTCGCGAAAAGCGGGAGAATCGAGCACGCCCGCGCTTCGAATGGTTTCGACCGCCATGTCCTGAGCCGCACGATAATGGCCGGCGTCGAGCACAACCGCATCGGACAAGGCGACCAGACGCCGGGCCCGGATCAGGTATTCGAGAATACGCGCGGCATCGGCGGAGGGAACAGCCAGCGTTTCGGCTAGCGTGGACGGATGCGGCGAACGGTAGCCGGTATCGGCATACAAACGCAGTATCCGTTCGGCCAATGCCCGGTCGGCAACGGGCAGACTGGCGGGGTCGGCATACAGCAGAAGCGCCTGATCCTCGCGCGCCATGGCTCCATCCTCTTCGAGCCGAAGACAGACCGCGTTCCGCGCGGCCGACGATGCCGAGGGCAGCCATTTCCTAAATTCGACGAGCGGAACCAGAAGGCGCCCGGCCTTGCGCGCCTTGTCCAGGCAGGCGCGTCCGATCTCGCACCCGTTTCGCAAGGCGTCCCGATGAAGAAATTCGCCCTCTTTGACCTCCAGAATCCGACCGGCCTCCCGCAAGCGGGCGCAGGACTCGGCGCATGCCGACGGCGTCAGCAAAGCGTCCCGGGCAAGATCCGGAACGGTTGCGCCGTTCATGCCGCGGCGATACAGCGCGAATTCGACCTGCCGATCCCGGTAGTCGGGCGCATCGGCATCCGCGGCGGCATCCGCGAAAAACCGTTCGCAGTCGAGCAGCGTTTCCAGCATGACAGCGCGCCGCGGGCGCCGATCGCCCGATTCGGCAAGGGCGATGCGGCCGCCGGCCACGGTCGCGGCCGGCGAAACGCGCCGCAGAAGGAAGCGGTCGCCCGCCGCGGCGGCGACAGGGCGCGCGGTCCGAATCGTAGCCGCCGCGCTTCCCCCGCCGGGCAATTCCGTTTCCTCGAGCAAATACACCTTGGCGGGCATGTCGGCGGTTCCCGCATGGAAACGAACGGCTTCGGCATGGCGCAAGGGCGGATCGAGCCGCGGCACGGCATGCAGCCGCGCGTAAAACAACGTGGCGGACGACAGGTAGCCCGGCAGTGTGACCACTTGCCCGCGCTGCGGCGGATGCTTGCCCCATTCGGGCACGTTCAGCGCCAGGCATTGGCCGGCGCCGCCTTCTTCGGCCGAACGCAAGAAGCATTGCAGTCCGCGCACCTTGCCCGTTTGCCCGCCGGGCGAGAGCGCGACGGCATCGCCGGTCCGGATGCGCCCGGATACGGCAATGCCCGAAATCACTTCGCCGAATCCCTCGCGACGGAACAGCCGTTCGACCGGCATGCGGAAGACCCCGTCGTTCGGCCGTCGGCGCAGGGCGCGAATGCGGGCGACCAGCTCGCCATAGAATTCGCCATAGCCTGCGCCCGTCTCCGACGACACGGGAAGAACGGGCGCGCCTTCGAGAAACGTGCCGCGCAGGAACGTCGCGGCTTCTTCCATCCGCTGCGCGAGCAAATCCGGCGCGACAAGATCCGTCTTCGTCAGGACAGCCATGCCGTGCCGTACGCCCAGCATCTCGAGAATCTGAAGATGCTCGACCGTCTGCGGCATGATCCCGTCGTCCGCGGCGACGACCAGCAGCGCCAGATCAATGCCGGACACGCCAGCGACCATGGTGCGCACGAACCGTTCGTGCCCGGGCACGTCCACGATGCCGACACAGAGATTGTCGCCCAGAAAACAAGGCGCGAAACCCAGCTCGATGGTCAGGCCGCGTTCGCGTTCTTCCTTGAGCCGGTCGGTGCTGCAGCCGGTGAGCATGCCGACCAGTCGCGTCTTGCCATGATCCACATGGCCGGCCGTACAGATCATGCCGACGACTTCCGGGTGAACATCGGCGCCCAAGAAGCCGGGCGGAGCAGGTCGGTTCATAGACTTCATCCGTCAAAAAATCATGCCGAAGCCCAGCATGGCGGTGTCCATGCGTACTCCGTGTCTTCGTTCGTAGTAACGATATCCGGCCTGCAGGTCAAGCGCCGGAGAGAGATAGACGATGGCTTTCAGGCCAAACGCCAGCGATTCGCTATCCCCTCCCGCCTGCCGATACAGACGGATATCCGGGCGCAGCGTCGCGAAGTCGTTCAGGCGCTGGTAGAGATGCGCGCGGTATTCGGCGTAATCCCGCCCGTACGGACCGCCGCCTGTCAGCGCTTCGGCGCGCAGGACGGTCCAGTCGGGCACAAGCTCCGCGCCGACGAACCCGCCCCCGTACCAGGAATGGCGGCTGCGCCGCTCGTGCTTGCCGAGCGCGCCGTAGCCGCCCAGCCGCAACCGCGAACCGGGCGACCAGGAAACATACTGGGAGACCTGATGCGTTCCGCCCGCCTCGCCGAACCTGCTGCGCATGTATTCGGTATGCGAAAAGACGCGGTCGCTGGCCATGCCGCCGACGCCGAAATGGAAAAAGGTCGCGTCGGCGAACAGGTCGCCCTCGTCCCAGCGGGTCAGCCGCAAACGGGCGTTCCAGGCATCGCGCAGCGGAAAATCGAAAACGCCGCCGTAGCGCCGGCTGCTCTGCCGCTGTTTCGTTGTCCAGGTTTCCTGCCAGGCCGCGACCGAAACACGGCTTTCATGGAGCCAGCGAATCTCGCCCGCCCTTATGCGCGCGGGCACGGACGCATATCCCGGATTCTCCTTGAGCAAATCGGTTCGGTCGGACGTGTCGGTCGCTTCCGCACGCAGGCGAACGGCCCAGTCGCGTTCCGCGATTCGCGTTTCGAGCGGCACGGCCTGACTCGCCGCCGCCTCCAGGTCTTGAGCAAGGCTCGCATGAGCCCATAGAGCCAGCGCGGCGGCCATTCCGATTCCCGTTCGCCATGCGTTCATGGTTTCCTTTCCGCACATCGGTTGCTTAACGTCTTTCTCTCGCCATCGTCCGCATGCCGACCCGCTACCTCGTCCGGCCGTCGTCGGCGCTGCTCGCCGCCGCGTACCTG
>SLKS01000201.1 GCA_007134465.1 Kiritimatiellia bacterium | reverse complement strand
GTCCGCGCATGGCGGCCACGTCGCGCGCGTTGTAGCGCGGAGCTTCGTCCTGCTTGTAGCCGGTGTCGTGCTCTTCGTCCACGACGATCAGGCCGAGCCGGCGCACGGGCGCGAACACCGCCGAGCGGGCGCCGACGACGATCGCCGCTTCGCCGCGACGGATGCGATGCCATTCGTCATGGCGTTCTCCGTCCGACAGGCCGCTGTGCAGTACGGCAATTCGTTCGCCGAACCGGGCCTGGAACCGTTCCACGGTTTGCGGGGTGAGCGAGATCTCGGGCACAAGCACGATCGCGCCTCGCTCCTGCCGCAGGCACTCGGCGATCGCCTGAAGATACACTTCGGTCTTGCCGCTGCCGGTCACGCCGTGCAGCAGCGTCACGTTATCTTCCGCAGGAGCGGCGGGCGCTTTCGGCCCCTCGGAAGGAGCGGGGTCGCGCAGGGCGGCCAGCCGCTCGCGCACCATGTTCAGGGCCGCTTCCTGTTGCGGCATGAGCGCAAGCGGGGCGGTCGGCAGGATTTCGCGATGCGCCAGAGGATCGCGTCGGTCGGCGGCGCTGTCCAGCACGAGCCAGCCCTGCTTTTCCAAGGTGCGCACGGGCGCGGCGGTCAGATTCGTTTCGCGGGTCAGGTCGCCGAGCCAGGCGCCGTCGGGGCGCGTCGCCAGCCAGTCCAGTACGGCTTGCTGCTTGGCGGTGGGTGCGCGCGCGGGCGGGACGGCGGGCGGCGCGTCGGCGAGCCGCACGCGGATGCGACGCCGGAACGAGGCGTTCTGTTTCCTGACGGCACCGGGCAAGGCCGTGCGCATGGCGGTTTCCAGCGGCGCGCCGTAATAGTCGGCCATCCAGACGCAGAGATCGAGCAGCGCCGGACTCAAGGCGGCCTCCTCGCCGGCGAGCGACAGGATCGGCTTGAGATTCGGGAAATCGGAGCGGTCCGCCAGCGCCACGACTGTGCCCTGCGTTTCGCGCTTGCCCAGCGGCGCCACGACGCGCGAGCCGACAGCGATGCGGTCCGCCAACGCCGGCGGGATCGCGTAATCGAGCCGCTTCCCCACCTTCGCGTCCATCAGCACTCTTGCCACGCCCGCCATCGCCCGTTTCCCCGCTGTCAACCCGACACGTTCAAATCCCGGTCCAGCCCCGCCCGATACGTGGCGGAAACGCGGCCGGACTTGATGCCGCCTCGTTCGATGCTTTTCAGCCCGGGCGAGAGAGCCCGCAGAAGATCGCTTCGGCCGGAACGGACAAACAGCGGCATGCCCGGGCAGGGCGCGGGATAGTCGGCAAGCCGGCCGGCCCCATGCGCCGTGCCGTTCCAGGCGTCGATCCAGTCGCCCGGCGGCAGCGCAATGTCGCGCACGACACGGCCTTCCGTCAGTACCGGCGCCGCGAGAAGATCGCTGCCGAGCATGAATTCGTCCGCGACCGCATAGAGCGAGCTTTCGAGAGGCGAATCGTACCAGATCGGCCGCAGCAGCGGCGCGCGACGGTCGCGCGCCTGTTCGGCCAGATAGGGTTCCAATGCTTTGTGCGCCCATGCGTAGGACCGGACGACAGCCTGGGTCTCCGGCGCGAAGTTCCATGGGAAATAGGAAAACTGGAGCATGGGCATGAAGGCCGACGCTTCCGTCCAGCGCACCATGAGCTCGTCGGTCGGCATGGGATGATCCGACTGCAAGGTTTGCATGCGGCCGGGAACCATGTCGGGAATCAGCAGGTCGTAGCCCATGAGCCCCAGATGCAGCGCGAGCGTCACAAGCGCCTGCAGGCCGTTGTCCAGGCCCCAATGGGTGTCTTTGCCGCCTTCGCGCCAAAGGATGCCGCGCCGCTGGCTGAGCCAGGCTGTTCGCGTTTCGCATTGATTGGGAGCCAGCTCTTCGAATACGGCGAGCAAGCGGTCCATGTAGCCGGACGGCCCTTGGAAATCGTGCCAGGCCGATTCGGCGGGATTCGGCTGATATTTGAAATCGCCGCCGTCAATCTTGAAGCCGTCCACGCCCAAGTCGTTTTTCAAGGCTCGCAGTTTGGACGCATACCATTCGCGGCCGTCGGGGTTGGTCACGTCCACAAGCCCGGCGGTGCCGCCCCACCAGCGCATCAGCGCGGCGCCGCGCCCCTGCCGGTCCGGAACCAGAAGGCGGCGCGCAGCCAGGTCGCCGAAGCTCGAAGCTTCCCGATTGACGAATGGCGTCACCCACAGCCAGACGCGAAAGCCCAGCTCGTGCAGGGTTTCGACCATGGCTTTTGGGGCTGGGAAATCCCGGGAAAAGCGCAGTTCGCCGAAACAGGATTCCCAGCGGTCGTCAAGGATCAGGGTCGAGCAGGGATACTCGTAATGGCGAATGCTCCGCGCCATGCCGATAATTCTGTCCTGCGTGACGGCGCGCGGGTATTGCGTCCAGGAGCAGAAGAGGCTGTCGCCCAGCATGTGCGCGGCAGGCGGCGGCGCCGGCCATCCGAGCCGGCTCATGAGCGCGGCTCGCGCTTCGGGCAACGTCTCGCCGCGAAACAGGCGGACGGTTATGGGCGCGGACGGGCAAAGGATTCGCAGCAGGCCGTCGCCGTTCTCGTTCACGCGCACGTCGAGCAGTTCGGTTGTGTCGGCGAGAATCGCGTATCCGTTGGAGCATAGCCAGATCGGGCTCTGAATGTTGTTCACCGCGAACGTCGGGTTGACAAGCGATCCGGATTCAAGCGGCCACGGCTGAACATGGTTGAATCCATGTCCGAACCAATGCCCGCCCGAGGCCAGTTCCACCGCGAACGGCTCGCCGGGCGCAAGCGTCTGCCGCGACGTTTCGGCCATGGCTCGCCATGGCTCGGTTCCGCACCGGACAATCAATGCCGTTGTTTTGTTCATCGGAGCGCTTTCCTTGCAGGAAGGGTTCGAACGCGGGCGTAAAGGCCGCTCAAAGCGAGACTTCGCGAGCGACGAGCCCGTCGGCAATACCCGGCGTCGTGTATCGGAGCCGAACTATTCCCTTGATTTTGTTTGTGCAGTTTGCCATTCTTTTCGCCGTTGATCGCACGGCGGCGGCGGATGCCGAATTACCGTACGCGCCATACCCTAGAGGAGAGCGGCCATGAAAACCAGTCTCTTTTTCGCAGAATCCATTCTTCTGATTTCGCTCGTCGGCTGCGCCGCGACCGGACCCGCGCCAGGCTCGGGCGATGCGGAACCGGTTGCGCCGCAAGCGGCTGCGGAGCCTGAAGAGGAAACCCCGGAAGCCGACCCGCCGGAGGCGGAAGCCGCAGACCCCGATACGCCGGAGGCGGCCAAGCCGTTGGACATGAAGAATTTTCTGGAAGCCGAAGCGTTCGAGGCCGGCTTCGATCCGCGTGTCGGTTCGTATTTGATGCTCTTGCGCACAGTCGGATCGCGCGGGGCGGGCGTTGTGGTGCCGATTTTTGTGGGCGACCGCGAAGCGCAAACCCTGCGCATGAAACTGCAGGGCGAACTCTCGATGCGGCCGATGACGCACGATCTGACCGTGGCGTTTGTCGGGAAGCTGAACGCCCGCATCGAGTACGCGGCGATCGAAGCCATGCAGGAGGGCGTGTTCCTGGCCCGCATCTTCTTCCGCGATGCCGACGGCAACCTGCTGTCGCTCGACAGCCGCGCCAGCGACGCCATCATCCTGGCCGTGACTGCCGGTCGCAAAATCTACATCCATCGCGACGTGGTCAAGGCCGCCGGCCTCCAGCAGGAAGGCGCCGAGGAATCCATTTCCGCCTGAAGCGGGAGCGGGAAGTCATCAGTGACCAGTGGCCAGTGATCGGTAAACAGTAAACATTCCGGCGATGGGGATGTCTGTACACGGGTTGGCTCGCCTCGTCGTCGTTCTCGTCCTCGAAAAAGTCAAGGCGGGCTTCGCTTGTAACGTCCGATCAGGGATTGCACGGAAGGCGCGGATAGAATCATGAAGATCAAGAAATGGGTCTTCGGATTCTTTTTCGCCGATCGCTTCTTTCACTCGCATGGCGCGAGTCGAGCCAGACCAGTTGGCGGTAGAGCATGTCCATGCGGGGCAGTCGGCAGCCGTGGCGGGCGGCATCGCGCAAGGGTTCGCCGTAGATGGCGTCCACTTCCATGGGCCGTTTCCGTTTGCGGTCGAGCAGCATGCTGGTGGCGTAGGGTTTCATGACGGCGGTATCGGCCATCATGGCGTTCGCGAAGCCGGGCCGGATCGGCGCGCCGCAGGCCCGGGCGCCGCGCGCCGTTTCCCGCATCAGTTCCCGGCACAGTTCGGCCGTTTCCGGCAGCGCCAGCAGTTGACGCGTATCGGAAAGCAGCAGCGCGCTCAACCCGTTGAACGGAATGTTCCACATGAGCTTGTGCCAGCGCGCGGCGTACAGGTCGGGCGCACAGGCGACGGGAATGCCCGCGCGTTCGAAATCCGTAGCGACGCGCCGCAGCGCGGACGAGACGCCCGGCCGACGGTCGGGCCGATAGTCGGCCAGCGCGACGCGCCCGTAATCGAGATGACGGATCAGGCCGGGCCCCGCCTTGATGCTGCAGACGAAGCACAGGCCGCCGATCACGCGGCTGCGCGGTGCGGCGGCGGCGACATGCGCCTCCTGGTTGAGCCCGTTCTGCAATAGGACGACGGTGCAGGGCCGTTCGGAAACCCAGGGCGGCAAGACGGCGGACAGGCGCGCGTTTTCCGTGGCTTTCAGGGCCACGATCGCAACGTCGCACGGCGGCATGTCTTCGGGGCGACGACAGGCGCGAACCGGGCGCAGCCGGAAATTTCCGTTCTTCGAGCGGATATCGAGGCCATGCCGACGCACATGCGCCCAGTCGCTGCGCAACAGGAAGCAGGTCGGGTGCCCGGCCCGCTGCAGGAGCCCGCCGTAGTAGCCGCCGATCCCGCCGCACCCGATAATCGCATAGGAACGCATTGCTGTCTCTCGCTGTTTCGTGAACGTCTCCAGTCTTGTCCCATGGATCGGGCGCGTTGTCCAGCGGCAATTGGCGTTTCCCGCGCTTGCAGTCGAAACCGAATAGCGCTAGGGTTTCTTGCGAAGGGTGGGGGAACTGCCAGGAGGAAGTCATGCTGGATATCAAACGCATACGGGAAAACACCGACGCCGTGCGGCTGGGCTTGACGCGCAAAGGGGCCGACCTGACGCTGCTGGACCGCGTCTTGGCGGCGGACGAGAAGCGGCGTACAGCGCTGACGGAGGTCGAGCGGCTGCGCAATGAACGCAACCGGGCCTCGAAGGAGATTGGCGCCTTAAGGAAAAAGGGCGAAGACACGGCGGCGGCGCAGGAGGCTGTGCGCGAACTGGGGGACCGGATCCAGGCGCTGGACCGGGACGCGCGCGAGGCCGAGTCCGCGCGCGACGAGGCGTTGCTGCATCTGCCGAATGTGCCTCACGAATCGGTTCCGGACGGACAGGATGCGAGCGCGAACGCGACGGTGCGGAGCTGGGGCGAGCCGCGCGCGTTCGATTTCGAGCCGAAACATCACATGGCGCTGGGCGAGGCGCTGGGCATCTTCGATTTTCCGCGCGGCGCCAAAATGAGCGGCGCCGGGTTCCCGCTGCTGGTGGGGAACGGCGCGCGATTGCAGCGGGCGCTGATCCGGTTCATGCTCGATCTGCACACCCGCGAGCATGGCTATACGGAAATCTGCCCGCCGGTTCTCTGCCACGCCGGCAGCATGACCGGGACCGGCCAGTTGCCGAAGATGGCCGAAGACATGTACGGCGTGCGCGACGAGGACCTGTGGCTGATCCCCACGGCCGAAGTGCCGGTCACCAATTATTTCCGGGAAGAAATCGTCGCGCGTCCGCTGCCGGTGTATCTGACCGCGCACAGCCTTTGTTTCCGGCGCGAAGCCGGCGCGGCGGGCAAGGATACGCGCGGGTTCATTCGCGTGCATCAGTTCGACAAGGTGGAGATGGTCAAATTCGTCGCGCCGGACACGTCCTATGCCGAGCTTGAATCGCTGGTGGGCAATGCGGAAACCGTGCTGCAACGGCTGGGTCTGGCCTATCGCGTCGTGGCCCTGTGCGCAGGCGATCTCTCGTTCGCGGCGGCCAAATGCTACGATATCGAACTCTGGGCGCCGGGCCAGCAGGACTGGCTGGAAGTCTCGTCCTGCAGCAATTTCGAGGATTTCCAGGCGCGCCGGGCCACTATCCGCCTGCGCGACGCGAACGGGAAGACCGCGTTCGTCCATACCTTGAACGGCTCGGGCGTGGCCTTGCCGCGGCTGATGGTGGCCATCCTCGAGAACGGCCAGCAAGCGGACGGTTCCGTCGTCCTGCCCGAGGCGATCGTCCCCTACATGGATGGCACAGCGGTTCTGGAAAAGGCTGGCTGAACAGCGTACACGCCCTTTGCTTGTGGTTTTTGCCTCTTCGGAGTTGATAATCGTGAGGGATTCTGGCGAGAGTCGGATCAATCGATTCTATAACGAGTTTTTTTTCTCCGCAGCCCGACTAAGCGGTTCGTTGAAGCGTAACCAATAAAGGGTGGAGGCGAAGCGTGCGATCAAGTGTACGGGAAAGTCTAAGAGCGCCTTCGGCGCTCCGGACACTTAATCGTTTTCTTAAGCGTACACTTTGCCGCCACCTTCCAGGCCGGTTCGCGCACCTGGAGGGCGACGGGCCTCCGTCGCCGGGTTTGCCATCTGGTGGCAGGGGCCTGCCACCCTCCAGGCCGGTTCGCGCACCTGGATGGCGACGGGCCTCCGTCGCCGGGTTCGCCATCTGGTGGCAGGGGCCTGCCACCCTCCAGACCGGTTCGCGCATCTGGAGGGCGACGGGCCTCCGTCGCCGTTTCTTGACGATGACGGTCTGGGCTGCGATGGCAAACCGGTCGCGCCTACAGACGGAAAGCGGAAAGAATGCGAACAAGCGCCTGAACGGTGTGTCGCTACCGCGCCGGGCCGAGCAGACGTTGGCGCAGGCCGGTGCGCCGCAAGCCGATTTCGTTGTTGCGAATGGCGATATGCACCGCCTTGCGCGAGCCGACCAGGCAGACCAGCTTCTTGCCGCGGGTCAGGGCCGTGTAGAGCAGGTTGCGTTGCAGCATGCGGAAATGCTGGGTGGCCAGCAGCACGATCACCGCCGGATACTCGCAGCCTTGCGCTTTGTGTATGGTGCAGGCGTAGGCGTGCGTCAGTTCGTCCAGCTCGTTGAAATCGTAGGCGACGGAACGGCCGTCCATGTCCACGGTCAGCTTCCGGTCTTCCGCGTGCAGCGAGGCGATGCGGCCGATGTCTCCGTTGAACACGTCCTTGTCGTAGTTGTTGCGAATTTGCATGACCCGGTCCCCGGCCCGATAGAGGCGGCCGAACCGCTCCAGATGCGGGCCGTCCGGATTGAGCCATTCCTGCATCAGCGCGTTCAGGTTGTCGGCGCCCAACTGGTAGCGGCGCATCGGGGTGAGCGCCTGAATGTCGTTCATGGGGTCGAAGCCGAACCGGTCGGGGATGCGGTTCACGACCAGATCCTTGAGCGTTGCGATGACCTGCTCCGGTTCCTGACGTTCGATGAAATAGAAATCGGAATCGTCCTCGCCTTCGGGCAGTTGGAGCGGCTCGCCCTGGTTCACCCGGTGCGCGTTGCGCACGATCCAGCCGCCGGATTCCTGTCGGAAGACGACATCGAGCTTGACGGACGGGACCGCGCCGGAATCTATGAGATCGCGCAGCACGTTGCCGGGCCCCACGCTCGGAAGCTGGTCAATGTCGCCGACCAGCACGAGATGGCTCGGGTCGGGCAAGGCGGCCAGAAAGGCGCTCATGAGCGGCAAATCTATCATGGAGACTTCGTCGAGGATGAACACGTGGCCTTCGAGCGGCAGGTCGGGGCCGTGTTCGAACTGGCCGGTGCGCGGCTGGTACTTGAGCAGCCGATGCAGCGTGGCGGCCGGCTGGCCGGTGGCTTCCTCCATGCGCTTGGCGGCGCGGCCGGTCGGCGCGGCCAGCGTGACAGTCAGATTGCGGCGCCGGAAAACGTCGGACAGCGCGCGGACGAGCGTAGTCTTGCCCACGCCCGGGCCGCCGGTCATGATGGACACCTTGCGCGACAGCGCCAGCGTCAGGGCTTCGGCCTGGCGCGGCGCGAATAGCAGCCCCATTTTGGCCTCGGCCCAGGGAATCGCCTTGTCCGTTTCGATGGGACGAAACGCGGCATGCGCCTCGTTCAGGCGGCGGATGCGCTCGGCGACGCGAACTTCCGCTTCGTAGAGCGAGGCGATGTAGATGCGGTCGTCCTCCCGGATCACCGACCCGCACTCGACCTCGTGATTCAATGCGGCGGCCAGGATCTCGACGGGAATGTCGAGCAAGGTTTGCGCTTCGAGCAGCAGCAGGGGTTCCGGACAGAAACAATGGCCGGCTTCCGCCAGGCTGAGCAGGGTGTGAACCAAGCCGGCCCGCGCGCGCAGCGGGGAATGCGACGGAACCCCGAGGCTCATGGCCACGCGGTCGGCCGTCTTGAACCCGATCCCCCAGATGTCGCGGCAGAGCCGATAGGGGTCTGCCGTGATCATGGCGATGGCATGGCTGCCATACTGCCGGTAGATGCGACCGGACTGGGCCGTGCCGATGCCGTGCCCTTGCAGGAAGATCATGATGTCGCGCACGGCCTTCTGTTCCTGCCACGACTCCTTGATCATCTGGCGGCGCATCGGCCCGATGCCTTCCACTTCCTCGAGCCGCTTGGAATGCTTCTCGATGATGTCGAGCGTGTCCTTGCCGAACGCCTTGACCAGGCGCGCCGCATTGACCTTGCCGATGCCGCGGATTACGCCGCTGGCCAAGTAGCGTTCGATGCCCTTGACCGACGAGGGCACGATGCAGGTGATCGTTTCCGCCTGGAACTGGAGCCCGTGCCGCTTGTGCCGAACCCAGCGGCCGGTCGTGCGTATGCTTTCGCCCACCCAGATCGCCGGGCAATGACCCACGACCGTGACCGGATCCTTCTTGCCCGGAATGGTCACGGCGCACACCGTGTAGCCGTTGGTTTCGCTGTGGTAGACCAGATTCTCCACCACGCCGCTCATTTCCTCGGCCGGTTCAGCGGCGGCCGCGGCGGGCGCCATCTCCCTGTCTCCGTTCCCGTTCATGTCCGTAAGACATAGGCCAACCAAAACAACAAGGCAAGGAGAAAGCGGGCAAATAAGGGTTGCCCGCTTCCCGCGCAGGCGCTACGGTCATAATCAACTGGTTCGCAGAGGGAGATTAAGGCCGACGAAGCTGATAGACGAACGGTTGCCCGCCATTCGGCGGCAGGGGCCTGCCGCCCTCCAGGCCGGTTCGCGCATCTGGAGGGCGACGGGCCTCCGTCGCCGTTCCATGACGGTGACGGTCTGGGCTGCGATAGAAAACCGGTGGCGACAGACAAACTGCGAACAACATCATGGAGCGATCTGGCGACGTGGCCCGGTCTGAATTCGCCTGAAGGGAGGACGAAACGAATGGGCAAGGAAATGCTTAGGGATTTTTTGCGGCGCCATTACAGGCATTTCAATGCGGCCACATTGCTCGATGCGGCCCAGGCCTACGATCGGCATGTGACGGAGGGCGGCCGAATGCTGGTCTCGCTGGCCGGCGCCATGAGCACGGCCGAACTGGGCATCTCGCTGGCCGAGATGATCCGGGCCGGCAAGGTGCATGCCGTCTCCTGTACCGGCGCCAATCTCGAAGAGGATTTGTTCAAGCTTGTCGCGCACGACCGCTATGTGCGCGTGAGCCATTACCGCGATCTGACTCCGGAAGACGAAGCCGCTCTGCTGGCCAAGGGGCTGAATCGCGTGACGGATACCTGCATCCCGGAGGACGAGGCGATGCGCTGTCTGGAAGCGGCGTTGCTGAAAGAATGGCAAACCGCCGACCGCAAGGGGGAACGGCTCTTTCCGCACGAGTTCATGTACCGGGTCCTGCGCTCGGGCGTACTGGCCTCCTCGTACTGTGCCGACCCGAAAGATTCCTGGATGATGGCCGCCATGGAGAAGAATCTGCCCGTATTCGTGCCTGGCTGGGAAGATTCGACCATGGGCAACGTGTTCGCCGCGCGCTGCCTGGACGGCGCTGTCAAGAACCCGCAGACTGTTCGCGGCGGAATCGAATACATGATGCGGCTGGCCGAATGGTATTCCGAGGCCGCCGCCGAAACGTCCTGGGGCTTTTTCCAGATTGGCGGCGGAATCGCCGGCGACTTTGCCATCTGCGTGGTGCCGCTGCTCCGGCTCGATTTGCGTAAGACGAATACCCCGCTCTGGGGCTATTTCTGCCAGATCAGCGATTCGGTGACCAGCTACGGTTCCTATTCCGGGGCAACCCCGAACGAAAAGATCACCTGGGGCAAGTTGGGCGTGGACACGCCGCGCTTCATCATCGAATCCGACGCCACCATCGTCGCCCCGCTCGTCTTCGCCTATGTGCTGGGCATGTAGCGGAAACAGAAACACGCAATCTATCGGTTCTGAAATCCGGCAAGGGAGATCTGCTCCATGAAGAAGGCCATGCCAGTGTTTATTGCGTTCTTGCTTTTCGTCGCGACTGTGTTGGGCGTATGGCTTGGAAAGACATGGGAGCGAAAGGGGCCCCTATCCCGGACATGCTGTGCGACTGCGGACGAAAAGGAGAAATTGGATAACCGTTCATTGGAAATAGTGTTTGGCTCATTGTCAAAAACGCTGACGACCTTGGAAAAGCCCGATCAAGACCGCTATGTTGATTTGGCCTTCGACATAGCGAAACACGATCTTATTCGGGAAGACGCTGATTTTCCTCACAAACAACATGCGGCAGTTTGGAAAGAAGACGGAGTAGTTAAAGTGTGTTTTCTTTCCCGTAACACAGTCGAACTGGGTATAGCGTATCCGGGAGACGAACCCTACGCAACGGTGTATTTCGATTGGCCAAGCGGAAAAGCAATAAAAATGGTTGATCGCCAAGGACATACGGTTGAATCGCCGCGAATCCACCGGCTCGGAGGTTCGAGACATTCGCGCGAGTAGGGTTCCGCCGCCGGGAAACAAAGGGAATATGGGACACACAATCTGACGGTTCCGAGATCCGGCAAGGGAGATCTGCTCCATGAAGAAGGCCATGCCTGTGTGCATTGCGCTTTTGCTTTTCGTCGCGACTGTGTTGGGCGTGTTGTTTAGAAAGACAAGAGAGACGTCCGAAACGCTTGCCGTTGTTCAGGAACATGTTCGGTCGAAGCCGGGAGAACAAGTCCGTTGGGTTGCCCTGCAAGGAACACGCGAGTTGAAACACGAGCGGAAGCCTGTTCTCGCCCTGGAGTCGGATGTGCGCATTGTCGGCGCGACAATTCCCGAGAGAACGGACATAAAGGCTTCGCCAGACGATACCGCCACGAGCCGGGAGCCTGCCCCAATGGCGGGCGAGCATATTCGCACCCGCCATAAGATTCTGTTTTTTCGCCATGTGGCGGGCGCCGAATACCTGCTTCGACAGGAACCGTTGTCCGACGAGGCGCCGCTTGTCGCGGGTTGCGGAAGAAACGGCGCCGTTTGGATACAGGGCGGCGCGAGCGCATGGACTCCCGAAGCGTTGTTGTTTGCCCAAACGCTGGCAACGGTCGCGGACGCTTTTGCGCGGCTGCCCGCGTGGCTGGAGGCGGCGGAAGCTATCGGGCGCGACGCCCCTGCGGATCCGACTGTGCCCGGGCTGACGCATGGGTGGAAAACCTTGACGGACGAAAAGGAGGTGGCCCTTTACGCGGACGCACGTTCAAACCTGATTGTCGCCATGGACATTCGCTGGCTGTCCGAGAACAGAAGGCAGAGAATCCTGTTTGAAGAGCATGGCTGGCATAACGGCACATTGTGGCCAAGAAAGCTGGTGTTCGCGGGCGACAAGGAACAGGCGTTGTACAAGGGAGTATTCGCGATCGAAACGATAGCTTTCCCTGAACAGGTCGCCAGCGCGCTGTTTGAAGAAGATCTGGCGCATCTATTGGACTCTTATGTTTCCGACGACAAGCGCGCCAATGACATAGACGAGATGAAACGGAATATTGCCGAAGCCATAACTCGAATGACAGATGATCAGAAGAAAAGCATAGCCGCTGTTTTTGCCGAGCTGGCGGAAGGCATGCAAGCCATAGACGACGAATGGCCCGATCCATCTCCCGAAAGAGACGCCCGGATCAAGGCATTGGAAGAAAAGATGGACAAAGAGATTTCCCGGTTGGGGACGATCGGGGAAGAGTCGCCCGGCCGTTGATTCCGACGAACGAACGGCGTTACGATTCCAGCATGATGGTGACGGGGCCGTCGTTGAAGATGTCCACCTGCATCGAGGCGCCGAACACGCCGGTCTTGACGCGGTCGTCGCCGAGTTCGCGGCGCAAGGCGGCCGTGTAGGCGTCGAACAAGGGCCGGGCCAGGTCCGGCGGGGCCGCGTTCGTGAATCCGGGCCGCTGCCCCTTGCGCGTGTCCGCGTAGAGCGTGAACTGGGAGATGGCCAGAATCTCGCCGTGCACATCCGCCGCCGACCGGTTCATCTTGCCCTGTTCGTCGGCGAACACGCGCAGACGCACCGTTTTGTCGGCCATGCGCCGCGCATCGTCTTCCGTGTCGCCGCCGCCAATGCCGACCAGCGCCACGTAGCCGCGCCCGATCTCGCCGACAATCGCGCCGTCCACCGTTACGCGCCCGGCCGTTACCCTTTGCAACAGTATCTTCATGGCTTTATAGGGTTGGAATGATGGAGCAATGGGATAGGGGAATGCCGTCGCATTGTCAAGCAAAGCCGCACAGCATGAGGATTGGCCGCAAAGAAGCGCAAGAGGCGCAAGACGGATTTAGGCCCCCTGCCGCCTCGTGCGGCAGGAGCCGGAGATTGGGGTGGGGAAACGCGCCTTTCCACCCCAATCTCCCGTATCCGCATGCCCGCCTTCGTCCAGAAGCTACGGCGTGGCAAGCCCGCCTTACGGCGAGGCAAGCAAGGTCGTGGGGGACGGCGTAATGCGAATTGCCGATTGCCGCCCGGTCCCGTTTCGGACTGTCCCGTTTCGGACTTGCCATCGTGGTTCCATTGTTCCATCATTCACTTTCTTCACGTGAGGAAAGCGGCAGGGGAGGATGAGCGCATGAAAACGATCGAGCTGCGCACGCGGCGCAGAACCGAATTGGCGGACATTACGGCGCAGGTCGCCCGCCTTGTGGCGGAGTCGGGCCGGGCCGACGGCGTAGCGACCGTGTTTGTGCCGCATACGACGGCGGGGGTAACCATCAACGAAAACGCCGATCCGGACGTGACGGCCGACATGGCCTCCGCCTTGGACCGGCTGGTTCCATGGGAGGCAGGATACCGGCATGCGGAAGGCAATTCCGCCGCGCATGTGAAAGCGTCGCTCATGGGCAGTTCGGTGCGGGTTCCCTTCGAAAAAGGACG